>JAFWWK010000155.1 GCA_017523615.1 Clostridia bacterium
CAACTTTACGGGCAGCAACGACGCAAGGATCGGCTGTTTGTACACCATGCGTGAAAAAAAGCCCGAGGAGGGGATCAATTTTACGGAAACGGCTTTTATCCGCCATCTCTGCGATATGATGACCACCATGTCGGGATATGTATCCTATTATATCGCCACAGCCCGGTTCGACCGGGGGATCCGCGCGGCGGAGTGGACCATCCGTTTCCTTGAAAGCCTCAAGGAAGACCCGGCGCGGCACGCCTATCTTGATAAGATCGTCAGCCTGTTTTACCTTACCCTGTCCGTCCTGCAGGAAGGCATGGGACTGACGGAAAAATCGGAAGAAAGCCTGCGCACGGCGGTCCGGATGGCCGCGGCTTTTGACCTTGATCCCATCTTCACCCTGGAAAATGTGATCCTGCTTCGCGATGCGGAAAAGCAGGGCGTCTATGACGAGACCGGAGCGACGGCCTTGGACGGCCTGAAAAACACCGTCGAAGATGATATCTGCCCCTATGTATCCGACGCGTTCATGGCGAAGCTCAAACGCGAAATCGAAACCGCGGCACGCAATGCGTCGGCGCAGGGAGCTGCACCCGGATCAGTAAATACCATTTGAATCATATTCTGGAAAGGAGCCGAACCCATGATCCAATTCAAAAACGGCTATTACGCCGACATCCGTGTGGAGGACCGGAGCCGGACCGTCATTTCCTACAAGGCGGGAAAGCTTGAAGAAATGCGGAACCGCAAGGAGCAGCAGGCATTCCTGCGCGTTTACGACGGGAAACTCTGGTACTATGCTTCCGTGACGGATGTCGATCACCTGCAGAAAACGCTGGACGGGCTGTACGCCGCCGCGGAGGAGAATTCGGACATCCTGGAGGACCCGGTGGTCAAACGCTTTGAAAAAAACAGGGACAGGCTGTTCACCTTCACGGACTGCTCGGTACGGAAGATCCCGCTGGCCGAAAAGCAGAAGCTGCTGCTCGGCTTTCTGCCGCTCCTGACGGAGGATCCCTGCGTAGTCCTGCCGACGGGAATGTACCTCGACCGCAGCAGCATCTTTCATTTCATGTCCAGCCTTGGCGCCGACATCGAGTATGATTACCAAACCTGCGGGCTTTCCTTCGGCTTCAGCATGGCGGAGGGCGAAAAGCAGTTCCAGGGCTCCTGGCAGAAGGGCGGAACGCGCTTTGGCGAGATGACCGGCATCGGGGAGGAGCTCCGGGAAGCGGTCCGGGAGCAGGCGGCTTTCCTGCGCAGCTCCGTGCCGGTGGAGGCCGGAAAGTATCCCGTGGTGCTGTCGCCGCAGGCCGCGGGCGTGTTTGCGCATGAATCTTTCGGACACAAGTCCGAATCGGACTTCATGCTGTCCGACGAATCCATGAAGAACGAATGGCAGCTGGGAAAGAGTGTGGGCTCACCGATCCTGTCCATTGCCGAATGCGGCAGCATTCCCGGCTCCGGATTTGTTCCCTACGACGACGAGGGCACGAAGGCGCGAAAAAACTACCTGATCAAAAACGGCATCCTGGCAGGCCGGCTGCACAGCGCCATGACCGCCGCCGCGCTGGATGAAGGCTTGACCGGCAATGCACGGGCAATCGACTGCACCTTCGAACCCATCGTCCGCATGACCACCACATATATCGAGGGCGGAGACCTGGACTTCGATGAACTGATCGCCCCGATCGAAAAGGGTTATTTCATCAAAACCATCAACCACGGCAGCGGCATGAGCACCTTCACCATCGCGCCGAGCGTATCCTACGAGATCGTGAACGGGAAGCTCGGCCGGCCGGTGCAGATCAGCGTGATCACGGGCTCCGTGTTTGAAACCCTCGGCCTGATCGACGGGCTGACGAAGGATGTGGAGCTGCTGTCCTTTGTGACCGGCGGCTGCGGCAAGATGGAGCAGAGCGGTCTTCCGGTCGGCTTCGGCGGCCCGTACGTGCGGGTCTCCTCCATGAATGTACAGTGAGGGCAGAAAGATGGAAAAAGAATTTATTCAAGAGACACAGCATACCATTACGCTGAACGTGACCGCAGGGCAGATCGACAGCTACCGCGAGCTGGAAAAGACGACCGGGACCGTCCGCGTATATGAAAACGGATGTATCGGCGTCGCCGGATGTCTGGGAGAACCGGACGAGGAAGCGCTGACCCAACAGGCGAAGGAGGCTCTTTCCTTTGGCATCCCGTATCCGTGTGATCTGGAAGGCGCTGCGGAGATCACCGAGCTGCACGACAAAGAGATCATCCCGACACCGGAACTGATCCCAACCATGAAGGATTTCCTCGCACGCCTTGGCGCGCAGTGTCCGAGGATGGCATTCTCCAACAAGATCAGGCTTGTTCATGGCAGAACGGAATACCGAAACAGCCTGGGACGGCACCTGCTGAGCTCCGGCGGATATCTGTCCATTGAACTGCTTGGGCAGAACCGCGGCTCCGGCAACCTGTTCGACATGGTGTTTGCCTGGCAGGGGGAGCATTTCGACCCGGAGATGATCCTGGCCGAATTCAAGCGGCAGTACGACGCGTTCTACACCCCGGCGGACATCGAGCCCGGCCGCCGGCCCGTGGTGGCGATGCCCCAGGATCTGTTCGGAACGACTCTCCAGCACTTTATCGGCGACCTGTACGCCGCCGGCGCGTCGCTTTTGAGCGGCAAGCTGGGGGAAAAAGTCTTCAGCGAGAAGCTGACATTCTGCGATGACATGAATCCGGACAGCTCCTTCGAAACCTGTTTCTTCGACGCCGAAGGCTGCGCTGCAAAGGATCACCGGCCGGTGCTGGTTGAAAACGGCGTGCTGAGGAACCTGCTGACCACAAAAAAGACCGCGGAGCAGTACGGGCTGCCAAATCCCGGTACAGCCGACGCGCCATATGACGGCGTTCCATCCATTGGATTCCACAGCTGCTTCCTGGCAAAGACCGCTGAGACCCTGAAGGAACTGGCGCCCGGAAAAGCGGTGCTCATGATGATCGCTTCCGGCGGCGATACGACGCCCGACGGTCATTTTGCGACGCCCGTGCAACTGGCTTTCCTGCTGGAGGACGGAAAGCTGGTCGGACGTCTGCCGGAAATCAGCATCGGCGGAAACTTTTTCGATATGCTGGGCAAAGACTACATCGGCACGGTATACGACTGGCCCTTCAAAAAGGCCCAGCTAGCCGCTGTCATGATGGACGTGAACAAGAACTGACGGCGCATCCACCAAGGTCCTGCCTTTCGCAATTAATTGTCAGGAGGCTGAGGACAAAGAACAATCCCTGCCGTCCGGATGCAAGCGTAATTCCCGCGCTTGACGGAGCGTCCCAAAGTTTCGATGACCGGGATAAACCTGGAATATTTAAAAAAACCATTCCGATCACGGCATCGACATCGGCCTGCCGTTCACCAGCACATCCCCCGCCGGCGCGTATGAGATCATATTGAATGTCATGCAGCGCATAGCGCTGCGCGGAGGGTGCGCAGCATGCGGCATCTCAAATTGGACAAACCAATTTGAGTACCAGAAGAAAATCAAAGCAAAAGGCCCGGCGGATCATTTTGCTCCGCTAGGCCTTTTGCTTTTGGGTTTTTTATCCTTCGATCAGGATCTGCTTCTTTTCAGGGACCTTCTTGGTTTCCTTCTTGGGGATCTTCAGGTTCAGCACGCCGTTTTCATACTTGGCCTTGATATCCTCTTCGGTGATGCTTCCGCCCACATAGAAGCTGCGCTGCATGGTGCCTACATAGCGTTCCTGGCGAAGCATCTTGCCTTTGTTCTCCTTATTCAGGCTCTTTTCGGTGGAGATGGTCAAATAGCCGTTGTTCAGCTCCAGCTTGATCTCGTCCTTGGTAAAGCCGGGTAGGTCCACATCCACTTCATAGCCTTCGTCCGTTTCTTTCACATCGGTCTTCATCATGCGGCTGGCGTTCTTGCCATAGAGCACATGCTCGGGACGGCCGAAGCCATGGAAGAAGTCACGGTCGAAATCGTCAAACACGTCCAGCAGGTTTTCACCAAACACGGTAGGAAGATAAGTACTCATAATGCTAACCTCCAATTGGCCTTGTACGCTTGGTTCGCCGCCACGCTTGCAGGGTCGCATTTTATTCCATCCCGGTCAGGTTCACTTTCGATCTCCTTCCCTTGATGGTGATCATAGTATAATCCATAGATCAAAGATAGTCAAATATCAAAAAGGCAAACAAACGCCGCTTTTCGGTCAATTCGCATTTGATTTTCCAAAATTCTTCTGTTTTTAGATCATTTCATCAAAATACGCGATTATTCTTCTTTTTTTAACATCATCTCCATTCTTCTTTTTTGTCGACCGCGGTCCGCTGTCAAAATATAAAAAGTCGAATAATTTACGGAAAGGCAGATGTGAGCATGAAAAGGATCCTATCTGTCTCTTGTATTGTTTCATTACAGGAACATTTTTACCGCAAAAAGTGCCTCCGATCCAATGCTTTCCATCGGATAGAGGCACTTTTTGTGTCTTGCTCAAGGGGCTTTTTCTTTTTCACAGCCCCCGGGAATCGTCTTCAGGGTAGATCAGCATTTAACACGGGCTTTTGCGGGTTTCGGCGGGACCGGGGTGTTCTGCTTCGCGGGCTCAGAGGGTTCCGCGAAGATCCTCCTCAGTACTTCCTCCAGATCAGCGAAGAAGTTTCCGCCGTTTACCTGTTCCATTTCGTTTGCTTTCAGTTCAGTCTTCATTTTTATTTTCTCCTGCCATATTGGCGTCATTCGTTATTTTCTGTCCGGGCGTTTTACCCTGGACACCTATTGATACGAAGCAACTGACGGGATGGCAGAAAGAAATACAACGATCAGGCTGCCGGCAATGGCAGCTTTTTGATATGCGGAGGTTTATATATGGATTTTTTCAATAACGTGATTTCCGAGTTCCTTGATGTCATATTAGGCCAGCCGGTTCTGCATATCCACGTTGGTCCTGTGATCGAAAACGTTCAAACAACCTGTAACATAGATTTCAAGAGCGGTCGCCAGGAACTGCGTCTCGCGTTCCTCCTGTTTGCGGAGCGTATTGTACAGGTCATCGAGGATCAGCACATTCTCCGGACGCGGATCGATCAGGTATGCTTACTCTTCAGGCAGGAATTTCGTCAGCATTTCATTCAGCTGCATAGCGGCGATCCTGGCATCATATGTTTCAAGCTCTTTCGACGTCTGCGCTTCGCAGCTGTAATTCCCGATAACAGTGATGGAAACGCCTTCCGTTTTCCGGACAATTTCCGCCAGCGTTTCATACAGGATGTTCGCCCGCCGCTGATGATAGGAAGAAGTCACTATGGTGATCGTATCGACCCCCTGGTTTTTCAGGATCGTGAAAGTGTTTACGGCATTATCGAGCGTCGTCATAGCGCTTTCATCAATATAGATTCTTTCCGGTGCAATTCCGCAGTACTGTACGAGATATTCCTTCATCAGACCCGCTTCGGTACCAATGATATTGAAGGTATAGGTTATAAAACGGCGGAAAAAATCCGGCACGCGGTGGAAGATGAAACCGGCTTGACAGTATCGGTCGGTGTCTCTTTTTCCAAAAAATTCGCAAAGCTCGGCAGCGATATGAAGAAACCGAACGCTGTCACGGTAATTACCCGTAGGAATTACAGGGAGAAAGTATGGCCTCTGCCGGTCTCGGAGCTTCTGTATGTCGGCCCGGCTACAACAAGAAGGCTGGCGCTGATCAACTGCCAGACGATAGGTGATCTGGCTAATGCCGATCCGGACCTGATCC
>JAFWWK010000156.1 GCA_017523615.1 Clostridia bacterium
CGGGGAGCCTTTTTTGCCCATCACCGGCCAGCCGTCGCTCCAATCCACGGGCTGCAGGTGCGTTACCCGCCCGTAGGCATCCATATCCTGAAAATGGATAAACCAATCCTTGCCCCGGCCATCGTTCACCCAGCCGCCCTGATGGGGGCCGTTGATGGGGGTGTTGCCCTGGCCCAGTACGACCCGGCGCTCATAGGGACCATAAATGTTTTCCGCACGCAGCGCCAATTGATAACCGGGCTTCACGCTTCCGGCGGGGCAAAGGATCCAGTACATCCCGTCCCGCTTATAGGCCTTGGGCCCTTCCACGGTAATATCATTGTGATCCGCGCCGTCATACACCATTTTGCCCTTATCCAACACGATCAAGCCATCGGGAGACATTTTATGCACATACAGCACATTATTGATCCCCGCTCGGCTTGCGGCAAAGCCATGCACCAGCCATGCGCGTCCGTCATCGTCAAACAAAGGGCATGGATCGATCCAGCCCGTCACGTCCTTTACGTAATGGCATTCCCATTCCCCCGCCGGATCCTTCGTGGTAAAGGCAAACAGTCCCTCATCCGGCATGCACACATAAATGTAGAACGTTCCGTTGTGATACCGCAGGCTGGGGGCCCAAATGCCGCACTTATGGGCAGGCTTGTCATATCTGGCGAATGGCAGGTGACGGACGGCGTATCCGATCAGTTCCCAATGCACCAGATCCCTTGAGTGCAGCACGGGAAGACCCGGCACATATGTAAATGAGGAGGAAATCATATAAAAATCCTCGCCCACCCGTACTACATCGGGGTCTGAATAATCTCCGTAAAGAATGGGATTGGTGTAGCGCATTTTTTATTACATCCTTTTTGTTTATTCCTTTACAAGCGGGTATACGAACGATTATTGATCCCATTGAGTGCATTATATCATCTTTACATTCGATTGTAAATAGATGAAAATGTAATATATGGTCAAATCGCAAAAAATGTATGGCCAATTTATACATTCGTTAAAAAATCAGTTCGCAAAACTGTCTCGTTGGGTCTCATCGGTCCATTCGGATCCTCGTTCAGGGGCACCATCCGATCGGGCAGAAGGGGGGCGGCTGACATTTTTATCTCAATAACAGGAAAAAAAGAAGGCGCTCAGGCTCCTGAACGTCATAGTTATTGATGAAATCAAGCGCAGAACCGGTCCCTTTTTGAAGAATTATTCTCTGGCGTTTCCGGCCAAAATTGACTGAGCGTTTGGTTTGGCTTATAATCAAGTATTGAGAGTGAATTCAAGTTGAAACTGTCGGCTCAATCAATGCGGGCTTCATCCTGTCCATGAACGCGCCAAAAGGCATTTTACAATCAAGGCTCTTTATTAAAAAACGTGATTTATTGAAGCTGTCAGGGAAACAGGGCAAGCGGCCATGCGTAAAAATATTTTCACAGCCGAGTGACAAATTCCATAACGGACTATCGACGATGCGAAGCCTGCAGAGCAGAGCGGAGGAATTGATCATGCCAAAAGGGATGAATGCAGATGTTCTATCGGATGATCCGGCAGCCATTGGGGCCGGTGAGTATTTGAAAACAGGAACGCCGTGGATCATCATGGCAATTCTTGCGTCAATCATGATGCTTATGTTCATCCCGAAGACAATGGGAGAAGACGTGACATCAACCGCAGGCGCGAAAAAGAACCTGGAGGACACCTGGCTCGGAACCGCGGGCCTGTCCGACCCGGATATACCGGCTGACAAGGACGCGCCCTGGTCCGGCAGCTATGTTTATTTCGGGACCTATGACGGCAGGCCGATCAAATTCCGTGTGCTTGCGAAGGATTCGACGGCATACACATCCCATAAAGCGCTGTTCCTTGACAGCGACGTATCCCTTTTTGAAGAATGCTTTGACAGCGCGGAGCCTTATTCCAATTCATGGAACGGCAGCACGCTTCAGAAAACGCTGAACAGTACTTTTCTTGCCGGGTTTGATGCATGCGAACGGGAAGCGATCGCCACAAGCACCGGAAACGGAGGCGTCGTCTATGAAACGGGCTCCATGGAAAAAGGGGCATGCGGCGCGCCCGTCAGCATAAATGACAAAGTATTTCTTCTTGACCCGGCGGAAGTCCGCAGCGAAGCCTACGGGTATTCATCGGACGACGGAAGGGATGACACGGGCCGTTTTCACTCGGTTTATAACCGCAAAAAAGAAGGTTCACCGCGTACCGGAGGATGCTGGTATCTGCGCACCGCCGCCTCGGAAAACAGCGAAATGCGCGGCTGGCACTTGTTGGCCGTGGTCAACGACGGAGGGTTCTATACCAGGCTGTCCTCCGATGCCGGCGTATACCGGGGCTCCGGCGCGATCGGCGTTTCCCCCGCGCTGAATGTGGATCAGCGTTCCATCCTTTTCACATCCCTGACAGGAAACGGCGCGGACGAATTCAAGCTGACATTGCTGGACGGCGGCCTGACCGTCACGGTGCCTGACGGCGGGATGGCATCGATCGAAGGAACAACCGTCACGATCCCCTGCGAAGCAGGCGGACCGGACGTAAATCCCGCGACGCGCGTGTCCGTCCTGATCCTCGACAAAGCGTATATCCCGGAAAATCCGAACGGCGCAGGCATTCTCGGTTATACCGCCTTACAGGCGGGCGACACATTTGATCTCCCCGCGGGCTGCGATCCGGAGGGCTGGGGGATCGATTATTATGTCTATCTTCTGGCTGAAAACCTGAACGGTCCCTGCAGGACCGATCATGCCGGCATCCCGCTGCCGCTGAACGCACCGGGAAGCATTCCGGCCTCGGGTGAAATACAGGAACCGCCGGAGAACGATCCTCGGCCGGCAGCATTCGAAAAGAATATGGAGAATACAGGCCTTGGAACGGCCCGCATCTCCAACCCGGTCCCGGGCAGCACCGCGGATGTCCCCTGGTCCGGCAGCTATGTGTATTTCGGAAAGTATGACGGCAGGCCGATCCGGTTCCGTGTGCTGGCAAAGGATGTCACGGCCTATACTTCCGAAAAAGTCCTGTTTCTGGACAGCGACGAAACGCTGTTTGTGGATCGTTTTGACCATACGGAACCATATTCCGGCTCATGGCTGGGCAGCGATCTCCGGACAGTCCTGAACGGCCCGTTCCTGGATGGATTCGCAGCGCCGGAGCAGGCTGCCATCGCGGTCAGTACCGGGTACGGAGGGCGATCCTGGCCGGAAGATTCCCCGGAAGCGCGCACCTACGGAGCTCCTGCCGCTGTGAACGACAGGATATTTCTGCTGGATGTTTCGGATGTGACCAATGAAGCTTACGGGTACGCGCCCGACCGGGGATGGAATATCTGGGTCATCCCGAAATACCCGGTTCCCAACCGTGTCAAGGGCGGCATGTTCAACTACTGGTGGCTGCGCTCCCCCGCCGCCGGCGAATCCGGAAGCGTCGGCGACGTGAACTGCGGCGGGCTCCTGAACCTTATCGGTGCGGAATACTATCTGGGCGTGGCTCCGGCGCTGAACGTCAGCCAGAGATCCATTCTCTTCACAACCTCCATCGAATTCGGGAAAGATGAATATAAGCTGACGCTGATCGACCGTGAGCTGACAATTACGGTTCCGGATAACAAAAAAGCCGCCGCTGCGGAAACAACGGTGACCATCCCGTACTGCATCGGCGGAGCAAGCGCCGGGGAGACGACCCGCGCCTGTGTGCTCATACTGGACATGGAATATACACCGGGCAACGCAAACGGCTCTGCCATCCTTTGCTATACTGCCTTGGGCAGCTCGTCAGACTCCGGCGGTACATTCCTTCTGCCAAATGGCTGTGACCTGAACGGCTGGGGAACGGATTACCATGTTTATATCCTTGCCGAAAATGCAGGCGGAGCTTTGGAAACGGATTACGCAAGCATTCCCGTTTCAATAAATGCTCCTGATCTTTGAATCGACCCATTCCCGAAAAGGGCAAAAATAGTCGAGAACTAAATAATCCTTTTATGATAGTATCAGCTCACAAGGAGGTGAGCGGATGGAAGAACAGAGAAAAGCCGTTCGGAAGATGCAGGATTTTATCAATGAACATATCTCCGAAGAGATATCCATTGAAGATCTTGCAAAAGCGGCTTCTTTTTCTCCATGGCACGCGAGGAGGATATTCATCAAGGTTCTCGGCATGACCCCTGCGGTATATATAAGGCGCCTTAAGCTGTCTAAGTCAGCATTGAAACTTCGTGACGAATCCTGCCAGATCCTCAATGCGGCAATGGATATGGGATATAAAAGTGTCGATGGATATCAGCGCGCATTCAGACGTGAATTCGGCATAAATCCAAAGGAGTACTCCACAAGCCCGATACCCGTCTGGCTGTTTACTCCTTCATTCATCATCGATAAAGAAAGGAGCGGGGGTAAGATGAGCGATATCAGAAATATATTTATTCAGGTGGTTGAGAAACCTTCACGCAAGGTGATCATTAAAAGAGGGATCAACGCAACAGGGTATTGGAGTTACTGTGAGGAAGTCGGCTGCGATGTCTGGGGACTTCTGACCAGCATAAAGTCCATCAGCGGAGAGCCGGTCTGTTTATTTCTTCCCAAGGAACTCAGAAATCCCGCAACAAACGAATATGTTCAGGGTGTAGAGGTCGAGCCTGATTATAAAGGGGAAGTCCCTGAAGGATTTGAAGTAATTGATCTTCCGGCATCCACATATCTTCTCTTCAGAGGAGAACCATTCGCGGAAGAGAATTATGAAGCAGCTATAAGCGAGGTCTGGGAAGCCGAGAAAAAGTATGATCCCGAGTTTATCGGATATCAATGGGATGAGACTAACCCCCGCATCCAACTTGAGCCCGTGGGCGAGCGAGGCTATATCGAATTGGTACCAGTTAAAAAACTCGTTTGATCCGAAAATAAAATTTCGGTGAAGGGGGGCATGAAGGATCTTCTGATGAATTGCCATTTCCGAAAGCACTGCCGTAAAGCCATGGTTATATAAAACATTGGTATTCCGAGTCAGAATATGATAAAATGCTTCTAACATTCAAAAGTGAGCGTGCATTCATCCGGAGGTGCTGCAAATGCTGCCGAAAGAAGAGTTCCCGGATTGTCCGGTCGCCGCAACGGTCCGGCTGATCGGAAACAAATGGAAGCTGCTGATCATGCGCAATCTGATGGCCCGGCCCTGGCGGTTCAATGAAATGCTGCGTTCCATCCCCGGCATCAGCCAGAAGGTGCTGACAGATAATCTGCGAGCGCTGGAAACAGACGGCATCATCACCCGGACGGTCTTTCCCGAAGCGCCTCCCAGGGTGGAATACGCCCTCAGTGAACTTGGTGATTCCATGCGTCCAATTATCCAGGCGATGGAAGCCTGGGGTTTGAAATATCAGCAGATGGTACGGGAGGCAGAATGAACCAGCAGGAAAGATGCCTGCGGCTGATCCGATCATCATCCGAGCCGGGAGGCCTATCATCAGCTGCTTCGCCTCGCACAAGCCAAAGGAGTGAGCATCCATGACACACGATGAACAGCGGATCTGGCTGATTCAACAGCTGCTGAGCGAGACGCCGGCATACAGCCGCTACGGTATTCCGGACAATGCGCAGGAGCAAAAGGACCTGCTGCGCGCCTTGATGAATGTTCGCCCGCCGGAACCGATCTCAGAGGAATTCCTCTCAGTTCAGGATGAGTACCTGACTGACGAGAACCGCCAGGCCGGCATCACAAGCCTTGCGGAATTGACCCCCTGCAGCCTGTCGGACCGCATCTGCCTCTGGCAGGGTGATATCACGACCCTGCGCGTGGATGCCATCGTAAACGCCGCCAACAGCGGCATGACCGGCTGCTATCAGCCTCTTCACAACTGCATTGACAACATCATCGGCTCAAAAGCCGGGATACGCCTGCGGCTCCGCTGCAGCTGCATCATGCAGGAGCAGGGATATCCCGAGCCGACCGGACAGGCAAAGATCACGCCGGGCTACAATCTGCCGTGCCGGTATATTATCCACACCGTCGGGCCGATCGTGGATGGCCCGCTGACAGCGGAGCATGAGCGTCTCCTGGCCTCATGCTACCGCTCCTGCCTCGAACTGGCGGCTGAGAACGGCTGCGGGAGCATCGCCTTCTGCTGTATTTCCACGGGGGTATTCATGTTCCCCAATCAGCGGGCCGCTGAGATCGCGGTGGAGACCGTGCTGACCTGGCTGGCGAAAACCGGGAGCGGCATGCGGGTGGTGTTCAATGTGTTCAAGGATCTGGACCGGGAGATCTATGAACGGCTGCTGAATCGTTAAGCATGATGAGATACCAGCGTCGCAATATCTGAATGGAACAGCTCCCGCAGGGCGATCATCCTGCGGGAGCTGTTCCATGTTGGCGATCTTTCAAGCGCTGCGTTGCTGAAACGGACCTCTCTTGCCGTCACTCATACCCGCCCATGCCGCCGATCCACTCCCCGCCGGGCTCACGCCAGACATAGAAGGCAAGGTCTTCAGCGGTGCCGTCGCTGCCTGCGATCTCGAAATCGTAAACTGTACTAGTCCACCACAGCGTCAACACTTCGCAAGTGAAGGTTCTCAGCGAGTACGGGTCCCAGATCATCTGTGATGTAATCCAATACAAGTGCGTCGAATTCTGTGGCCGTGCCGTTTTGAATGCGGGCCTCGATTTCGGCACGGATGGCATCCTCATCGTATTTCTGGTAAGAAGCCGCCGCCCACAAACTGCCAGGTGCCGATCAGATCCGATTCGGCGGCGCTTTCTGTCATTGCCGCTGACAAACTGCACAAGGCGAATAGCAAAGAGATCAACAGAATTGAGATAAGCCTTCTCATGTCTATCTTCCTCCTGGCCTACGCTGTTACCCATTCCCCGCCGCCAGATCAGTCTGCCGCACAAACCCATACTCCCCGGTGGCCGGGAACCAGACGTGATACCATTCGTCCCCGATGATCCCGATCACCCGCATCGATCCGTGGTTTTCCTGCCAATGGGTGACATAGGATCCTGCCTGCGGCTGCCGGTAGACCTTCAGGATGGGGTGGGCCGGGGAAAGCTGCGGCATGGCGGACAGATCAAGCCGCAGCGCGCTGCCGGACTGCCCGAAAGCCAGGTAGCGCTTCATCATATAGCCCCGCACCCAACTGCTCCGATCGCCGAATGTCACCTGCGTCCAGTCGCCGTCCTGAGCCATGACGCCAACCGCGGTCCCGGTATAATACTTGCCCTGGGAGCGGCTCCTTTTGTCAGCCCGCTCCCGCAGGTGCAGGCGGTCGGATGGATCCGGATTCACAACCATGGCATAATTGCCGGAATCCATCCGCGCAGAGGCTTCCGACAGATTGTGCGGCAGGGTGTTCCAGTTGATCTGCGTGATATCGTCCCAGGGATGGTCGCCGTAGAGGATGGTCTGTAACGGCACCGCCGAACCGTCCCAGACCGTTCTGTCGCCGAAGAACAGGAAGCCTCCCGATCCTTCGGCCTGGGCTCCGTCATCGTAGATGTACTCCAGTCCCGCCTTGCCGGAATAGAGCATCTGAACCGTCACGCAGCGCCCGTCGATCCACAGGCTGTCGGTGAAGTTTTCGTAGCCAAGGGCCGTGTTCTCCGGCAAGGGTGTGCTGACGATCAGGTTCACCTTTCGCCGACTCGCGTATTCGACGATCACATAATGCTTTTCGCAGGTATTCAGGTCCCTCACTAGAAAATGCAGCGCTCCGTCCTTCAGGATCCCTTTTATGTAAGAGCACCCCGGCATCAAGACCGCTGACGCCTCCACGAAGAAACGGTCGTTTTCAAACCATGCGCCGAACTGCGGGTCAACCAGGGTCGGGAAAACCCGGAGGTCAAAATCGGACAGTCTGATATCCCCGCTGAGCCAGGCAGCAGGAAGGTACTCCGTTTTCACAAGCTCGGTGTTGTCATTCTCGTCCGAGACATAGAGACCGCGGATGATTTCACCACCGTGAGCGTCATCCCACATTGTGATCCAACTGTACGTATGCTCTCCGTAACCGCTGTCCCCATAGTATTGGTCCACCGGTCCCCAGACATCGTCCGGGCCGCGGGAACTGTGGTAGCGGAGAACCTCCTGATCGGACAATATATAAGTCCAGTAGATGGATATGTCACTGTCAAGATAAAGCTCAGGCCAGTCCGCGTCCTGGATCAGGGCGGTGGGATTGTCAATGACGATCTGCCACGCGCCGTCATGCCGTTCCAGAAGGACCAGCCTTTTGACGCTGTCCGTCCCGGCGAAGCAGGCCGCCGTGTCGCCCCATTGGGAAAGCTGCACCGGCTCGGTGATGCCTGCCTGGCGGAGTATGTCTGTGATCAGCGCTTCATCACCGCTGGCTGCCCATACCGAAGCGCTGCACAGCATGAGGATCAGGGCAACAAGGCAAAGGATGGTTTTTTTCATCATGACTGTCCTTCTTTCCACTGCCGGTCACCCCGGCATACCTTCCATTATCAAGACGTAACAAGGATGCTGTTTCTTGCATACAGATGATTTCTTTCCAAAGATCATGTTGGACAAGAAAACAGCTTCAGTATATCACAAATATGTTTATGCATGTAACTTTACCGAAACTAGTGTTGCAGAAGACATCCTGCTCCTGTCCGAGCATGGCGGCGGAAATGGCTGATGAAAGGCGTGCCACACGCGCTTCCGGGTAAGCTCGCCTCTTTTTTTAAAGAGGTGGAGGAATACTGCATCGGACTGTTTCAGGCTCAGATCGATCAATTGATCAGAACGGACAGAAGAGAACAGGAGCTCAGATCGATTCAGAAAGACATCAAGGCCCAGGTGAAGGCCTTGCGTACCGCATCAGCCGCCACACGCCCATACCTGGAACAGAAAGAATACCATGAGGGATCATTCCCTCAGAACGCTTCTTCAGATGGATCGGTACTTGTTTGGCAGCTTCCTGCTTTTGTTTGGCTGTTTGACAGAGATCGAACTTTTTGTGACCGGGTGGTTACCAAAAGGTGCGTACTTACAAAATCAGCTGCGTTGTGCTATGGTATAAATGCCGCAGGGAAAAACGGCAGGGAGTGATCATCATGGAAAAGAAGATTCAGGAACTCAAAGAACACATCCAGCAGGCGGACGCCGTTATCATCGGCGCGGGCGCGGGCCTTTCCACCGCCGCCGGGTTCGTATACAGCGGAGAACGCTTTGACCGGTATTTCAGCGATTTCAGCCGCAAGTACGGTTTTTGCGATATGTACTCCGGTGGGTTTTATCCGTATGAAACCAGAGAGGAATTCTGGGCCTACTGGAGCCGGTACATTTGGGTCAACCGGTATATGGACGCCCCGAAAAATACCTATGCCGATCTCTTCCGGCTGGTGCGGGACAAGGATTATTTTGTGCTGACCACCAATGTGGACCACTGCTTCCAAAAGGCGGGCTTCGATAAAAAGCGCCTGTTCTATACCCAGGGCGATTACGGACTGTTTCAGTGCAGCAAACCCTGCTGCAAAAAGACCTGGGAAAACTATCCCACGATCCGTAGCATGATCCTGGCCCAGGGCTTCATCATCGGGGAGGATAACGGCCTGACCTTGCCGGATGGGGCTGCCGCGGCCATGCGCATTCCCACGGAACTGCTTCCCAAGTGCCCTGTATGCGGGCGCCCCCTGATCATGAATCTGCGCTCCGACGACAAGTTTGTGGAGGATGAAGGCTGGCAGAAAGCTGCCGTGGAATACGAAGCCTGGCTGACTGCCCACCGGGATAAACGGGTGGTGTTCCTGGAGATCGGCGTCGGCTACAACACCCCGGGGATCATCAAATACAGCTTCTGGCAGCAGGTGTATCAGAATGAAAACGCTGCGTATGCCTGCCTGAACATGGAGGCATTGCCGGTACCGAAGGAGATCCGCGACCGCTCCGTTGTGATCGGCGGAGATTCCGCGCAGGTGATCAGGGAGCTGGTTTCATGATCATCAACACAGGCATGCGCACGGACATTCCGGCTTTTTATGCGGATTGGTTCGTCAATCGGCTGAAGGCGGGCTTTGTCCTGGTGCGAAATCCCTATGATCCTCACAGCCTCACCCGATATCGTCTGACGCCGGACGTGGTGGACCTGATCGGTTTCTGTACCAAGGATCCCTCCCCTATGCTTCCGCATATGGATCTGCTTCGGCCCTTCGGGCAATACTGGTTTGTGACCATCACACCCTATGGGAAAGAGATCGAACCCCATGTGCCGGGCAAACTGCAGGTGTTGGACAGTTTCAGGCGGCTGTCCGATATTGTGGGTGCGGACGGTATGGGCTGGCGATACGATCCTGTTTTCATCAGCGATACATATCCTGTCGAGAGGCATATCAAAGCCTTTGAATACATGGCGAAAGCCCTGTCCGGCTATACCCGGACCGCTGTGATCAGCTTTATCGACCTGTATGAAAAGACCCGGCGCAATTTCCCGGAAGCTCGGGCAGTCACTGCGGAACAGCGGCTGAAATTGGGAAAAGCCTTTGTTGAGATCGGCAGGCAATACGGTATGGCCATCCGCCCCTGCGCCGAAGGAAACGAACTAAAGCAGTTCGGCGCGGACTGCAGCGGCTGTATGACCATCGCGGCCTATGAAAAGGCACTCCATCAGCGCTTGAAGGTCCCTGTGAGACCGGCCGCCCGGAAGGAGTGCGCCTGTTATCTGGGCGGAGACATCGGGGCATACAATACCTGCGCCCACTTGTGCCGCTACTGCTACGCCAACTATGACGCGGATACTGTTCAAAGGAACAGACTGGCCCACGATCCGGGATCGCCTCTGCTGATCGGTCACCCAATGCCGGACGACCGGATACATGAAGCAAAACAGGAAAGCTGGAAAGATCCTCAAATCACGATGGAACTGTAAAAAAAGCCCTCAGCCCGGCAATCAGGCCGAGTTGAGGGCTTATCCATTTATTCTTCTGTGATCTCACTGTCCTTGCCGGGCAGCCGGCCGGCCCGGCTTCCGATCGCCGCATGCCAGCCGTCGGCGGCGGCATGCACAAACACCGCTCCATCCGGGACCGCGGTGACGCGCCCATGATCTGCACCATGGATGTTCACGCATAACAATTCGGTAAAGCGCTGAGCAGATTGGGAAAAGCCGTTGCTGACATAAAAATGTTCCATCAACCGATCAGGATCCTCATGATCTCTTCCCGGCATGCGTTCAGTTTACAAAGCAGTTGCTTTATGAATGGCGTCTCCCCACAGATCCAGCTTTTCAGCGCATGCTTCCGGATCCATGCAAGGCTGATAGGTGTGATAGCGCAGCGCATGCAGCACGGATCCGTCGTACAGCCCGCAGGACAGGCCCGCCATCATGGCCGCGCCGATGCCGGACAGTTCCTCCGCCTCAGGGCAGGAAACGGGCGTGTCCAGCATATTGCTCTGGAACTGCATCAGGTATTTGTTCCTTGTGGGGCCGCCGTCCACGCGCAAAACAGGAAGGCGGATGCCGGTGTCCTTCTCCATGGCGGCGATCACATCATGGATCTGGAAAGCGATGCTGTCCAGGGCCGCCCGGACGATCTCGTTTTTGCCGGTGGTGCGGCTCATGCCGCAGAGCATGGCCCTGGCTTCGCTTTTCCAGTAAGGCGCGCCCAGACCCGTGAAGGCGGGCACCAGGCAGGTGGTATCGGCGGGATGTGCGGCTTTCGCCATTTTCTCCGTTTCCTCCGCGGAGGCAATAAGCCCCAGGCTGTCCTTGAGCCAGGTGATCACCGCGCCGGTGTAATTGAGGTTGCCCTCCATCACATAATTGACCTGCCCCCTGTATTTCCAGGCCAGGGAGGTGACCAGGCCGTTTTTCGACGCGGCAAAGTCCGGCCCAATGTTCATCATGATGGAGGAGCCGGTACCGTAGGTGGCCTTGGTCATGCCCTTTTCCAGGCAGCCATGGCCGAAAAGGGCCGCGTGACTGTCGCCTAAAACGCCGCAGATGGGGATTCTCTTTGGCAGCCAGCCGCCCAAATCGGTTTCGCCGAACATGGCATCGGAATCGGTGACAATGGGCAAAGCATCGGCATCGATCCCGAAGGCCATGCAGATTTCCTTGTCCCATTGCAG
>JAFWWK010000157.1 GCA_017523615.1 Clostridia bacterium
CAGCTTCGCAGTTGACGATCGAACTCATGGTGGTGCCGCCCGCAATGATACCTGCGCACGCTCCGTCATCACCGATCACTGTGATATTGGCGGTAGCTGTGCAATTGGAAATCAGATCGAACCCCATTCCGACAATGCCGCCGATGCCCTGCGCGCCGCTAAGCTGATTCTCGCCCCGCAGTGTGATATCGGAGACCTTGCAGTTCATGAACTGAAGCCCGACCGCCCCGCCGACAAGATAGAAACCTGAAACGGTGATGTTTTCAAGCGTGAAGCTGCCGATCCGGGCTTCTCCGTTTTCCGTTCCCGACGCGCAGCCAAACAGCCCGGCGCCCATGGGAGACGCGGCGGATACCGTCAGGTTAGAGATGGTATGGCCCGCTCCGTCAAACGTTCCCGTGAAGGCATAATCCGGATGAGGGATCTCCGCGTCTTCCGGCGCGTCAGACAGCGGTCGGAACGCGCCGATCGGTTCCCAGTTTTCATATGCGGAAAGATCGATGTCAGCGACGAGAGCATAGTGACCGGCCAGGTTTTCCCGGATAAGGTCCAGTTGCTCCGCGGAAGCGATCTGCCAGGGGTCTTCCTTTGTACCGCTTCCGCCCGCAAAACCGCTGTCTGCCAGGGCAGCCACGGACAGCAGCGTCATGAGCGCCAAAGTCACACACAGGATTTTTTTCACGAACAGCATCCTCCTCGTCCTTTTAATGCCGTCATTGTACCATGCGTGTTAGCTTTGTTTAACCCCGAAAACGGTCTGATGATGCCGAAAAACGGTCAAAATATCTGTCAGACACCCGATCCGTAGTCTCCCGGCAGAACGCCGAACCGCCTGCGAAAATCAGCTGAAAACTGGCTTGGTTTCGCATACCCCACTTTTTCGGCGACCTCCCGGATGGAAATTCTGCCATGTGTCAGAAGCTCAGCGCCTTTCTGGAGACGCGCCTCGATCACATACGCATGGAGCGATGTTCCGTAAACCTGACGAAAACACCGTGTAAGCTTTGAAACGCTCATACAGTAATCATGCGCCAGCGCGGCTATGCCCGGAATCATCGCCGGATCCTCCTCGATCCTCTTTCCAATGGCGTGGATGACCTTCAGATCGTCCTGATGCAGCTGCCGCTTGCCGGCGGGTTCGCATAAGGCGGCCTGCAGGCTGAGTGACAGGCACTCCAGCAGACGCGCTTCAAGCCTCATCATCTCTAAGCCGCCGTGTATTGACCCAAGCGGTCCGATGTCCTGAATACTTTTTCTGATCACTGATGAAATGGCAAAGCGCCTTCCAAACACATGATCCATCGCTTTGTCAGGTTCTTGAATATAGCTGCCGATCAGATCCGCAAACCGATCCATCGGTATTGCAACAGACAGAAACGAAAACGGGGAGCTGCTCTGATAACACATTTTTTCCGGGGCACCGTATGGCCGGCAAAAGCAGGCTTCGCAGCGGTCAAGACGCATTTTCCCGCGCTTTGTGGCCCATTCCACGCCGTCTCCTGTGCAGAAAAGCAGACGCATGTCTTCCGGGACACTGCCTTCCACATATGTATCTTTGCTGAACATCAAATTCCATGAAGATAGAGAAAAGGTATTCGTTTCAAGGCGCTCAATGCGGCCTTTTCCGTATTCTTCCGGCAGATCAACAGACAAGGCCGGCGTTTCACGGATATGCTGATACAGCGTCAACAGGGCATTGTTCATTGCCTTTTCGCCTTTCACGATCAGAAATCGTTCTTCATGGTCATTCCCGGAATGTGATCTTCACGATCTTCATCCTGACGAGACTGTCGCAGAACCGGATCATCAGCTTATGAAGCCGGCTGACATGCCCATATATGTCACGGTAACCCCGCATATAGCTCTTCGCGGTGACAGAAGCGAATTTGCCGCTCCAGCTTTCCAGCTCCCGTTCGTCCTCAAGCGAGAAGAAAGCGCGTACGTCCGTCATTCCCGCTTCCTTCAGCCAGGTGGAACGCATCATTTTCGCGCCTTGCCGGTTGCACGAATCGAAGACAAGCACAGAGCCGGGGAAGCGTTCCGCCATGCGTGAGAACAGGTTTTTGACATCCTCCGTCCTGAAATAATAGAATACGCCTGCCGCAAAGAACACAGCGCCGCCAGAAGCGTCCACAGCGTCCATCCAGCGCGGATCATTGAGGTCGCAGGCGATGTTCCTCTCCCGCTCTCCTGCCGGCAGCAGCTCGTTCCGCACGGCGACGACGTCCTTCAGGTCGATGTTATAGCCATGGCAGAGCCCGTTGTCGCACTTTCGGAAAGTATCGTCCAGCCCGCAGCCCAGGTTGACCACGGCGGCTTTGGGGTGGGCCTGAAGGTATGCCTCCGCTTCACACCGGAGGTCGTATTGGCGCTGCGCCACTTCCAGCGCTCCGAACAGGCCGAACGCGGATTCTATCTTTCTGCGCTTCTCGGCAAAGTCATAATCCAGAGAATCGCAGATGCGTTTCGCCTCCGGGTCGGAAAACAATTGCGGGAAACGTTCGGAGCAGATCAGCCGGCCAAAGAGAGGGATCACCAGGGTCTCCTGTACGGTGTTTTTCTCAATATGGTATTTCATCAGTCGTTCCTCCGGGATCGGACAGCCATGCTTTTTTAGATGATATTCACTTCCTGCCAGTCAGCAAGGCGGATCCGGTCAGCGCCATCCAAGCGGCTTCAGACTTTTTCATGAACTTGCCGTTTGTCGTATCGATCAGTTCCACCTGTTTGTACCCCATGTCTTTGAGCTTCCTTACAAAGGCCTGCATATCGCC
>JAFWWK010000158.1 GCA_017523615.1 Clostridia bacterium
AACATCGACAGCCTGCGCCTGCAGCTGAGTTCCCTGCCCCATCCCCTGCCCATCTCCGTCAGGACGGTCATCGTCCTCCTGATGGTGGGCCTCGGCATCAAAAGCGGCCTGTTTCCCTTCCACTCCTGGATCCCGGACGCCTATTCCTATTCCACGCCCGCCTCCGGCGCGCTTTTGTCCTCCTTTATTTCCAAGGGATACATTTTCCTGCTGATCAAGGTCGTCGTACGAATTTTCGGGCTTGATATGATCCGCGCGTCGGGGGTCTGCCCGGTGATATTTGCCTTCGGCGCCGCCGGCATCATCATGGGCTCCGTTTCCGCCACCCGGCAGACAGACATCCGCAGGATGGTGGCGTTCTCCTCGGTGGCCCAGATCGGCTATATCTATATGGGCATCGGGATGTGCACGCGGGAAAGCCTGATCGCCGCCCTGTTCCACATGGCGGTCCATTCCTTCGCCAAATCCATGCTGTTCTCCTCCGCCGCCTCGCTGATCGCGTCTTCCGGGGACCGGGCCCAAATGGATTCCCTGGCGGGCTCCGGAAGGCGGAACGTGCCTGCCGGCATCGCTTTTACCATAGGCGCCATGAGCCTCACCGGCGTGCCGCTGCTGGGCGGCTTCCTGTCCAAGATCTACTTGAGCCAGGCTGCCATCGCCATCGACACTTTCCACGCGGTGGCGGTGCTCCTCACCCTGGCCCTGTCCACCTTCCTGCAGACCGTCTATTTCCTGCATGCGGTGGTCAATATTTACCGTCCCGGGGATAAAAACGTCCACGCCGAAAAGCAGAGCGTCCTTTCAGGCGCCGCCCTGTGCGTGATGGCGCTGATGAACATCCTGCTCGGCACCGCCTCGGTGCCCCTGTACCGCGCGCTCGTTTCCGGTTTCCTGCGGTTTTAAGCGATAACGCGATCTAAGCCTCACCCACTTACCAAGGAGGGATACCCCATGACCCTGCTCATGATCCTGACCGTCCTCTTCCCCGCGGCCTGCGCCCTTGTTATCGGCTGCGCGCGGTCCTTTGAATCGAATCCGCGCGCGCTGCACGTCTTTACTGGCTTATCGCTCCTGATCCAGTGCGCGATCGTCGTCGCCTGCGCCGCCGGGGAGGACGCCTCTTTTACCTTCCTCACCGTCGGCCAGTCCCTCCCGCTGGTGCTGGCCGTGGACGGCCTGGCCCGGTTCTTCGTCGTATTCTTCGCGTTCATGTGGACCGTGCCTGTCTTTTATTCCTTCTCCTACATGGCCCACGAAGGACATGAAAAGCGCTACCTGGTGTTTTACCTGCTCACTCTTTCCGCCCTGGAAGCCCTGGCCCTCAGCGGCACGGCCGTCACCATGTACCTGTTCTTTGAGGCCATGACCCTCCTGTCCGTCGCTCTGGTGCTGCACGAGATGACCAAGGAATCCATCGCGGCCGGCCTCAAATACCTCCTTTATTCCATCGCTGGCGCCACCATGGGATTGCTTGGCATCTTTTTCCTGGTGCCGAACACCTCCTTCCCCGCCTTCGTCCCGGGCGGCAGCCTGAACGAAACGCTTACCTGCGCGCCGGGCACCCTCCTGATCGTCCTGTTCATCACCATCGTCGGCTTCGGCACCAAGGCAGGCCTTTTCCCGATGCACGCCTGGCTTCCCACCGCCCACCCCATCGCCCCGGCCCCGGCCTCCGCCGTCCTTTCCGGCGTCATCACCAAGGCCGGCGTCCTCTGTGTCCTCCGCCTCATCTTCTATACCTTCGGCGCGGACTTCATCCGGGGCACCTGGGTCCAGACCGCCCTGATCCTCACGGCGCTCCTGACGGTGTTCATGGGCTCCATGATGGCTTTCCGGACGGACCTGTTCAAAAAGCGCCTGGCCTATTCCACGGTATCCCAGGTCAGCTACGTGCTGCTTGGCATTTTCCTGCTGGAAGGCACGGCGCTGCAGGGCTCCATGCTGCATATCGTGTTCCACTCCGCCATCAAGACCTGCCTGTTCCTTTCCGCCGGCGCGATCATCCACCAGACCGGAAAGACCCGCGTCAGCGATCTGGAGGGCATCGGCAAGGAGATGCCGGTCACCATCTGGTGCTTCACCCTGGTCTCCCTGGGCCTCATCGGCATCCCGCCCACCGGCGGCTTTATCAGCAAATGGAGCCTGGCCCAGGGCGCCCTCGCCTCCGGCACCGGCTTCCTGGAGTGGCTTTCCCCCGCGGTGCTTTTGCTTTCGGCCCTCCTGACCGCGGGATATCTTCTGCCCGTCACCATCCACGGCTTTTTCCCCGGCAAGGATTATGATTACGCCTCCCTCACCAAAAAGGAATGCGGGTATATGATGCTGGTCCCCATGATCCTGTGCGTCCTGTTCACCTTCCTCGGGGGCATGTTCCCGGGGCCTCTGACCTCCTTCTTTGCCGGGATCACCGCGCCGCTCCTGTAAGGATGTTTCCCTCTCCGTGAGGGCCCCCTTTCATCAGCATGACTCATTTGAGGAGGTACTATGCTGCTTTTATCGGCCGTGCTCTGCCCCATCGTGCTGGGCGCCTGCCTGCCGCTTTTCCGTTTCAAACGCCGCATTCCCCGGGAGGTCTATGCCCTCGCGGTCACCCTCGTCACCGGCGCCATGGTGGTCAGGAACGTCTTTTTTACCCAGGGCGAGATCTCTTTTTCCTTCCTGCACCTGACAGAGAACGTGGTCTGCTCCTTCCGCCTGGACGGCCTCGGGCGGCTGTTCTGCACCCTGGTGGCCTTCCTGTGGCCCCTGGCCTCCCTGTACGCCTTTGAATACATGGAGCATGAAAAGAGCCCCAACAGCTTTTTCGCCTGGTACCTGATGGCCTACGGCGTCACGCTGGGCATCGCCACGGCGGGCGACATCGTCACCATGTACATCTTTTACGAGCTCCTGACCCTGGTCACCCTCCCCCTGGTCATGCACGGCATGACGCCCGTCCGGATCGCCGCCGGCATCAAATACCTGTATTATTCCCTTTTCGGCGCGGCCCTGGCCTTCGCTGGGATCATGCTGGTCCTGGCCCGGGGCTCCTCCGCCGCCTTCACCCCCGGCGGCGTGCTGGCGAGCCTCTCCCGTGACGACGTGCCCCTTCTCCGGTTCGGCTATATCCTGGTCTTCCTTGGCCTGGGGGTCAAGGCCGCCGTCTTCCCCCTGCACGCCTGGCTGCCGGCGGCCTCCGTCGCCCCCACCCCGGTCACCAGCCTCCTGCATGCGGTGGCCGTCGTCAAGTCCGGTGTCTTCGCCGTCATCCGGGTCACCTTCTATTCTTTCGGCGCGGAGCTGTTAAGGCACAGCGCCGCCCAGTGGATCCCCTTTGCGCTCGCGGCCTTTACCATCGTTTTCGGGTCGGTCATGGCCGTCAGGGAAAAGCATTTCAAGCGTCGGCTGGTGTATTCCACCGTCAGCAACCTTTCCTATATCCTGCTTGGCGCAGCCCTGCTCTCCGCCGAGGGTCTCACTGGGGCGCTGCTGCATATGGTGTACCACGCCCTGATGAAGTTCACCCTGTTCAGCGTGTCCGGCGCGGTCACCACTGTTACCGGCAGGGAACGGGTACCGGAGCTCTCCGGCCTGGGCCAGCGCATGCCCGTCACCTTCGCCGTGTTCGTATTATCATCCCTGGCCATGACCGGCATTCCGCCGCTGTCCGGCTTCCATTCCAAATGGGTCCTTGCGACGGCGGGCATCTCCGCCGGAGGACCCATTGGGATCATATCGGTGTCCGTCCTGGTCGTTTCTGCCATCCTGACGGCGGGTTATCTGCTGTTCATCGCCTACCGGGCCTTTTTCTCCCCGGACGCGGACGCCGCCCCCGAGCGGACGGAATGCGGGTGGCGGATGAAGTTTTCCATGCTGGCCGTTTCCCTGGCCACCCTGACCCTGTCACTATTCTCCGGCCCGCTGTCCGCCTTCATCAGCGCCATCGCGGCCGGGGCGGTCTGACGGAGGGAGGAATTATGGATCTTCTTTTACCCTCTGAGATCTTCCTGCCCATGCTGGCGGCGCCGGTCTCCTATATCATCGGCCGAAAAAGCAAAAACGCCCGGAATATCTTCGCCATGGCCGTTCAGGTCCTGGCCCTCTTCCCTGCGCTGTGGCTGCTGCTCCGCGCCCTTTCCGGCGGGAACGCCGTAACGTATTCCCTGGAAGGCTTCTGCGGCCTGGGGCTGCATTTCCGCTCCGATGGCTTCCGCAGTCTGTACGCCTCGGTGGCGGCGGTCATGTGGTGCTTCACAGGGTTGTTCAGTCCCGAATACTTTGCCCATTACCGCAACCGCAACCGGTATACCTTCTTCTGCCTGGTCACCCTGGGGGCCACGCTGGGGGTCTTCCTGTCCGACGATCTGTACACCACCTTCATCTTTTTTGAGATCATGTCCTTTACCAGCTACACCTGGGTGGCCCACGAGGAAACGGAAGGCGCCATGCGCGCCGCCGAAACCTACCTGGCCGTGGCCGTCATCGGCGGCATGGTCACCCTGATGGGCCTGTTTATGCTGTACCGGCTTTTGGGCACCCTGTCCTTTGAGGGGATGGCCGCCGCCGCGGCGCAAAGGGACAGCCTTTCCGCCCTCTACCTGCCCGGCGCCTTCGTGCTGTTCGGCTTCGGCGCCAAAGCCGGCATGTTCCCCGTACACATCTGGCTGCCCAAAGCGCACCCGGTGGCCCCCGCCCCCTCCAGCGCCCTCCTTTCCGGCATCCTGACCAAGACCGGTATTTTCGGCATCCTGGTGCTGTCGGTGTATGTTTTCCGCCATGACGCTTCCTGGGGTCTTGCCATTTTGCTGCTGGGATGCGTCACCATGTTCCTCGGCGCGGTGCTGGCCCTGTTCTCGGTGGACCTGAAGCGCACCCTTGCCTGCTCCTCCATGAGCCAGGTAGGCTTCATCCTGGTGGGCATCGCCTGCCAGTGCCTCCTCGGGGAGGAAAGCACCCTGGCCGCCCAGGGCACGGTGCTGCACATGCTGAACCATTCCCTCTTCAAGCTGGTGCTTTTCATGTGCGCCGGAACGGTCTATATGCACCTGCACAAGCTGGACCTCAACGACGTCCGCGGCTGGGGACGGAAAAAGCCTTTCCTGATGGTCTGTTTCCTGATCGCTGCCCTGGGCATTTCCGGCATCCCGCTGTTCAGCGGCTACGTCTCCAAATCCCTGCTCCACGAGGGGCTGCTTGAATATGTCCACGAGGGCGAAGGCTTCGCCATGATCGCAGGCATCGTGGAAAAGGTCTTTATCGTCACCGGCGGCCTCACTTTTACCTATATGACCAAGCTGTTCGTCACCCTGTTCGTGGAAAAGCATCCCACCATGCAGAAAAAATACAATGCCGCGCGCAATTACCTGACGCCTCTCGGCCACGTCGCCATCGGCGTCCCCGCCTGCCTGCTGCTTGTGTTCGGCCTGTCCCCCGCTTTTTCCATGCAGGCTTTGTCCTTCCTGTCGCTTCCCTTCATGGACGCCCATCCCCACGCGGTGGATTATTTCTCCGCCGAGAACCTCCTTGGCGCCCTCAAATCCATCCTTGTGGCGGGTGTCGTCTATCCCCTGGTCGTCCGCGGCTGGATGATGAAAAAGGAAGGCAAGGCCCGCGTCCACGTCAACCGCTGGTTCAGACACTTCGATCTTGAAAACACGGTCTACCGCCCCTTCATTTCCCTTCTTCTCAAAGGCCTGGGGTTCCTAGCCCTGGGGGCGGACCGGCTGCTGGAAGGCGTGCTCCTCCCCTGCGGCGTCTCCCTCCTGGCCTTCCTTGCCCGCACCGCGGACAGGTTCCTTGACGGCTGGCTCATCCCCGGCCTGACGAAAGCCGGCGCCGCGGTGGCCGCGGGCTTTGACGCGGTATTCGACCGCTTCCTCATCCCGGCGATGATCAGCGTCGGCACCTTTTTCGGGCGGGTCTTTGACAACGTCACCGACGCCATCGTTCTGGGTGTTAAGAACACGGCTTTCCGCCTGATCCGCCCCGCCCAGGGGCCCACCGTGGGCAACCGCTTCACTTACGCCCTGGGCAGCTTCCTTGACAAATGCGCCGCCTTCCTTAACCGCACCATCCTCCGGTCCCACCCCATCCGCACCCGTTTTGTCCCCGCCCTGGCCGCAGCCCGGGAGGACGCCGAGGAGAACGTGAAGCACTTCACCCGCACCCTGTCCTTCAGCCTGCTGCTCTTCGCCCTGGGACTGCTGATCGTCCTGGTGGCCGTCAGGGTGTTCTGACAGGCCCAGAACTTAAAAAGGATCGGCCGCCGCGGGTCGATCCTCTTTTTTGTATCCGTTCAGTCCTACGGACAGTTTAGATACCGCGGGGGTACCCGTACCCCCCGCGAGCCCCCCGGGCGAAATCGGGTAGGAGGGGGTGACTAACCCCCGTCCTCCCACACCACCGCTCATGCGGTCCCGCAAGCGGCGGTTCAGTTACTGGCACGAGGCAGCACGTTTGGTTGGAAATCAGAGCGCTCCGCGATCCTGCCATACCTTCAG
>JAFWWK010000159.1 GCA_017523615.1 Clostridia bacterium
GTCAGCTTCAACTTCTGGTGGGGCCGCAACGACGGCCTGGAGTACAGGAACGCCCAGCTCGACTGGGATGCCATCCTGGCCCTGTATGCCCGGTACGACGAGGTCAAGATCGACTATCCTTACGGCCAGTACATCTATGACAACTCCATGGTCGGCCCGCTGATGGACAACCTGTCCAACGTGTACAACACCTATATGCCCCGCATCGTCTTCGGCATGAACGACGATCCCGAGGCACTGGTAGCGGAATTCCGCCAGGCGCTGCAGGACGCCGGCATCGAAATGGTGATGGAAGAGGTCCAGAACCAGCTGAATGCCGTGTACGGCAAGTAATATTCCCGTGATACAGGGGGGATGCCCAAAGGGGTATCCCCCTTTTTTAAGGCAGATCCTCAAAAGAACGCCAAAGGGGAGAGACGTATGGCAGAAAAACGCAGGTTGATTTCAAACTGGGCATTCCATTTGGGGGAATGCGAGGGCGCTGAATTCATGGGCTTTGACGACAGGGCGTGGCGAAGGGTCACGGTGCCCCATGACTGGGCGGTGGAATCCCCCTTCGACTCGAAATGGGCCAGCGGCACCGGTTATCTCCCCGGAGGCATAGGCTGGTACCGGAAGGCGTTCACCCTCTCCGAGTCGGACGTCCGCGGGAGGGTCAGGATCACGTTTTTCGGGGTTTACAAGCACGCGAAGGTGTGGATCAATTCCAATTTTCTCGGGAACCACGCATATGGCTATACATCCTTTGGCTGGGACATCACCGCGTTTGTTCGCCCTGGGGAGAACGTCGTTGCGGTCAGGGTCGAGCACAACGATGTGGCGGATTCCAGGTGGTACACGGGAAGCGGCATCGACCGGGATGTGGTCCTTGAGATTTCGGACACGGTCTGTTTCCGCCCGTGGGGCGTTTTCCCGTCGACGGTCAGGTGCGATGAAAACAGTGCCCGGATCCGTATCAAATGGGAAACCTTCGGTGCGGACGGGGCGCTTTTCACCCTGAGGGACGGGGAAAAGCTCCTCGGTACCGCAAGGGGAGCGGGTGAAAGCGGCGAAGCGCTGATGGACGTATCCTGTCCGCCCCTCTGGTCGCCTGGTTCACCGAGGATGCTGACGCTCACGGCGGAAGCGCTGTCGGGCGGAGCGGTCAGGGATACGGTCTGCGTGCCCTTCGGCATCCGCACTTTTAATTTCGATGCGGATACGGGGTTCTTCCTGAACGGCAGGAATATGAAGATCAAAGGCGTCTGCGTCCACCACGACGCGGGATGCCTCGGCGCGGCAGTTCCCAAAAAAGTGTGGACCGCGAGGCTCAAAAAATTCCGCGAAGCCGGGTGCAACGCCCTGAGGACGGCCCATAACCCGCCGGATCCGGACCTGCTGGACGCCTGCGACGAACTGGGCTTAATGGTGATGGACGAAGCTTTCGACGAATGGGAAGGCATCAAGAACAAATGGTGGCAGGGCCATAACGTTTACCCGCCGAAGCATTACGGTTATGGAGAGGATTTTCCCGAATGGCACGAGAAGGACCTCAGGAGCATGGTCCTCAGGGACAGGTGCCATCCGTCGATCGTGCTTTGGTCCATCGGAAATGAGATCGACTATCCCAACGATCCCTATGTGACGCCGCTGTTCAGGGAAGCAATGGGAAACAACGACGCCAACAAGCCCCTGGCGGAGCGGCTGTACGATCCACGCAAACCGGACGCCGGGAGGCTTTCCACTCTGGCCCGGGAGCTGACGGATATCGTTCATTCCCTGGACGACACCAGGCCGGTCACCAGCGCCCTGTCTTTCCCGGAGCTGAGCAACCTGACCGGTTTCGCGGACCAATTGGACCTGAGCGGATACAATTACCGGGAAAAATTTTATGACGATGACCACCGTAAATATCCGGGCCGGGTGCTCCTCGGCAGCGAAAACAGCCACGATCCCGCTGCCTGGCGGGCGGTGGAGGACAGGGATTTCATCGCCGGCCAGTTCCTTTGGACGGGAGTCGATTTCCTTGGCGAATGCCGTGGCTGGCCCGTCAGGATCAGCCAGGCCGGCATGATGGACCTTGCCGGGTTTGAAAAGCCGCTTTTCTATCGCCGGAAGGCCCTGTGGACTAAGGAACGATTTGTAAAGCTGGCCGTCGGTACCGGGAAAGAATGGGAGGAACGCTTCCTGTGGCAGGGTGAGATCGGAGACGTAAAAACAGTGAGCGTGTATACCGGGCTGCCAGCGGCGGAGCTGTTCCTGAACGGGGCATCCCTCGGCGTCCGCGAACTGAAACGGGAGGACGGCTGCTGCCTGACATGGGAGGTGCCCTATGCTCCCGGGACGCTGACCGTCCGCGCGGAAGGCCTGGAGGATTCCCTGTCCACCCCGGGAGAGGCGGCGGCGATCGAGATCAAACCTGATACATTGTGCCCCGGCCCCTTGGGATCGGTCCGTACGGAGGTTTTCCTGTGGGACGCGGACGGGCATCCCGCAGCGGATGAAGTGATCATATGCCAGACGCTGGGCGATCTGGAGATCCTCGGCATCGAAAACGGCATTCCGGACGACCTGACGCCCTATTCCGAGAATTTCCGGCGGACCCTTCAGGGGCGCGCCGTGGTGTACCTGCGGGCAGGGGAGGAGAAAGGCGGGGCCGAACTCCACGTCCGGACCGCCTCCGGCATGAAGGCCTGCTGCAGGTTTATTTTAGGTTAGGAAAACAGGCAAGGATCCCAGGGTCCGCCGGGCGGCGGAGGATGAACGGCAGCGGCGCACCGAAGCAGTTTATTTGCCGGTGCGCCGCCTTTTTTTTGCTTATACCGTAAAGGAGGGGATCGCCGTGAGCACCCATAGTATCGGCTTGGTCCCGGGATCAGTCTTCCTGACTTCCGAAAATCTCTACCGGGGTGCTTTCAGGATCCTGCGGAAAACGGAAGGGCGTCCTGTAATTTTCGGTTTTCCTGAACGGCAGTGAGGCGGATCGAGCCTCACGGATCCGGTAAAACAGGGGACTGACGGAAAAGGTCCCCTGTTTGTTATTGGAGCGCATTAGGAATTATAGGTACCGCAGTGCGGACATGATATCCGTTTTCTTTGCTCTTGCCAATCCCATGACACGATCCGCAGCACCATAATACATATGCACTTCATCGTTTTTCAGCAGCGCGCCGCAGCTGAATACCACGTTCGGGTAGAACCCGCTGGTCTCATAATCCGTCTCTGCGTACAGCACCGGCTCCGGGCTGACTGCCAGCACACGGGCAGGATCATCCTTTGCCAGCAAAGCTGCGCCCATGCTGTAGCGGTTGGACGCCCGGTCCGCTCCATGGTACAAAACCAGCCATCCCTTTTCCGTCAGGATCGGTACGGCTCCGCCGCCGTTCCGGGCCCCATCCCAGGAAAACCGCGGCAGGTCCAAAGGCTGAAATTCACCCCAATGAAGCATATCCGGCGAGGCGCATACCCAGATTTTTGCCTCCCCGATCTGCTTGGGCACAGGGCGGGTGAGGGCCCAATATTTTCCTTGAATCTTCTGCGGGAAAATGCATACGTCCCGGGCCTCGGTTTGGAAGATGATGCCATGCTTTCGGACGCTGACAAAATCCTTCGTTTCCGCTAGGGCGGTGGTGATACCGTGATGGGAAACCGCCGTGTAGTTAATGTAATACGTATCATCGATCTGCGTGATCCGCGCGTCCTCTGTGCCAAAGGCTTCCATGGCGCAGTCCGGTATGATGAAGGGCTGATCCTCCACGGAAAAGTGAACTCCGTCCAGGCTCCTGGCCAGCCTTAAATGAGAGATGCTGGTCAGGAATACATAGTTTCCCTTTTCCCGGTCCAGTATTTTTCGGGGATCGGAAAAGTCATACCTGGGATCATTCAAAGAAAGCGTCTGCACGGTTACCTGCCACTGTCCGTTTTCCTCTGTCAGTTCCGGCACATTGACAAACCCCGCAGGGGCTTGGGGCGGCTTTTCCGCCACCCGCAAAAGCAGTATCACCTCGCCGCCATATTGGGCGACCCCCGCGTTAAAAGCACAAACGACCTGAAACCCCTTCTGCCACGGTGTCATCATGTCCGGGGTCACAAGGGGATTTTCTTTTGCTCGGATAAAAGGCGCTGGTATTCTTTTCATTTCAACAAATCTCCAAAGGGGGAGTCAATGACGATACGGCCCTGGGTTACGTCGCCCAATCCGCTGTACAGATCAGCCTTGCCGTCCGGCCGCATTTCAATGCCGGAGGTAAAGGCACAGTCAGCCAGGTAGGGCAGCATATGAGGGGTGGGCGGGTAACTGTCCTTGTCCCCGATCACCTGCATATCGCTGACCGAAAAGGTAGCGGGATCAAAGATGAAAGAGATGTTCACATAGACTTGAAGCACCACCTGGGGCGTAGGCTGTTTATAGCATCGATGTCCGATAACGCCGATGCGTCCGTCCTTGAGCAAATAACACTGATTGCACCCGCCCCATTCTCCTTCGGAAAACAGCCCGTCGATCACCCGGGCTTTGTCCACAATGGTATCATCCAATTCGTCAATGCTGTTCAAAATCGCAAATCCAACCACAGCCTCACTGCCGTATAATTCGGCGATGCGTTTGCCCCTGGGGCGGGTAAAGACGCCCACTCGTCCATCACTCAGCTCCACCAGCCGGATATCCTTCATGTTAGCGGGGCCGCAGGTGAAATGGCTCAAAAAACGCAGATCCCGTCCCCGGTAGTAATACCCGTACAAAGTGTCGATCTGATTGCGGCGCTTGCGCACATGGGTGCCGCCCAGGATGATCTCATCCCGGATCATGGCCACGTGGGGATCCTCGATGGGATACACCACGGCCCCTTCCACCGGAACATAATGATCCTTTCCTGTTTCCATTAATAAAAAGGTAACGGAATTGGCAAAATCCTCCCGCCGCTCCACCCGGCCGAAAAGATAGCGCTTTCCCTGCCATTCAAAGGGAATGGAGCAATTATAGACGTCATAGCCGTTCATGCCGGAAAAGGTCAGAAGGGCCCCCTCGTAGACGCATTTACGCCGGTGAAATTCTTCACGCAGTTCCCGCGCGTTCATTCGTTCGCTCGCTCCTCTCAATTGAGTTGATCGTTATTACAGGACGCTTTCAGCTGACATCAAGCGTCCTTTCACCATTCTCGTTCTTCCCGTTCAGATCATTCCACGATCCCCGTGCGTTCGATGCTTTCGGTGAAGTTTTTCTGGGTGAACAGGTAGATGACCAGCATGGGCAGCACAAAGATCAGTGCCGCGGCCATTTTGACTGCCATGATAGTCATGGAATAATCGTTCTCCGGCAGCTTGATGGCGTTGAGTGCCGTGGACAGGGTACCGATGCGGGTATAGAACAGGCCGGTCAAATAGGTTTCGTTCCAGTGCCACACCATGGAGAACAGGAACACCGTGATCTTGGCGGGCTTGGCCAGCGGCAGCATGACGGTGAAGAACACCTTATAGGTGGACGCGCCGTCGATATACGCCGCTTCCTCCAATTGGTTGGGCAGCTTTTTGAAAAACTGCATGTAAATGATAATGAACAGGCTGCCCTTGAGCCCTGCGCCGAACAGCGCCGGCAGGATAAAGGAC
>JAFWWK010000017.1 GCA_017523615.1 Clostridia bacterium
TCCACGATCATGACCCTGCTTGACAACGGTGAACTGTTCACCGTGAACTGCGCCAAGCTGTCTGCCAACAAGGTTCTCTACTCCTTTGTGGCCTCTTCCCTGCAGATCAAAAAGTGATTTATTCTGATCCCATGGCGCTGCCGCGGAATTCCTGCTTCTGCGGCAGCGCTTTTTGTTTTTGGTTGACAAGTGACCTTTCGTTCACTATAATGAGTGAACGAAAGGTCACTTAGCTGAAGCGGAGGCTCGCATGGCGAAAGACACAAAGGACAAGATCCTGATAGCGGCGCTTGATCTGTTCTCACAAAAAGGGTATGAGGGGGCCGGCATCCGGGAATTGAGCGCGCATCCCTCGGGCTGGTCAAGCCGGGCATTTACAAGCATTTTGAGAGCAAAGAAGCCATCTGAAATGCCCTGCTTGACAGGATAATCGCCTATTACGGGGAGCGCTTCGGTTCTTCGGAACATTTGCCGTCCGTGCCGGATCCCCTGGAAGAATTCGTCGCCATGACCATGCGGATGGCGGATCTCACGATCCACGACGGGCAGATCGTGAAGACGAGGAAATTGCTGACGCTTGAGCAGTTCCGGGACGAGCGCGCCAGGGAGCTGGCGTCGAAACATTTCCTGACCGGTCTTACGGAGATGTTCACACACATTTTCTCCGGCATGATGGCTAAAGGCCTGCTTGAAAAGGATGATCCCGCCATGCTTGGCCTTTGCCTGCGCGACACCGATCTCCGCGCTCATTCACCTGTGCGACCGGGAACCGGAGAAAACGGAAGATGCAATGGCCCGGGTGGAAGCGTTCAGCCGGCATTTTATCAGAACATACGAAAAAGGATAGGTGCGTTTGAAAACGACCTGCCCGCCTATCGATGCTGTCGGACGGCAGGACCCCCGGGAGACGCCGGGCTGCGCGGCGTCCTGGCATCACATCGGAAGCGAAAATTGGAAATGCATAGAAATGGCACAGACAAAAGACCAGAATTCTTTCGGAGGAAAATATGCGCAGAACAATGATCCATTGGCTTGGGCTGACAGGCGTTCTGGCTTTGCTTTCCTATACGGCAGCCGTGGTATTTTCAGCGCTGGCGTATCCGGGATACAACTGGATGGCTCAGGCAGTCAGCGATTTGTCTGCTGAAGCTGCGCCGTCAAGACAGCTGTGGAACCAACTGGCGGCGCCCTACAATATCTGCGGCGTCGTTTGCGCGACCTGCGCTGCCCTTTTTGTTTCGCAGAAGCGAGTCGGTGCCAGGCTGTTCCGGGTCGGCATCTACCTTTTTATGGCGATGAACTGGGTTTCAGCCGTGGGCTATGGGATGTTTCCCCTGGCAGATGGCGGGAAAGAAATCGCTTCCTTCCAGGAGATCATGCACATGGCCGTCACTGCCTTGGTGGTTCTTTTGTCCATTGCAGCGCTGGTTTGCCTGATCATCGCCGGATGCAGGGAAAAAACCATGAGAGGAATAGGGCTTTGGGCAGCGGCGGCGCTTGCCCTGATGATGGTCGGCTCCATTGGCACGGGTATCGTCCCGCCGGAGTATTTCGGCATTGTGGAACGATCCAGCGTCTTTGCCGCAGTGGGGTTCAATGCCGTGCTGGGCGTGTATCTGTTCCATGGTTTCAAAAAGGCAGGAGGGATCGAACATGGATAACATGACCGCGCTGGTCAGCTGCTTTGCGAGGGCGTACCACTATAAAAACTGTGAACGATATGTTTTCGCGGATCCTGCTGCGGAGCAGATGCTGACTGCAGAGGAGTACGGCGCGATCTCGCGGAACATGACGCAGGGCATTCGGTATTTCGCGCCGGATTTCCAAGGCACACAGGAAGAAGCCCTTCATTTCATCGTCGATCATCAGCTTGCGCCTTCTGTTCTGACCAGAAGCGCTTTCTGCGAGCGGGCCGTCGGCAACGCTGTCCGGCTGCTGGGCTGCAGGCAGGTCATGATTTATGCCTGCGGCTACGACACCTTCTCCCTTCGGACAGACGATCGGGCGCTTACCGTGTATGAACTTGATCGGCCGGAAATGATCGCGGATCGCTGGAAGCGCATCGCCCGCACAGGCCTTGAACCTGCCTGCCATGTGGAAGACATCGGCTGTGATCTGTCCCGGCCTTCCTGGAAAGAAAAACTGATCCAGGCGGGATTTAACCCAAAGAAAACCTCCTTTGGAAGCCTGCTTGGCATCAGTTACTATCTTTCCAGGCAGGATTTCAAGAACCTTATTGCCGCGATCGCATCCATATCCTGCGAGGGATCGTCCATATGCTTTGACTATCCGGTCTCTGAAGCCGGCGCAGAAAGCCAGCGCAACCGCGAGCTTGCCGCCGCCGCAGGAGAGATGATGAAGGCAAAGTATTCTTATGAGGAGATGGAAGCGCTGCTCTCAAATACGGGCTTTCTGATCTACGAGCATATGGACGCAGGTGAAGCGACCGACGCGTTTTTGAAGGAAAGCGGCATGACCGCCCCGGCAGGCGTGGGATACTGCCTGGCGGTGAGAAAGGGATGACGAAGCGTGATCATGGAAACACAAAGGCTGCTGCTCCGGGAAATGAATCGAGATGATTTTCAGGCGCTGTTCCGTGTGCTCGGCGATCCTGAAACCATGTGGCATTATCCTTATACCTTTGACGGGCAGCACGTCAGGGATTGGATCGAACGGAACAGGAACCGATATCGGAAGGACGGCTTCGGGCTGTGGGCCGTGTGCCTGAAGGATACCGGGGAGATGATCGGCGACTGCGGGCTGACGCTGCAGAATATCAAAGGAGAAATACTGCCGGAGATCGGCTTCCATATCCGCCGCGATCGTCAGCGGAAGGGCTATGCCAAAGAGGCCGCCGGGGCTGTCCGCGATTGGGCGTTCCGGAATACGGATTATCCTGCCTTGTACTCCTACTGCAAATACACCAATGAGCCTTCTTTCCGGACGGCGGAATCCATCGGGATGCGTTTTGCCTGCGAATATCCGGATGAAACCAACGGAAAAACGCATGTATCCGTGATCACCAGAGAAGAATGGCTGAACGAACTTGCAGA
>JAFWWK010000160.1 GCA_017523615.1 Clostridia bacterium
TAAATGGATCCGCCGGACTGAAGGATCAGCGGCAGGGTGCCGGGGAATACCTTCATACCGCTCATACCGGCGGTGGGGAAATAGAAGTTCATGTTCCGCCGCTGCAGCTCGGGCAGGATCAGCTTTACTTCATCAATGCTGTCCGGCACTTCGATGGACAGGGCTTCAAGGATATCCCTGCGGTAGAACATCACCCAGAAGTTGACGGTTTCCGGCATGGCGTACACGCCGTCTCCCAGGGTATAGGGAATGAACAGACCCGAGGAAAACCGCTGGGCCACTTCGCCAAAGTCCTCAAACTGGGTCAGGTCATACAGCGCCCCGCGGATATTCAGGTAGCTGGGCACCACGTACTGCAGGGACAGCACCACGTCCGGGGCCGTGCCCGCCGCGTTGGCAAGCACCAGCTTGTTTGCGTCCGGCATCAGGGAAATATCCACCTGGATGCCGGTCTGGGGGGTGAACTGCATATCGATCAGGTTCTGCACCAGCTCCACATACTGGCGGCTGCGGCCCATCCACACCTGCAGATGTCCGTTTTTGCCTGTGCCAGCGGCATAGTCCTGGCTGGAAAACGAAGTGACAAAGCGTTCCACACTCTTGCCGGCGGATTCCATAAATCCGGCGCGGGAGGGGATCTTCGCCCCGTCCTGGTAGAAGATGATCTGGTCAATGGACACGTCGTTGTTGGCCATGTCCTGCAATTGCTGCGCCAGCATGCGGGAAGCCGAATTGGACCCGGTGGACAGTTCCGACAGGCGCCTGGGCAGGTCTTCCGGCTTTTCCGCCAGCCTGCGCAGCTGGTCCGCGCACAGGGTCAGGCTGGAAAAGGCGCTTCCCGAGCCGCCGGAGGAAAACTGCTTCACATATTCCACCGCGTCGGCGCAGTCCCGGCTCCAGCCGCCCAGCCGTTCCTCGATATCCGGGATGTATTCCCGCACGTTGTAGCTGCGGTACTGGTCGGCTTTGCCACCGGACAGACGGGTGATCTCCAGGCTCAGGTTATTGATCTCGCTCAGCACCCGGTCGATCATTTCATATACCGGCGTCAGAGGCGCGCCGTTGATGCGCAGGGACAGGGTATGCTCCCCCTCGGAAAGATAGAATGTCTGCGGCGCGCCGCCGTTCATGACCGTCATATCGACAAAGGAGGTGGAATAATCCATGTGGATCCGCCTGGCCGCTTCCGAGGGTATGGCGCCGTCGATCAGGAGATCAAAAAACACGGGGAAATCGGCCTTCACGCTCTGGCGGTAATGGAAGTCCAGGTTATACCAGCCCGCCTTTTCCGCCCTGAAAGCATAGGTCACGGTATCCCCCGCCGTATCGAACGAGGCGCCGTCCAGGTGATTGAGCACCCGATGCTCTATGCTGTAGGGCGTCAGGACCGCGTTGAATTCCCCCGCGCCGCGGATGGAGGATTTGCTGCGGCTGTAAATGTTTTCGCCCTCGATGACGATCATTCCGTCGCCCTGGGCCTTTTCCCCGGCGTAGGCGGGCAGCGCCTCCGGCCCTTTCAGGGTCACGGCGCTGATGTGTGTTCCGCTGTCCTGGCATGCCAGGGTCAGGGTATGGCTTCCCTGTTTCAGTTCAAACAGGAAGGGCGTATCGATCCGGGCCGTGGAATCGGTAAGGCCCGCGGACTGCTCCGTCTGAGCGGACACGGGTGTCGGGGCGATCTCATTCCCGTAACGGTCCACGGGGATATCGTCCGATCCCACCACCCAGAGGGATGTGAGCTTCACGCGCCGCAGTTCGTAAAAGGGCAGTTCTCCGTCCAGGCGCACGATCAGCTCGGTGGGCAGGGTGGACTGGGTCGTGTTCAGGTAGGTCAGCCAGATCTCGTACTGGCCGTCCTCCGGCACGATAAAGTCCACCTGGGCGCTGTCCCCGACGGCCAGGGTCAGGTCGGTTTCGATGCTGACCGGTTCCTTTCCGTACACAGGCAGGGAATACCCGGCCTGTACCTGGGAATACAGCGGCTCCGTACGGCCCATACGGACGCTGTCTTCCGCCAGGGCCTCCCATGCGATACAGCTTGCCAGCAGAGCCAGCGCCGCCAGCAAAGCCAATCCTCTGCGCATCAAACGCACCTCCCGGTTCTGAAAAAGTTTATTCTGAACATGCCCCGAAGTATTTTTTTACTGTCTGCCGTCATCGTCCGTCCGGATGCCCCAAACGGCCTCTCCCTTTTCGTTCAGCGCCGTAAAGCAGGTCACCCAGGCGCTCTGGGCCCCGTCCAGCGCCCGCGTGAATACCCCCGCATAGGTCTCTCCGTTCAGCGTCAGACGTACGGTCCCGTCCTCCGCGCTCTCCCAGGTCCCTTCGCACGCGCCTTCCACAGTGCCGTCATCGTGCAGCGCGGCAATCTGGGATATATGCTCCACGGAATTGATATCGTGTTCATGGAACAGGATCTTGTACACGCCGGAGCGGTGTTCCGCCCGGGGCGCCTCTCTGCCCTCCCCGGTATACCGAAGGGGGGAAACCACCGGCCAGCCGTCCTCGTTCATGAACATCTGGTGTACCCGAACGGAGAAGCTTTCGCCGCTGCCCGCAAAACGCGTATGGAAGATCAGGAAATACCTTCCGGTCTCTTCATCGTAATAGGCGCTGTTATGTCCGGGCGAACGGAAGGCCTGCACCATCTTGTTGGTGTCGCTCTCGACGGCCTCAAATTTGTATCCGCCCATCAGTTTGACCCCGTAGGGCTCATAGTCCGCGTCATGGAAGAAGGTGCCGTTGGCGCCGCCGCACCTGATCATTTCCTGGCCCAGGCTGTCCACATAGGGCCCGTCCGGTTCTCTGGAGCGGCACACCCGGATGTTGTATCCGCCGTTGCTGTCCAGTCCCCCGAAGGACAGGAACAGGTAATAATAATCCGTTTCCGGGCTGTACAGGATGTAGGGGCCTTCGATGCGGGCGTGGTTCTTGCCCAGAAGCTTTTTGCCGTAATTCTGGCCCTCCAGGGGAAATCCCGTCTCCGGATCCATTTCCAGAATGAAGATCCCGCCGGAATAGCTGCCGTACACCATCCACATCCTGCCGTTCTTGTCAAAGAACGCGCAGGGATCCACCACGTTGGGATAGTAATTGGCGTTGTAGCCGGCCATGCCGCTTTTCAGAAAAACACCCTGATCCACGTAAGGGCCTTCCGGGCTGGACGCGATCGCAAGCCCCATCGCCGACAGGGGGCTGGAACCTTCGCAGGTGCAGTAATACATGGCGTAGCGTCCGTCGGGCAGCCTCTGAACGTCCGGAGCCCAGAATGTGGTCGTTTTCGCCCAGGAAAGGGCTTCCTTCATTTGCTCCTGCACGTTTTCCACCAGCGTGCAGCCGCCCTGGGCGTCCCTGCTGATGGAGGTCCAGCTGATCAGGTCCTCCGAAACGGCCGCCGCCATGTGGCTGCCGAAAATATAGAAAGTCCCGTCCTCTGCCCTGATCACCGAAGGGTCATGAACGGAAACGCTTTTGTATTTGGGCGGCTTCACCACTTCCTCCGCCTCCGATCCCGCCGCTTCGGCAAGGCCGACGGAGCAGGATACGCATATCATTCCCGATGCGATCATCGCAGCCAGGATCCTTTTTTTCATCCGGGACACCCTTTCTTCGTCGTCCGCATTTACTTTGTGAAAAGCCAAATCATTAAGTAAGTTTCCATACCTAAATAATAATAGAATAACCGTTAATTGTCAATAGGTAATTTCTGATATTTTTTACACCGATAATGGTGCTGTTCGGATCGCCCCAACGGGACGGCCGTCCCTTGCGCCGCTTTCCGGCGGCGCGCAAAAACGGCCGCGGATTTTTTCCGCGGCCGGTCCTGCTTATCCGATGGTTTTTTCTCCCGGGCATGTTCCTTAGGGCATTTCATGCCAACCTGACGGCGCTTTGGCCGGGAAGGGTCAGTCCAGCCTGAAAACCTCGGTCAGTTTGGGCTGGGCTTCACCCTCCCCCGTATTCTCAAAAAACAGGATGTCCTTCATGTGCTCTTCCCATCTTTGCACCACTTCATTGCCGTTCTGGTATCTGACGGCGTAATCCACGCCCTTTTCACACTCATAATAGCCGAAAAGCTCGTTCCCGGACGCGAAGATCGTGTAATTGCAGATCCCCGCTTCCTTGAGCACGGCCTTCATCTCGGGCCAGATCTCGGCGTGCCGCCGCTTGTATTCCTCGATGCAGCCTTCCCTGACTCTGCCCCGCCACGCATACCGTTCCATATCGAAGCCTCCTTTTTTGTTTGATTATACCTCAGATCCGCCCCGCGCCGCAAGCGGCTTTCTGCCGGCAGGCGGACCGGATCCTCAAGGCACAGACAGGGATCTGTGTCACATAACGCTCCCGTCCGGTCAGGAGGTCTTCATTTTTCCGTAAAGCTTTACGGCGATAAATACGGTCACGACAGTCCACAAGGCGGCCCACGCCTCCACCGACCACAGCGGCACCGCGCCCCTCTGGTACAGTGCGGCAAAGGTATCCATCAGCATATGCAGAAGGATCGCCAGCGGAAGGCAGCCTTTTTGGGTACGGACCACGCCGTAAAACACGATCACCGTGAGCCCGATGTGCAGAAGCATTGCAAGCAGCCGCTCAATAACGTTCATGGCCATCAGCCCGTAATCGAACGCGGCGGCGGTCCGAACGGCCGGAAGCGCGGCGGCGGCGGTATCCTCCGTGATCTTCAGCGCCTTGAGCGCGCTTTCCGCGTTTCCCTTGGAAAATTCCACGGCGACGGCAAGATAGGTGATCATGGTCGGCAAAAGGACGGCCAGGATCTCGATCCCGCCGTGGCCGATGCCGTACATGACCGCATTTTCACGGGTACGGTCCTTTTTCATGATGTACTTGAGGACGATATGCCTTCCGCACTCCTCGAAAACGCCGGCCATCACGATCCCGTAAAGCACGAAGGCCGCCGTGTTCCCGTTGATGAACCGGGAAACGGGATTGTCCAGGAGGATGCAGAAATAATGCACGCCGATTTCCAGCACACGGGCGGAAACCATAAACCCGACGGCTCCGGCAATGAGATATCGGATACTCGTCCTGTCTTTGTGCTTCCTGCGCCAACAGATGAAGAAAACGGCCGTGATGGCGATCATCAGAACCACCGTGATGACCAAAGCGGGAATGCTGCTTTTGCCGATGACGATGTCCTCAAACTCTTTCACTTCCCGTCACCTCCCCAGATCTCCACGCAGAAGCCTTTTTGGCCGCATATGGGGCAGGTCAGCTTGCGGGCGGTCGGCGTATGGTTCGCCCAGAAAGCCTCCTTCAGCGCGGGTTTGAACACCTCGTGGCATTCCGGGCAGATGTATTTGACGTGATCGAAGTAGTAGCGGCTGACCAGCGTCCCCCACACGGCGGCTGCCAACACCCAGACGAGGAACGGCCACCAGATGCCTTTGACGATCCAGAAAATGACGGAAAAACATTGCAGCGCCGAGACCGGGATCCCGGTCAGGATCATCATCCAGCGCATTTTTTTGAGATTTTTTTTGCCTTCCATAAATACGGCTATGTCGCCAATGGATTCGAATGAGAATTCTTCCCGGCCCTTCAGTCCGTTTTTCAGTTCCCGAAGCTTCGTCAGCTTTTCCTGCTTCTCAGAGATCTCCTCTGAAAGAACGGTCTCCTGCTGTTCGATCAAAAGGGAGATCACCTTCTCGGGATGCTCTTCCTTCAGTATCTGGGAGATCGCGTCGATCGGCAGATCCATCTCGCGCAGGAAACAGATGACCTTCAGGCGCTTCAGATCCTCCTCCGAGTACAGCCGCCTTCCGCCCTCGGAAAGTTCGCTGGGGATCAGAATGCCCCGGGTATCGTAATACTGGACCGTACGGACGGTCACGCCGCAGAGCTTCGCGATCTCTCCCGTGGTGTACTTCGGCATAGCCTTGCCTCCTTTCGCCATGCATCCTACAGCATGACGCCGCGTAACGAGCAATACCTTACGCAGGGGGATTTTTTATATTTTGGAGGAAAAACCGGTCTATCCCTGTATGTCCGTTTCAAAAATCATCTTTTTGCAGTGATCGCAGAAATATGCTTCTATGATGAACGAAGCCAACGTATGCCTGACGGCCGTAAGCTTTCCCGTTCCCATCATGCTGTCTAAAAAACCGGTCTTCCTGTCTCCGGCTTTCCAGCAGACGTTTGACCTTCCGTCTCCTGACAGGATCCCCTGCTGCATCTCCTGCCCGCAATAAGGACACTGCATTTTTCATCCTCCTTTTTGTGATCCGTTCCATAGGCCTCCCCGTTCCATCCCGGAGAGCGAAGCCGTGTCAATCATACACCGGGCGCGCCGGTATGTAAAGTCGCCGCCCCGGCACGGACTGAAGCGCCGAAGTCCTTCACGGCTCACGCATGAATTAAGAGTCTGTTCATATTGTGACATATTTATTACGAAATATTACAAAAGTATTACCAAAAGGATTTATCACCCGTCATGTCGAAAGATAAAGCGAGGTGATAGAGATGAAGAAGTACTTTGAA
>JAFWWK010000018.1 GCA_017523615.1 Clostridia bacterium
AACCCAAAGAACGCGAATCAAACTTTCTCCGAGGGGGGTTATCAGGGGGAACACCCCCTGATTAAAATCCGAAGGAGCGGCGTGTACGTGACTGAGGCCAAATTGCGTAGCAATTTGTTCCTTACGGATTTGCCGCCCGGGAACCCCGCAGGGGTGACAGGCAAATCCGCCGGGGGGTTCCGCAGGGGGGGGCGTTGAGACCCCCCTGCGAGCTCACGCTTCATCCGCAGGCAGGCGCTTTGGGGACGGCTGTGCTTTACGGGCGCGCCGGAGGCGGCAATGGAAGCCGGCGACGCGGGATCGGCGCATTTTTATCAAAACCGCTTGATATCAATGGGGTCAAAGGTGTGATCGAGTATTGTTTTGACTTTTCCCCGTCCGCGTGCTACAATGGACCTGCGGAGGAAGGGTCCGGGAGAGGCCCGCGGACACGCGGGAACCGAAGGGGCAACAGCCATTGGCTGCAAACTCTCAGGTAAAAGTACCGGGCACGGACGCATCCCTGGAAAGTGGGTTCACACCGAAGAAGCAAGGCGGCTTGCCCAAAGGGGATCCCGCCGAATCTTTCAGGTAAAGAAACAGGGCGTACAGAGGTCAGCAGGACTGACCCTGCGCGTCTTTTTTTATGCTCCCGTCCGCGGGGGCGGAAAAAACGCGCGGTACAGGGGAACGCATTGCAGGAGGTGAAGCCATGGGGACCTATGTTCCGAATACGGAAAAAGAGCAGCGGGAGATGCTTGAAGCCTGCGGGTTTCAAAGCTTCGACGACATGTATGCCCGGGCGGGGATCCCGGAGGGACTGAGGATGAAGGGGGACCTTGCCATTCCGTCCGCGGGGACGGAGATGGAGGTCCGCCGCACCCTGGAAAAGGCGGCGCGGAAAAACCGCGTGTACGCTTCGGTTTTCCGGGGGGCCGGGGCATACCGCCATTACATACCCTCCATCGTGGGCGAGATCTGCGGCAAGGAGGAATTCCGCACCGCCTACACGCCTTACCAGGCCGAGATCAGCCAGGGCCTTTTGCAGTCTATTTTCGAATACCAGACGGAGATCTGCGAGCTGACCGGGATGGCCGCCTCCAACGCCGGCGTATACGACGGCGCTACGGCGGCGGCGGAAGCCTGTGAAATGTGCCGGGATAAAAAGCGCCGCAAGGTACTTGTTTCCGGCGCTGTGGACCCGAAGATCATTTCGGTGGTGCGCACTTACGCCTTCGGGCGGAACGCGGAGGTGGCCGTTGTCCCCGAAAAGGACGGCGCCACGGACCCGGACGCCCTCAGGGGCATGCTGGACGGGGAGACCGCCTGCCTGGTCATCCAGCAGCCGAACTTCTTCGGCTGCGAGGAGGACGCCGGCGCTTTGGCGGAGGCCGTCCACTTAAGCGGCGCCAAAATGGTCATGAGCTGCAACCCCATCGCCCTGGCGGTCATGCGGACCCCGGGGGAATGCGGCGCGGACATCGCCGTGGGCGAGGGCCAGCCCCTGGGAATGCCGCTGGGCTTCGGCGGGCCGTACCTTGGCTTTATGGCCGCGGAGGAAAAAATGGTCCGCAAGCTTCCCGGAAGGATCGTGGGCGAGACCACGGACATCAACGGCGAGCGCTGCTATGTGCTGACCATGCAGGCCAGGGAGCAGCACATCCGCAGGGAAAAGGCGGGCTCCAACATCTGCTCCAACGAGGCGCTGTGCGCCCTGACCGCCTCGGTGTACCTGGCGGCGATGGGCCCGGAGGGCCTGAGGAAGACGGCCCTTTCCTGCTGCGCCAACGCGCATTACCTCAGCGGGAAGCTTTCGGAGGCGGGGCTTGAAAAGGTCCACAGCCGCCCCTTCTTCCACGAGTTCGTGATGCGCGCGCCGGATGACAGGAAGGCGCGGGATATCCTTCGGGCGCTGGATGGGGAGGACATCCTCGGCGGGCTGCCCCTGGGGGACGGCAGGATGCTGTGGTGCGCCACGGAAATGAACGACCGGGCCGGCATGGACCGCGCGGCGGACATCGTAAAGGAGGCGCTTAAACCGTGAAGCTGATCTTTGAAAGAAGCGTTGACGGGAGAGGGACCGATTACATCCCGGAGCCGGACGTGGAAATGACGGCGCCGGACTTTAAGCCCCGGGAGAGGAAACTGAACCTTCCCCAGCTCAGCGAGGTGCAGGTGGACCGGCATTATACCGAGCTTGCCGGGGAAACGCGGGGCGTCAACGGCGGATTTTATCCCCTGGGCTCCTGCACGATGAAATATAATCCGGCCATGGCCGAGGCCCTGGCGGCGCTGCCCGGCTTTGCCGGCGTCCACCCCCTGCAGGAGGACGAAAGCGTCCAGGGGTGCCTTGAGGTGATGCGGCTGACGGAAAAATGCCTTGCGGAGATCACCGGCATGGACGCCGTCACCCTGCAGCCCGCTGCCGGCGCCCACGGGGAGTTCACGGGGCTGATGCTGATCAAGGCCTGGCACGTATCCCGCGGGGAAACCGGGCGCACGAAGATCCTGGTGCCCGATTCCGCCCACGGCACCAACCCCGCCAGCGCGGCGATGGCCGGCTTTGACGTGGTGAACATCCCCTCGGACGAAAAGGGCTGCGTGGACCTTGAGGCCCTCCGGGCCGCCGCGGGGGCGGACACCGCCGGACTGATGCTGACCAACCCCAACACCGTGGGCCTGTTCGATGCGAACATCGCCGACATCACCCGCATCGTCCACGAGGCGGGCGGGCTGTGCTACTACGACGGCGCCAACCTGAACGCGGTCATGGGCATCGTCCGGCCGGGAGACATGGGCTTTGACGTGGTGCACGTCAACCTGCATAAAACCTTTGCCACCCCCCACGGCGGCGGCGGCCCGGGCAGCGGCCCGGTGGGCTGCAAAAAGTTCCTGGCTCCCTTCCTGCCGGGCTGGCGGGTGGATGAAAAGGACGGGGCGCTCGTCCGCGGGGAGGCGAAGGACCGGGTCGGCGACGTCAGGTCCTTCGGCGGCAATTTCCTGGTGGTGGTGAAGGCCCTCGCCTATATCCTGTCCATCGGGCGGGAGGGCGTGCCGGCGACCGCGGCCAACGCCGTCCTGAATGCCAATTACCTGATGCATCTTCTGAAGGGCGCCTATCCCATGGCCTTTGACGCCGTCTGCATGCACGAGTTCGTGATGACCCTGGAGGGCCTGAAAGAGGAGACGGGGGTCTCGGCCCTGGATATCGCCAAGGCGCTCATCGACCACGGCATCCATCCGCCCACCATGTATTTCCCGCTGATCGTGCATGAGGCTCTGATGGCGGAACCGACGGAAACCGAAACGAAGGAGACCCTGGAGGAGGCGGCCCGGGCGTTCCTGAAGGTGCTGGAGGACGCGAAGAGGGAGCCTGAAAAGGCGCACCTTGCCCCCCTGACCACCCGCATCCGCAGGCCCGACGAGGTGAAGGCCGCCCGCAAGCCGGTGATACGCCATGATCTCGGCGCTTGAATGCTTCCGCGCCGATACGGACGACCCCTATGAAAACCTGGCACTGGAAAAGGTGCTGACCCTGGGCGTAAAGGAGGGGGAATGCCTCCTTTTCCTGTGGCAGAACCGGGACACGGTGGTGATCGGCAGGAACCAGAACGCCTGGGAGGAATGCGCCCTGGAGCGCTTCCGGGCGCACGGCGGCCGCCTGGCCCGGCGCCTTTCCGGCGGCGGGGCGGTGTATCACGACCTGGGCAACCTGAACTTTTCCTTTGCGGCGCGCAAAGGAGACTACGATCCCGCGAGGCAGACAGAGGTGATCCTCCGGGCGGTCCGGGCGCTGGGTGTTCCGGCGGAAAGGACCGGGAGGAACGACATCGAGGCGGAGGGCCGCAAGTTTTCCGGCAGCGCGTACTTTGAGAAAGCGCACTGCTGCTGCCATCACGGCACGCTGATGATGGACGTGGACCTGGAAAGGATGGAGGAGGCGCTGACCCCTCCCCGGGCCAAGCTTTCCTCCCGGGGGGTATCCTCGGTGCGCAGCCGGGTGGTCAACCTGAAAAGCTTCTGCCCTTCCCTGGACCGGGCCATGCTGGAAAACGCCCTGCGGGAGGCCTTCCGGGAGGTATACGGCCTCCCCACGGCGGAAGGAAACGCCCCCGACATGGAAGAAGTCCAAAGGGAAAGGGCGCTGATGGCCTCAGATGAGTGGATCCTGGGGCGGCGCATCCCCTTTACCGCCGCGGCCGAGGCACGCTTTCCCTGGGGCGGCGCAAGGCTTGAAATGTCCGTCCGGGAAGGAATGATCCTGGAGGCGGCGTGCCTGTCCGACGCCATGGACGCCGATATGATCCTGATGATCGCACGCGCCCTGAGGGGGTGCCCGTACGAAAGCGGGGCCATGGCGCGCCGTGTACTTGACGCGGTCCCCGCCCCGGGCGGGGAACAAAGGGAGCGTATGGCCGCCGATGTGGCAGGCATGATCCTGGAACAGGTCCGGGGGACCGGCAGATAAATATATCCCTGAAAAACTTTCAGTGATCGTGTAAGGAACGGAAAGGAGAAACAGATGGAACTGAAACGGACACCGCTTTACGACGCGCACGTGCGCCTCGGGGGCAGGATGGTGGAATTCGGCGGGTTCGAGATGCCGGTGCAGTATCCCACCGGCGTCATCCGGGAACATATGGCCGTCAGGACCGCCTGCGGGCTGTTTGACGTGTCCCATATGGGCGAGGTGACCCTGGAGGGGCCGGACTCGGTGAAAAACCTGAACATGCTCCTCACCAACGATTACACCCGTATGGAAGACGGACAGGCCCGCTACAGCCCCATGTGCAATGAAAACGGCGGGACGGTGGACGACCTGATCGTCTACAAGGTATCGGAGGACAGGTACTTCATCGTGGTGAACGCCTCCAACCGGGAAAAGGATTTTGCCTGGATGAAGGCACACCTCTTCGGGGACGCGGTCCTGACCGATGTGTCGGACGCCTGGGGGCAGATCGCCCTGCAGGGCCCTGCGGCGGAAAAGATCCTGAAGAAAATGACCGCCCCGGAGAATATCCCGCAAAAGGGCTACCACGCCCTGTGGGACCGGGATGTGGGCGGGATCAAATGCATCGTTTCCCGGACCGGCTACACCGGCTCGGACGGGTTCGAACTGTATGTGCCGGCGGAGAAGACCGAAGAGATGTGGAACGCGCTACTTGAAAACGGCCGGGACGAGGGCCTGATCCCCTGCGGCCTGGGCGCCCGGGACACCCTGCGCCTGGAGGCCTCCATGCCCCTGTACGGGCACGAGCTCAGCGACACCATATCCCCCCTGACCGCGGGGCTCGGATACTTTGTCAAAATGGACAAGCCGGATTTCATCGGCAAAAGCGCCCTTGCGGCCGCGGGACAGACCGCGCAGCGCCGGGTGGGCCTGAAGGCGGTGGGCCGGGGCATCCTGAGGGAGCACCAGGACGTGTATCTTGACGGCCGGAAGATCGGCCAGACCACCTCCGGCACCCATTGCCCCTATATCGGCTGTTCCGCGGCGATGGCCATCCTGGACCGCGAGCACGCCGATGTCGGGACCCACGTGAACGTGGACGTGCGCGGCAGGATGGTGGAGGCCGAGATCGTCCCCATGCCCTTCTACAAAAAATAAAAACGCATAAACGAAGAGGAGGATAAAAAAATGAATTTCCCGAAAGAACTTAAGTACACAAAGACCCACGAATGGGTGCGCTTCACCGACGAAAAGACCGCCTACATCGGCATCACCGATTTTGCCCAGGACCAGCTGGGCGACCTGGTGTTCGTTAACCTGCCCTCGGAGGGCGACGCCCTGAACGCCGGGGAAGCCTTTGCCGACGTGGAATCCGTGAAGGCGGTATCCGACGTCAATTCCCCCGTGACCGGGACCGTCGCGAAAGTGAACGAGGAGCTGGCGGACGCCCCTGAAAAAATGAATGAGACCCCCTACGAAGCCTGGTTCGTGATGGCGGAGGACATCAGCGGCACCGAGGACCTGATGGACGCCGAGGCCTATGAGGAGTTCGTCAAAACCGAAGGCGCTTCCTGACCTCCATCGCCCGTACGGACTCCCCGGGGACAGGACCCCCGGGAAACGTACGCTTGCCTGAATGAACAGTCGATCAAAACGATTCGGAAGGAGCGCCGGGAGCATGGATACGAACACCTTTGACCTGATCGTGATCGGTGCGGGTCCGGGCGGGTACGAGGCGGCCTTTGAGGCCGCGGACCTGGGGATGAAGACCGCACTGGTGGAAAAGGACGCCCCGGGAGGCACCTGCCTCAACCGCGGATGCATCCCCACCAAATCCTTCCTGCACGCCGCGGGCCTTTACCGGGAGATGAGGGAGGCGGCAGCCTTCGGGATCGTCCCCGGGGAGATCGCGGTGGACTATGCCCGTATGCGGGAAAGGAAAAATGAGGCGGTCCTTCAGCTCCGAAAGGGGATCGAAGGTACGGCCGCGAGGAAAAAGATCGCGATGATCCGCGGGATAGCCGCGCTTCAGGGCGGCGGGACGGTATCGGTCCGTACCGGCGAGGGGGAGGAAAGCCTCCGGGCGGATAACATCCTCCTGGCTGCCGGCTCCGTCCCCGCCCTTCCGCCGATCCCCGGCATCGATCTTCCCGGCGTCGTCACGAGCGACGGGCTGCTTGAGAACGACAGGCCCATCGGCAGGCTCGTGATCATCGGCGGGGGCGTCATCGGCGTGGAATTCGCGGAGGTGTACGCGGCGCTGGGCACCGCGGTCACGATGATCGAGGCCATGCCGCAATTGCTCCCGAGCATGGATAAGGAGATCGCCCAAAGCCTGAAAATGCTGCTCAAAAAGCGGGGCGTCAGCGTATGCACGGGCACGCAGGTGAACAGGATCCTTCCCGGCGCGGACGGGACGCTTATCTGCGAATACGGCGGCGGCGAGACTGTGGAAGCGGACGCCGTCCTGGTCAGCGTGGGAAGGCGCCCGTACACCGAAGGGCTCTTCGCGCCCGGCGTGCAGCCGAAAACAGAGCGCGGGCGGATCATAGTGAACGAATACGGCCAGACCGACATTCCCGGTGTCTGGGCCGTCGGCGACGTGACCGGCGGCTTCATGCTGGCCCACGCCGCCTCGGCGGCGGGCAGGAACGCCGTGCGCCGCATGGCCGGCCTGCCGCCCTGCGCGGACACGCGCTTCATCCCCTCCTGCGTGTATACCGATCCGGAGATCGCCTGCGCCGGGATGGGGGAGGAGGAGGCGAAGGCCGCCGGTATCGACGCGGACAGCCGCAAGATCCCTATGACCGCCAACGGCAAAACGGTATTGACCGGCGCCGAGAGGGGGTTCATCCGGGTGGTGTTTGAAAAAGGGACCCGCCGCGTCCTTGGCGTCAGGATGATGTGCGAGCGGGCGTCGGACATGATCGGCGAATTCACCATGGCCCTGTCCATGGGCCTGACCATGGAAGAGATGGCCCGGGCCGTCCGTCCCCACCCCACCTTCTGCGAAGCGATCACCGAAGCGCTGAGGCTGACTTAAACCCCTTACGTGAGAAAAAAGCCGGAGCGCGGGTGATGATCCGCCCTTGTCAAGCAGACGCAGGAAATATCCAAAGACGATCCATGGCACCTTGCCTATGCGGGCAGGGTGCTTTTGCGATCCGGAGTCCGAACGGAGCGCAGCTGAGTTCGGCCCCTGGATCGCGGGGAACATGAAGGGGAAAAGACCCCATGGGCGGCGCAAAAAAACGGCTCCCGCCTTTGGGAGCCGCTCCGCGCCGTTATGGGGCATTCGTTTTTATGCCGGATCCGGCGGACCGGCTTTTTACCGGCCCCGCTCCAGCAAATTGACCAGGTAGAGGAATTCTTCCTTATAGGGGTCGCCGAGGACACTGCCGCATTCCCTGAGAAGCTCCGCCGCGCCGGCAAAGGAAGCGCTGCCGCGGTAGGGACTGTCCCTGAGGACCATGGCCGTCTCCGCCACCGCGGCGGCAAAGCGCAGGTTGTCGGTGGGGGGCAGGGCCGCGGCTTCGCAGATCCAGCATTTCAAACGGAGTCATGACGTACTTCCGCAGAAAGACCGGGCTGTGCCTCTCCTTCCATCTGGAGCCATGCATGAACAGCATCATCCAGCGGTACAGTGGCAAAGGTTTCGCTGATTACGTCTTTCCGATAATAACATCCGCAGAGCCCAAAGAGGCCTACCGCGATTATCTTTACAGGCTACACCGGTACAACCTGAGACTAAAGGAAATCGGAAGAGCATGCGGGGCGGGATTGAGCCTGAATTCTTACGCCGCACGTCACTCTTGGGCGACTTTGGCAAGAAATCTTCATATCCAGTTATCCGTCATCAGCGCAGGGCTTGGGCACACGTCGGTATAAAATTTTATTTTTGAACTAATTTTGCGATTTTTTTATAATTCTTATAATAAATGGGGATTGGGGATTGGGGATTGG
>JAFWWK010000161.1 GCA_017523615.1 Clostridia bacterium
ACGCGAAGATCACCGGCTCCCTCCAGGCAAAGGCCGACACCCTGCACGCTGCCTCCCTGCTCATGGGCAGGTTCAATCCAGCGGGCTTTATCCGGGCGTGGAACCATCCGTCCCAGGCCGGCTTTGCCATCATCGACTGCATGATGAACCTCAGCATCCTCTTCCGCGCTTCAAGGGAGACCGGCGATCCGCGTTTTTCGAATACCGCAAGGATCCACGCGGACACCACCCTGAGGGAATTCCTGCGCGGCGACGGCTCGGTCAGCCACATCGTCGAATTCGATCCTTCCACCGGCGCAAAGGTCCGGGAGCACGCCGGACAGGGTTATGCGCTTGGCAGCCAGTGGAGCCGCGGCCAGGCCTGGGGACTCTATGGCTTTACCCTGGCTCACATGAATACCGGTGAAAAACGCTACCTTGACGCCGCTGAAAGGATCGCCGCCAATTTCATTTCCCATATCCGTCCGGACGGCCTGACGGACTGCGATTTCTGCCAGCCCGCCGAACCAGAACGGCTCGATAACATCGCCGGAGCCGTCGCCGCCTGCGGCCTGCAGGAGCTCGATCGGGTCACCGACAAAAAGGAATACCTGGACGCGGCACTTAAGTTGGTCGACGGGATGCTTGATCACTGCTGTGATTATTCAGACCGCATCCGCGGCGTCCTCACCCACTGCACGGCCAGCTATCACGACGACGCGGCCGGGAAGCACACAAACATCACTTACGGAGATTATTTTCTGGTGGAAGCCCTGGCCAAGCTGAACGGGACCGACCCGATGCTCTGGCTGTAAGCGGCCGGGAAAGGACGGTCTTATGATCTCGATCACCTTGTTTGATAAATACAACGCCCCGCTCGCCCATGCCGAAGGCAGCGCGGAAGCGCTTTTATGCACGGACCGGGCCTATGCGGAAGGCGATCTCCTTGAGATCACGGGGCCCCGGCACCTGTTCCTCCAGGCGGACCATGCCCTTCCCTGGGGCGAGGTCTTTCTGCCCGGCGGAAAGATGACATGGCGGGTGCCCTTCGGAGAGCACCGCCTGGCCTATCCCCCGGGCTGCTTCGAAGCCCCCCGGCACATCGTTTCGATCCGTGAAATGTCCCGGGAGGAGATCCTTTCCGTCCGTCCCCTTTCCCGGAACCCGGCAGACCTGAGGGGTGACACCGATTTCTATCCCCACTGCACCGCAAACGTTGAGACCCGGAACGAAGCCTGTTTCTGTGCAAGGAACGTCGTAGACGGACTGACCTTCAACACCTTCCATGGCGAGTGGCCCTACCAAAGCTGGGGCATCGGCGCCCGGGAGGATGCCTGGTGCATGCTGGACCTGGGACGGGAAACAGCAGTCACCGAAATGGCCCTCGTCCTCCGGGCGGATTTCCCCCACGACGCCTGGTGGACAGGCGGATACGCGGTCCTGTCCGACGGCGCGGAGATCGCCTTCACCCTGAAAAAGACCGGAGACCGACAGTTCGTCCCTCTCGCCGGTCATCGGGTACGATGGCTGCGCCTGGAGAGACTTTCAAAAAGTGACGATCCCTCCGCCTTTCCCGCCCTGAGGCAATGGGAGGTTTTCGGCCGGGACATCGAATGATGACCGCATCCGTTCCAACCGCCGTCCGGTCTTTTGCCCGGACGGCGGCCGCGCTTTGCCCCTCCGCGGAAGAATAAACTTGTGCAGTCATTGCAAAAGTGGTATATTTGGATCGGAAAGTCCTCTTTGGCAAAACAAACCCGGCGCAGGGTCAGGCCGGGGCGCGGATCCCGTTCCCGGGCCTGATACCTGCCGAACAAATCCCAATGACAAGGAGCAATCAGCCATGCCCATATCCATCGCTGTGGACGGCCCGGTCGGGGCCGGCAAGACGACCATCTGCGACGCCGTGTGCAAAGAGCTCGGCATCCTTCATCTGGACACCGGCGCCATGTACCGTGCCGTGGGCATTTCCGCCCTCAGGAAGGGGGTTTCCACCGACGACGAGGACAGTATCGTGCGCCTCCTCACCGACGGCGAGATCGATATCGACGTCGAATACCGGGACGGGGAACAGATCACCCTGGTCAACGGAGAAAATGTCAACGGCCTGATCCGCACCCAGGAAGCCGGCTCGGCCGCCTCCGCCGTTTCCAGGTTCCCCGGGGTCAGGCGGCACCTGGTTGCCCTCCAGCAGGCCATGGCCAAGCGCCAGAGCATGCTGCTGGACGGCAGGGACATCGGCACCGTGGTCCTGCCCGACGCCGACGTAAAGATCTACCTGACCGCCTCCAGCCGGAAACGCGCCGAGCGCCGCAGGGCTCAGCTGCTGGAAGCCGGCACGGACATTCCCCTGGAGGAGATCATCCGCGAAGTGGAAGCCCGGGACCATCAGGACATGAACCGAGAGACCGATCCACTCCGCCGGGCGGAGGACGCGGTGGTCGTGGATTCATCGGACCTGACCTTCGAGGAGACCGTGGAACAGGTCCTTTCGTTGATAAAGGCGGCGAAAAAAGAATGAGCGGCATTCCGGACAGAAAAAAAGAACATACCTTTTTCTACACCCTGGCCCGCTTCGTCACCAGACTGACGGTCCGCGGCGGCATGTTCCCGGTGCACGTCACCGGCGCGGAAAAGATCCACTCCCTTCAGGCCCCGGCCATCCTGATCGCCAATCACCGCTCGATGATGGACCCGCTGGTCATCGCGTCCCATTGTCCATACGAGATCCGCTTTCTGGGCAAAAAGGAACTGACCGCAAAAAAAGCAGGTGCTTTCCTGTTCAATGCCCTCCACATGATCCCTGTCAGCCGGCACGAGACCGATCTGACCGCCATGCGCGCCTGCGTCAAAGCCCTGAAGGAAGGCTATATCCTTGGCGTCTTCCCCGAAGGCACCCGCTGCAGAGACACCCTGATGGAAAAACCCGAAACAGGCGTCGCCATGATCGCGCTGCGTTCCGGGGCGCCGCTGCTTCCTGTATACATTGACGAAAAGCCCCGCTTTCTCCGGCGCACATGGGCCTATGCGGGCGACCCGATCGAATACGGCGACCTCAGCGCCCGGGGGATCAGCAAAGAGACCGCGGAAGAACTGACCCAAAGGATCCGGGAGACCTTTTACCGCCTGAGGGACGAAAACGAAAAGGAGAAAAACCGTTCATGAGCAGACTGGGAGACCTGATCCGTCTTGAAAGGGCCCGCAGGAACCTGACATACAAGCAGGTTGCCAGGCTTTGCGGCGTCAGCGACAAATTTCTGCAGGACGTGGAAAGCGGCAAACGGATCATTGCCGACGACCAGGCCCGCCGCATCCTGAAAGCCATGGGCCTCAAGGAACATTCTGAGGCTGATTTTACCCTTGACGACATCGCCTCCACCGTCGATCTGCAAAGCGCCATGCCCCGTATCGTCAGCACGCAGGAAAAACTCCGGGATGCCGGGGACGACAAAAAAACCTCCGAAAATAATACAGACAAAAAAACCGGCTCCGAAAAAGTCGGGGCCGGATCCATCTGGCTGGACGCCCTGTCAGGCGTGCTCAAGCACGTGCCGGTATATAACGCCGTAATGAAAGAGGTGGACCACCGCCTGCTTCCCATCACCGACGGCCGCATTGCCGGCGCGCCTGCCGACAAGGTGTACTACTTCATGGCTCCGGACAACGACCTGAGGGGCTTCCGCGTACTGAAAGGGGACATCCTTCTGGTGGTGCCCGCCCAGGTCCCGGTGGACGGGAGCATCATGCTTCTTCGGACGCCGGTGGGCCACGTGCTGCGCAAGGTCAGCGTGCTCCCCCATTTTCAGGCCATGCTCCAAAGGTTCGACGCGACATGTGAAAGCGAGATCAAGAATTTCAACGAACTGACGGTGGTCGGCCGCTGCGTCCGCCTGGAAGCCGACCTGTGACCATCGCCGGTCGCAGGCCGTTTTGCCGGAACATCAAAAAATATCGCCGCTGCAGGATCCACAGATCCGGCAGCGGCCATTTTTTACGGCCCGATCACATAATTTCCCTGGCAGGTCCCGCAGATGCCGTGATCGCATTCCGTACAGTCCACCCTGCCTTTGCCGTCGCATTCGGCGCACCTGCCGTTTCCGCCGCATTCGACGCATGGCGTAAAGGTGGATGTGCCCACGCCTCCCCAGCTGATCGTCCGGATCCCTCTCTTCCCGTGGCAGGCCCTGCATCTGCCGAGTCCAAGGCATTCGCCGCATTTCACGACCCCTCTTCCGCGGCAGGTTTTGCAATGCCCCCTGACGCAGCGGGGACAGACGGCCGCCCCGATTTCCGGCGTGGTTTCCTCAGGAAAAACGGTTCCATTATCATCGGCCTCATCGTCCGCGGCGCCGATCAGCGTCAGCGTTTCTTCGTCCCTTCGGTATTCCAGCAGGAACGCGCAGTCCGTGTTGACGTTATATACGATCCCGGAAACAGTCTCGCCGCTGTTATCCTCCGTCTGTTCGATTTCGCATCCCATGCCGTTCAGGAAGGCCATGTATCTTGTGAAATCCTCTTCGGTCACCCGTTCATATACGCACTCTGCCGTGACTTCCTCGTCGTTTCTTACGATCCGGTCTGCTTTTCTTCCCGTCAGGTCACCAAAGCCGAGTCCGGAAAACAGTGCCGTTTCCTCCGGCTTGTCTTCCTCCGCGGAACCAGCCGACGGCGCGGGAGTCGCTTCAGGCGCGGGAGTCGCCGTCACCAGCAGGGAAAACAGGCAGTCCTCGTAAGCCGCCGTCGCCGCTGGCGCGGCGGGAAGGGGCGCTGCGGTCGGGACAGGGAACGGTGCTGCGATCAGTGAAAACAAGCTTTCCGCGCCGGCGCAGGATACGCAAATCAGCAGGGCAAGCAGGATACAGGCGGCTTTTCCCGCACGGCCGGCAATGATCCGGGTATTCATTGGGATCCCCCTTTCAGACGATCTTCCATACCGCATGAATTCAGCCGGCCGGCTTCTCATAGCAGTCGACGCCGTTCTCCCGAAGCACGATCACAACCCTGTCGCCGGTCGCGAACTCAATGGCGACATACATCGTGCCGTCGGTGGAATCGCGTACGCCGGAAGGAACCTCGAAGATCGAATACAGATAATCGTCCGTCATGCTCGGAAGGGGCCTTGACATATAGGTTATAGAGTCTAAACTCTTCTTGTATCCGTTTACAAACATCTTGTTCTTGGAACTGTACCTCGCGGGTGTAGACTGCTCATAGCTGTATTTCCCGTCTGCGTTGACATAATGCAGCGTCATCGTCATCACTTCGTTTTTATTCGCGCAAAACTGCAGATCCCTGTCCGTCGTGTTGAATGCTTTGAAGCCGAAATAGGTGTAAACCGGTTTCGTTTTATTCCCCAGGACGATCAGATCCCCGTTGATGTCGTAATAATCAGTCTCGCCAAAGATCCTGTCGATCATGCCGGCCATCGCGATCTTTTCATTCAGATGGAAATCCACGAACGTGAACCTTCCCAGGCCCGTCACCTGGATCTCCTCCCCGATGGAAAGGGTCTGATACCCCGGGAACCTGGGCTGTTCATAGGCCGTCCCCTGGGGATACACGAGGGTCATGACCTGACCGTAAGCGTCATAAAACAGGACAAATGAAGTCCGCCCGTCGGAAAGCGCATAGGCCGTCAGCCCGTCCCGCGTTTCCGTATCTGTCACGGAGAACCCGCGCCCGCCCAAGTATTCTCCGAAAGTGTTGAACCCGTCTGTAGACACGTTTCTGTATGTGACCACAGTCCCGCCCTGGGTGTTTTCCGTTACCTCGTCCGCCTCCACATTTGCCATCATGCCGTAAGAGGGGGCTAAAACCGGGGCTGCCGGGGCGGCAGTGGGAGCCGCCGTGGGAATGGGCGTCAGCACAGGAAAAATCGAATCCGCCGAAGCGCCGGAAAATACCAGGAAAAGAAGGATTATCGCGGCGATCATACGAAGCGTTTTCATGATCGTTTCCTCCTTGCTCTTTTGTTTGCAAGGACATCATATCACACGCCCTTTTCACCGCTTGTTCCATGTTTCCGGCGCCGGGTCAGCAAGACGCCCGGCGGATCACCTTCATGTGCCGGAGCACCCGTTCGGCGATCAGCCCGGTAAGCCCGCCGGTCAGCATCCCGACCAGCATCAGGATCCCCATATAGAACACCATGTTCACCCCGGTCACCGTCAGCATGCACATGATCACCTGGCCCACGTTGTGCCCCACGCCGCCTGCCATCGAGACCACCGTCGGCACAAGGTCCCGGTCCCGGCTGAGGAGGGCCATCAGCGCCGTTGAGACGGTCCCGCCGGCGAAGGCAAACCACATGGGCATCGAAAAAAGGCCAGCCCCGAACATCATGGCGGACAGCGTCACCTTGACCGCCATCAGCAGGAAAGCTGCCGGGATGTCCAGCATATAGATCGCGAAGATCAGCACGCTGTTGCTCAGGCCCAGCTTGATCCCCGGCACCCCGAAACTGAAGGGGATCAGGCTTTCGACGAATCCGAGGATCAGCATGATCGCGGTAAGCAGTCCGCACAGCGTCAGGCGAACGGTCTTTTCCCGCCCGGTCATGAGCTTTCTTTTTCCAGGTTTTCTTCTCTGTCTGTTCATCCCGCCCGCGTTTCCGTTCGTTTTTATTTGCGTACAGATTACACCCGTTCCGCGGTCCCCGTCAAGGCCGGACACGCCGCCGATCATGGCCGGCATTGCTTTTTCCCGATTCTCTGGTATAATATCGTATAAGAGAGTCGAATTTAAAAAGCGTACTCTCATGCTGCCCGAGCGCCGGTGAAAGCAAGAAAACCTTCAGCAGCGCAATAAGCTCCGCGCCTTTCGCGGGAAATGCTGTTTTGCTTCCGGGGATCCACACGCGGCGTTCCGTTCCACCTTTCGGGGAGAGATCGCATTATGAAGATCATTGTTATCGGCGACGGCAAAGTCGGCTTCACCCTCACAGAAGTGCTGACAAGAGAAGGGCATGACGTCACGGTGATCGACAACCGCAAGGAAGTCCTTTCCGCCGCGGAAGAACGCCTGGACGTCATGGTCATCGGAGGCAACGGCACCAACGCGTCGGTCCTGAAGCAGGCCGGGGTACAGCAGGCGAACCTGCTGATCTCGGTGACCGCCCGGGACGAAGTGAACATGCTGTGCTGCATGCTGGCAAGAAAGCTCGGCTGTCAGCATACCATCGCCCGGGTCAGGGAAGCGGATTATACGAACCTTTATTATCTCCTTCGGGACGAGCTGGGCCTGAGCATGGTGGTGAACCCGGAACGCTCCGCCGCCCGGGAGATCTTCGGCCTCATCCGCTATCCTTCCCTGCTCAAACGCGACCTGATCGCCAAGGGCCGGGCGGAGATCGTGGAAATGCCGGTCCGTCCCGGCGGCAAGCTGGACGGCCTCAGGCTGGTGGATATGTACGGCATGATCAAGACCCGGGTCCTCGTATGCGCGGTGGAAAGGCGCAACGAGGTCTTTATCCCCGACGGCCGATTTACCCTGAAGGGGGATGACCGCATCTGGGTGACCGCCCCGTCCGAGCACCTTCTTTCCTTTATCCGCTACACAGGCATGGAAACCTCCCGTCCCCGCTCGGTCATGATCCTCGGCGGCAGCCTGATCGGTTTCTATCTGGCCCAGATGCTCTTAAAAGCCGGCATCGACGTCAAGCTCCTGGACATCGACAAAACCCAGTGCGAGTACCTTTCGGAAAGCCTGGACGGCCTGACCGTGGTCAACGACGACGCCACCAATTTGTCCGTCCTTCTCAACGAGGGCATCGAGGAAAGCGACGCGGTGGTGTCCCTCCTGAATTACGACGAGCAGAACATCGTCATCAGCATGTTCGCCAACCACATCCGAGTACCCAAGGTGATCACCAAGATCAACCGCACCGAATATTCCGACATCCTCCGCAAAGCCGGGATCGAATGCGTGATCACCCCCAGGATCCTGTGCACCAGCGACATCCTGCGTCATGTCAGGGCGGCCGAAAGCCGTCAGGACAGCGAGGTCCTGGCCCTGCACCGGATGGTCGAAAACCAGGTGGAGGCCCTGGAATTCAGGGCGTCGTCCAAGACCTGGTACCTTGGCGTACCGCTTAAAAACGTTCCCCTAAAAAAAGATATCCTGATCGCGGCCATCGGCCGCAGCGGCACCGTGATGATCCCCGGCGGCGATTCCTCCTTCGATGAAGGGGACACGGTGGTCATCGTCGTCAAGAGCGACATGAGCCTGATCAATTTTAACGATATTTTTTCGAAACAGCCCTGACTTATGGAGTTTTGCGATGAACTACCGCATGATCATCCGTTACCTGGCATTCACCCTGCTGATCACCGCCGCGTTTATGCTGCCGGCCCTGGTCATCAGCCTTTGCCTGCGCGAGTCCCGCTCCGCCATGGCATTCGGGGTCTGTATCCTGGTCCTTGCCGCCGTCTGCGTTCCCATCGCGGTCTACCGGCCCAAGCGCACCGTGATGCGCGCCCGGGAAGGCTATATCATCACGGGCCTGTGCTGGTTCCTGGTATCCATGGCCGGCGCCGCGCCCTTTGTCATCAGCGGCTGCATCCCCAACTTTATAGACGCCCTGTTTGAGGCGGCCAGCGGCTTTACCACCACAGGCGCCAGCATCCTGAGCGATCTGGACCCGCTGCCCAAGGGCATCCTGTACTGGCGCTCCTTCAGCCACTGGCTGGGCGGCATGGGCGTTCTGGTCTTCCTTCTGGCCCTCTCCCCTTCCGGCACCAACGGCGACAGCCTGTTCATCATGCGCGCCGAATCCCCCGGGCCTCAGGTTTCCAAGCTGGTGCCGAAAACTCGCCAGAGCGCACAGATCCTCTATAAGATCTATGTGGGCATGACGCTGGCCGAGGTCCTCATGCTGCTCCTTGGCGGCATGGAGGTGTTCGACGCCGTCACCATCTCCTTCGCCACCGCGGGCACCGGCGGCTTTGCGGTTCGCAGCAGCGGCATGGCATCCTACACCCCCTATATGCAGTGGGTCATTGCATCTTTCATGGTCCTCTTCGGCGTCAACTTTGGCATCTATTACCTGTGCATCATGCGTTCCTTCAAAAGGATCCGCCAGAACGACGAGATGCGCGTCTACCTGGCGCTGGTGATCCTGTCGACCATCGTCATCACTGTCCGCATCCTCCCCATGTATCAGAGCGACATGGCCGAAGCTTCCCGCCACGCCTTTTTCCAGGTTGCGTCCATCATTTCCACCACGGGCTTTGCCTCCGCGGATTTCAACGTCTGGCCCACCGTATGCAAAACCATCCTGGTGGTCCTCATGTTCATCGGGGCAAGCGCCGGCTCCACCGCCGGCGGCGTCAAGGTGAGCCGGCTGGTGATCCTGGCCAAATCCTTAAGGCAAAACATGAAAAAGCTGCTCCACCCCAACACCGTCTCCAAGGTGCACATGGACGGCGACGTGGTATCGGACAGCACGGTCAATTTTGTCTTCATCTATTTTGCGGCTTACGTCTTCATCCTGCTTGTTTCCCTGCTGGTCGTATCATGGGACGGCCTCAGCTTTGAAGCCACCGTCACCGGCGTGCTGGCCTGCCTGAACAACGTGGGCCCCGGCCTGGGAGAGGTGGGGCCCATGGGCAATTACGCTTCCCTGGGCGTTGCCAGCAAGATCTGCCTCACCCTGGACATGATCATCGGAAGGCTTGAGATCTTCCCGGTGCTGATGCTGATCCTTCGCTCCAACTGGAAGCGGCCGAGGATCAGGGAGTAAAGAGTGGAGAGTGAAGAGTGAAGTTTTGGAATGGCTTTGATGTGCTCCGTGAATAAAACAGGCCCGCGGGACGGTGTGATCCGTATCGCGGGCCTTTTTTATATCCGGATGAGCGAAAGCGCGGCTGTTCACGCTTTCATTTCATGAACGATCCTTGAAATGACGTCCGCTGTCCGTCGGATCTCCTCCGGGGTGTTTTCCCTTCCGAGGGTAAATCGGATGCTTTCGGAGGCTTCTTTTTCAGTCAGCCCCATGGCGGTAAGGACGTGGCTTGTTTCCACCACTCCGGCGGTGCAGGCCGACCCGGCGGAGGCGGCGATGCCCTCCATATCCAGGCGCATCAGCAAAGCGCTTCCGTCGATCCCGGGAAAGCGGATGTTGGCGTTGCAGCAAAGGCGGCCCTCAGGCCTGCCGTTCAGCGCCGCCTCCGGCACCCGCTCGCGGATAAGGCAAACCAGGCTGTCCCGCATTTCGCGGACCCGCTTTCCCGTGTCCTCCATCTCCTCCACGGCTTCCTCCAGAGCGGCGGCCATGCCCACGCATCCCGCCGGATCCTCGGTCCCCGGGCGCAGCCCTCTCTGCTGGAGACCGCCATGGATCAGGTTTCCGATCCTGATCCCGGAACGGACGTACAGAATACCGATTCCCTTGGGTCCGCCGAACTTGTGGGCCGAGGCCGAAAGCAAGCCGCAGCCCAGGTTATCCACGTCCACCGGGATCTGTCCCAGGGCCTGGACAGCGTCGGTATGGAAAGGGATGCCCTTTTCCCCGAGCTTTTCCCCGATCTCCTTCACGGGCTGGATGATTCCGGTCTCGTTGTTAGCGGTCATCACCGATACCAGGCCGGTCTCCGGTCCGACCCTGTCCAATACGTCCTCCGCTTTCACGGCCCCGTCACGCCCGGGCAAGACCCTGTCGACCCGGATTCCCCGCTTCTCGAGGGCTTCAAAGGCGTTCAGAGCCGCGTGATGCTCGATCGCCGTGGTGACGCAATGCCCTGAAGGCACGCAAAGGATCGCCCAGCTATCGCTTTCGGAACCGCCGGAGGTAAAATAGACCTCCCCCGGCTTTGCCCCGATCAGGGCGGCGATCTTTTCACGGCTTTCCTCCACGGCGCGGCGCGCTTCCCGGCCAAAGGAATGCACCGAGGCCGCGTTCCCCCAGCCGTCCCTCAGGAGCGGCATCATTTTTTCCAGCGCCCTTTCCCTCAGAGGCGATGTCGCCGCGTGATCCAGATAGATCCTGTCCATTTTATATCCGTACCCCAAACTTTTCAGTAAAAACAGTAAGACGTCAGGGGACCAGGTCCTCCCCCTCCGGCGCGTCGTCCTTATCCGGCTTTTCAGGCAGGTCCGCGATGGAAGCGAGCCCGAAATGGGACAGGAAATGCTCCGTCGTCCCGTACAGGATCGGCCTTCCCAGGGCCTCCTTGCGCCCCACTTCCTCGATCAGATCCTTGCTGACCAGCGACTGGATGGAATAATCGCATTTGACTCCGCGGATCGCTTCCACCTCCAGTTTGGTCACCGGCTGTTTGTAGGCCACGATGGACAGCGTCTCCAGCGCCGCCTGGGACAGGGACTGCTTCTGCACCGGCTGGAGCATTTTTTCGATATACGGCGCCCATTCCGCCCGGGTCGTCAGCTGCGCCTGGGAACCGAAGCGTTTAATGCACACGCCCCGGTTGTTACGGTCCATATCCTCGGTCAGGTAGTCCAGGGCCTGGATGACCTCCAGCTCCGTGGATTCCAGGCCTTTGCTCAAGGCCTGGATCTCCACCGCCTCCCCTGTCACAAACAGGATCGCTTCGATGATATGCCCCAGTGTTTCGATGGTCATTCGGTCGTCTCCTTTGGCGCTTCTTCTTTTCGGTCCGCCGCGGTCACCACGATATCGTCGTAGACCCCTTCCTGCTTAACGTCCACCCTTCCCAGGCGGATCAATTCCAGCAGGGCCAGGAAAAGTGTGACCACCTCGTCCCTGGTGGGTTCGGGTGAAAAAAGGTCGTAAAACTTCACGCTGCCCCCCCGTACCCGGCGCAGGATGTGCCGGATGCACCCCGGCACGTCGAAGGCGTCCCGGACGATGCGGCGGGTGACGAAGGTGTTCTCCTCACCCGTGCGCTTTTCGGCCCGCTCCAGGACCCTCTCGAACGCCTTCACCAGGCCTTCCAGGCTGAGTCCGGTCAGGTCGAATGTGGGGGGCGGCAGGGGATATTCCTCCGGCAGTTTAGCAAACATCCTGGAAGCGGCTTCCTCCAGGGCATGAAGCTCTTCCGAGGCCTTTTTGAACCGCTGGTATTCCTCCAGCTGCCTGATCAGGGCCTGCTCCGGGTCCTCCTCGTCCTCCGGCGCCGGGGGCTTGGGCAGCAGGGACCGGCTTTTGATCTCCACAAGCGTGGCCGCCATATCGATGAAGGCGCTGGCGTCGTCCATGTCCAGGTCGTCGGCTTCCCGGACCGACCGGATATACTGGTCGGTCACGTCGGACACAAAAATATCCCGGATATCCACCTTGGCCTTCCCGATCAGGAAGAGGAGCATATCCAGGGGACCCTCGAAATCTTTCAGATGCAGTGTCAGTGCCATATCATGCCATCCCGAAAAGCGGCAGGAATATCCAGAGCAAGGCGGACTGGACGCCGCTCGCCGCATAATAAAGCGCGTAGCTCAGCCAGTGAGTGGCATAGTTCAGCACCAGAAGAAGCACCATGGAGATCCTCAGTGTCTGCGGAGTGATCTGCCACCTGCCCCTGAAGATCAGTTCGTTGGCCAGGCGATAGCCGTCCAGCGGCGGAAAAGGCAGAAGATTGAAGATCGCAAGGCCCATATTCAGCGTGCAGCATACCCCGAAAAAGCGCAGAAGATATACGAGCCATATCCGGTCCACCATGCCGAAGTCCGCAAGGCTCTTCAGGTAGGACTCGATGCTTTCCCCGCTGAAAAGGCTCGCGCGCATCAGCAGCCGGGAAGCGGAACCTCCGTTGACCTTGGAGATCTTTTCAAGGGTATCGTTGGGGCACATCACCCTGATGCAGACAATGGACAGCACCGTCCCCAGAATGAAAAGAAGAAGGTTCACCGTGATCCCGGCCGCGCTGACAAGGATATCGTCCCTTCTGGGGTTTTTGAAGTTCCTGGGGTTCACCGGCACCGGCTTCGCCCATCCGATCCCCAGCAGGAACATGCTGGCTGTGCCGATGGGGTCCAGATGCGCGAGGGGATTGAAGGACAGGCGCCCCATCATCCGGGCCGTAGGGTCGCCGCAGCGCAGAGCCACATAGCCGTGGCCCAACTCGTGAAGGACAAGGGCGCAGACCACCGCCGGAATGGTGTAAAGAAGCTCGATCAGGAATCCAATGGGATCGGACTTGATCGAATCCAGATGAAGCAGCATGTTTATCTCTCCAAATAAGATTTGCTCTGATCAGTATAGCGCGTCCTCGCCCAGCAGCCGGTTCAGTTCGTCGATCATCTCGGCGTCCCGCATGCTGAACTTGAACACCACGCGCCTGGAGGCCGTCTTGTCCTCGACCCCGTTTACGATGATCGGATCCGCCGAGGAGCGGCTGGACACCGTCAGCAGGGACTCCAGCAGCCTTCGCTGCTCTCCGGACAGTCCGGGCACGGTCAGGCAGTACCTTGCCACCACCTCAGCCCGGTCCGTGGCGTAACCGATGTTCCTGTCATAGGTGCCGGTGGAATCCGCATGCCCCTCGATCACGATCTCAGCCACGTAATCCCTGTATTCCGGCCGGAGCAGCACGCTCAGGTACACAGGCAGGAAGCGGTCCAGGAATGCCTGGCCTTCAGGCGTGATCGTGGACGAAGCGCTGTCGAACAGGATGGAACCCTGCAGCACGATGGCGCCGGTGGAATCCACGCTTGTGGAGAAACCCGCCCGGGAAAGGGCGGAGGAAAGTGTCTGGATGATCTCGGCCTTGACGCCGATCAGCGATTCGATACGGGCCTGCTGCGCCGCCAGCTTCGCTTCCTGTTCTCCAAGGAGGGTCTGCATGGCCGCCAGCTTGTCCCTTTCCTCGTTCAATTGTAGCTGCAGCGCGTTCAATTCCTCTTCCTTGGACAAAAGGGCCGTCCTCGCCGCATTCAGTTCCTCTTCCTGGACGTCCAGCTGCACCTGGATCTGTGCCAGCTCCTCTTCCTTGCCCATCAGGGTAACGTTGAGGGCGTTCACTTCCTCTTCCTTCTGGGCCAGGACCACCTGCTGCCGCTCCAGTTCGGCCTGCTGTGCCGCCAGCTGGTCGGTCTTGATCTTCAGCATGTTATAGTACTGGTACACGCTGTAGCACACCGCCAGCACGAATACCAATAGCAGGGAGGCCATCATATCCGAATAGGATATCCAGTGCGATCCGGAATCCGTCTTTCCGCCTCTTCTGGCGGAATTGTGAGAACGAACCATCTCAGTTTTCCTCCCCGCCCGCCGCCTTCCCTGAAGCAAGCTTTTCCACCGACACCCGGATGTCATCCAGGGCCGCCTGCATCCGTGCGGCTTTCTCAAGGAGTTCCGCAGCGCTGCCGCTGGCAGCCTGCGTCTTCATGCGCTCAAGATTAGCGTTCAGCGTGTTCATCACGCCGCAGATGTTCTTTTCAAAGGTTTCCGCTTCCTTGCCCAGATCCTCGCCCACCTTGCGGACGAAGGAAGAATAGGTGCCCGCAAGGTCTGCGGTGTTTTTTTCGACCAGAGCCGCGGTGTTCCCCGCCGATGCGGCGACGCTTCCCGCCTGGGCTCGCACCGCCTCCATGGCCTCCTCATTGAGCCTGGCCACCTCCCTGAAGCTTGAGGACATGCTGTCCTGCTGGGCCTTGAGCTTGAGGAGCATGGTGTTCTGCTCGTCGCTTGCGGCCATCAGGCCTGACAGCACCTGGGACGCGTGGGAAAGAAAGGCGTCGTTGTTCTGCTGGGACTGGGCCATGCTGTCAAGGTATTTTTCAAACCGGGCCATCATGTCCGCGGTGACCGACTGGATGCGTCCCATGTCCCGCATGATGACGTCGGCGGAGGACATGGTCCTCTGCAGGGCCTCATATGTGACCGATTGGGACTGGTTGATGCTGTTCAGCGTGTCCCCCAGGGCGGTCAGCTGCCCGGAGAGGGAGCGGTTCATCTGGGCGATAAACTGCTGGGTGATGGCAGCCAGGCCGTCCATCTGTGCCTGGGTCTGGCCCATGATGAAACGGTTCATCGACATCGACACGGGCGTCAGGGAATTGGAAACCGCCTGGGCCACGTTTTCGGACAGGCGGCGGGACATCTCGTCGGCCGCTCCCCGGAGGGTTTCCTCCCGGTCCTCCTGCTGGAGGATCAGCGTCACGTTGTCGTCCAGCGGACAGGCCATGACCAGGCTGTTGAAGGCGTCGTAAAAATCGTCGATGGCGTTTTCGGCCCCCCCTACCGCCGAGCGGTGGAAGATGTTGAAGGCGATGGAGCATGCCACGCCGACGATGGATGTGGTAAAGGCGAAGGTCATGCCGCCGATCATCTGGGGAATGGATTTCATTGTCTCTTCCGCGTTGGACACATCCAGGCCACCCAGGCCGTTCATCAGGCCGATGAAAGTCCCCAGGATGCCAAGGCTCGTAAACAGGCCCGGGAGCATTTCAGACAGCGGGGTATGCCCCACCGAATGGATCACCGTATCGTCGTTGATATAGTCTTCCACGTTGCAGGACCGCCCCCTGGCGTCCAGCTGCTCCGCGTTCTTGAGAAACCTTTTCCAGGGCGTCTGCATATGTTTTCCCAGGAAGGAGGATTCCTGCCACACGGGCTTGCCGTCGGCGGGGGTCGGTGTCTCCAGCTGTCTGGATGCCCTGCGCAGGCGTGCGGCGTTGGCCCTGACGGGTATGATGCATTTTGCGAACCCGACAAAAAAAAGGCAGGCCATGGCGGAATAGATCACCACATCGAGCCAATGTCCGCTGATCCAGTTAATCATTCGTCTTCTCCTCCCGGCGGAACAT
>JAFWWK010000162.1 GCA_017523615.1 Clostridia bacterium
CCGTCGAACAGGTCCGGATAGGAGCCGCTCGCAAGACGGGTGCTCAGGGTCTGGTCCAGATCGCCGGTGAGGTAGGTGAAGTTGAATTTGATGCCGAACTTCTCCTCGATCAGCTTGTAGATCTTGTTGTCTTCCGTGGGCTGATCGCCGGGATCGCCGCGGAACACGGTCAGGGTGATGACATCGGAAGCGTCGTCGGCCAGGGCCACGGCTACCAGGGAGCCGAGAAGGGCCAGGGTCAACAGGATGGACAGGAACCTTTTCATCGTTTTCTCCTCCTTATGTGATTGGTGCTGTACAGGGATATCTGATACTCATATTATATCGGCGGTGTGGATCGTTTGCAACGGAATATTGATTTGTTTCGCATCAAACGTTGCTGTCACGTGATCGAATATTGCACTTTGTGGTCAAATACGGCACATTCCAAACAATCCGTCAGGGTCAAAAATGAGAAGCTGTTCGACCAGTGATCTGCATATAAAAAAGGCGCCGCTGCAGATCTCATGGTTCTACAGCAGCGCCGGAGAAGCCGGAAACGATCATTTTTCGAGCAGCAGCGTTCTGTACAATTGCATTAGCGCCGCGCCCAGGATGACGCCGCCCAGGATATCGGTCACCCAGTGGACGCCGGACATGAGGCGGCAGAGAACCGTCATGAAGCCGACGAAGCACAGCGCCGCGACGCCGATGAGCCGCAGTTCGCGGCGGATCTTCAGCCGGCTCAGGAAAATGGCGGCGCCGCCTGCGGCGCAGACGGCCAGGAGGGTGTGGGTGGAGGGATAACTGGCCTCCAGTCCTTCCTTCAGGATGACCGGGCGCCAGTTGAGCTTCAGGACCTCAAAGAGGAGATAGAAGAACATCATGGCGATCATCAGAAGGCAGAAACAGCTCAGGTCCCGGTCGATATTGCGGATGCCGCGGCGGCTGACGGCCTGCCAGACCGCCCAGAGGCACAAAGCGCCTCCCGCGGCGATGCAGACGTAGCCCAGGTATTTGGACAGCTTGTACCAGGTGCCGGAATACCCAAGCGCGTCGGAAGCGGCGATGTTCAGCTTTGAAAAACCGACGCTGATCTCCTCCCCGGACGCGAAGGTGCCGTCGGCGGCCACCACCTTGACCGGCGTCTTGCCCGTGTCGACGGCCTTGACCAGGACGGTGAAAAGAATAAAGACGATCATCAGGGCGCACCCGATCATGTAGCCCCTTTTGGAGCGCATCCTTGCTGCGGTCCTTGACATACGTAATCAGCTCCTTTCGAAAATCATAGCAAAGTATACATGAAAACAGGGGACGATGCAAGGATGTTTTCCCGTATCCTCTGAGGAACGGCTGCAAAGATATTTTTATATGGAAAACCATTTTGACATTCCCCCCGGGATGCGATACCATGTCCGTAAAGCGGTCGGAAGGAGCTTGAGGCATGGACGGCGGCATGGAACTGTTGAAGAAGCGGATGAAGGAAATGTCCGCGCTGGCAGAACGCACAGGCAGGGACCGGTACCTGGGCTTCCTGACCCCGGCGGAGGCGGGCCTGGCAAGGGAAATGACGGTCCGGGGCGAAATAAAGAATGCCTCGCTCTTTGGCGGGTATGAGGATGCCGAAAGGCTGATGGTGCGCTTTTCCGGCGGGGATGAAGACGCGGATTGGCCCATCGCCTGCGTCCTTATCCGCCCCAGGAGCGAAAAATTCGCCGAGGACCTGACCCACCGGGACCTGCTGGGCGCCCTGATGGCCCTGGGCGTGGAAAGGGACGTGCTGGGGGATCTGCGGATCCTGGACAAAAAATGCTGGTGCTTCTGCCGCAGGGAGATGGCGGGGCATATCCTGTCCCTGGAGGAGGTGCGCCGCACCCCGGTGAAATGCGAGATCACCGAGGACATCGGCGGCATCCCGCCCCTCCGGGTCAGGACTGAGCGCTTCACCGTGGCAAGCGAAAGGATCGACGCCGTGGTGTCGGAGGTATGCAGGGTGAGCCGCGCGGCGGCGGAACTGTGCCGGGGTGAGAAGGTGTTCTTGAACGGCTGCGTACAGACCGACCCTTCAAGGAAACTGAAGGAAGGGGACATATTCAGCGTCCGGGGACAGGGTAAATTTCGCTATAACTGTGAAAGGGGCGTCAGCAAAAAGGGAAAGCTGATCCTGGAGATCGACAGGTACGTATGACGCAGTCTGTGTATATTTTTTGTACCGCGGGTTGAAAAAATAATTAACCCTGATATAATAGCGGCGTACAGAGTAGGGCGGTCTGCGTGAAGTGCTCCCGGACGGGGTTGATGCTCGGGGGACGAAGGCGGAAGCCGCGGTAGGCCGCCCGCACCCGCTGGTCACATTTGGGTCAAAAACCTCCTTGTGCGGCTTGTGCATGCTCTGAAAGGAGGTTTTTTTATGTCCGCAAAAAGCAAAGACGAAAAGCTGACCGTATTTTCCGGAGCTTACTGGCGCCAGGCAGCCGGTGAACTGAAAAATCCGCAGGTGCTGGTGTTTGCCGCCCTGATGATCGCCCTCCGGGTGGCGCTCAAGCCCGTGGGCATCAATATCGCGGCGGACCTGAGGATCAATACCGCCTTTTTGATCAACGCCTTCGGGGCCATGGTCTTCGGCCCGGTGGTGGGGGCCCTGGCGGCTGCGGTGTCGGATACCCTGGGCTGCATCCTGTTCCCCCAGGGGCCCTATTTTTTCCCGTTTATTTTTGTGGAGATAGCGGGGTCCGTGATCTTCGCCCTCTTCCTGTACAGGACGAAGATCAACATGACGCGGGTGATCATGTCCCGTTTCTGCATCGATTTTTTTGTGAATATCGTCCTGCAGACCCCGATCATGATGCTGTATTACAAAATGATGCTGGGAAAATACTACGCGCCGCTGGATCTTTTGCGGATCGTGAAGAACCTGGCGCTGTTCCCGCTGGAATCGGTGGTGCTCGCGGTCTTCCTGCGGGTGACGGTACCGCCGCTGAAGGGCCTGGGATATGTCGCCTCGGACGTCGGCGCCCTGCGCTTTACCAAAAAGAGCGTGTGCCTGCTTGCCGCTCTCACCTTATTGGGCGCACTGTCCGTGGGCGGGTACTACGTCTACCATTATAACAGCACGTCCCTCAGCGCCTCCTATACCCCTGAGGAGCGGGCGGAAAGGAACGCGGCCCTGGGGAGCATCGTCTGTGCCCGCCATAGCGACTTGCCCGCGGAGGAAACGGTTGCGGTGGTGGAAAGCGCCGTTCCGCGTTTTGGGACAAGTCAGGTCACCTATTCCTGCGCCGTCTACCGGGCTGATACGGCGGCCATCGCCGAAAGGGCCGCGGGGGGCGGAGCCGGCATGGAGACTGTGCGGGGGTATTCAAAGACCAAAGCGAGGAACGACGAATGCCTCACCTTCCTCCTGCAGGCTACCGTGGTGCTGGACGGAAAGACCGGCGAGGTCCTCTCCTATACAGAGACGGAAAAATAACATGTGCGTCAAAAAGGATCCCGGAAAAGCCGCGCGCTTTTCCGGGATCCTTCGATTGTCCGGTCAGTCCAGCCGCACCTTGGCCACGGCTTTTTTCACATGCCGCTCGCTTTCGGACGGCGCGATGCCGGGCTTGTGGGCGTCCTGGGGAAAGAGGATCATCATTTCGCCCTTGTTCAGGACGCAGCGCCTTTGGGAAGGGCTGTCGAGGAACTGGACGTCCTTTCCCTCGGGGCAGGGGACGAGCACCCGGGCGTCCTCGGTAGGGCCGAAGCCGATCACCTCGCGCCCGCTGATGGGCATCTGGATGTCGGCATAGCGGAAGTGGCTTTCCCATTTGCCTTCGTCCCAGTCCTTCAGGCCCGCTTCCTGGATCATCACATACACCTTGTCCCCGTCGACGGCGTAATTGCCGACGGGCAGGTCCGCAAGGTCCTTCCTTTTCAGGAATTCCAGGGCCTTTGCGAAGCCGCTTCCGAGGTTCAGATAGGTGTCGGCGTGGGAAATGTGGTCAAGGATCATGTTTTTTCCTCCTATATTCGGAGAGGCCGGCGATGCAAAAGGCAGCCCCTCGTGTTTTTTCGGTCGCCGCTGAAGCCGGCAATGATCTTTTTGGGGCGATCGCGCCGCGGGCGGTCGGATCGATCTTGCGGACGGGGAATTACGCTTTGGCCTCCTCCGGCCCGGTCATGCTCAGGGAGATCCGCTGTTTTTTTTCGTCCACGCTCAGCACCCAGACCCTGACGATATCGCCGGTGGATACCGCCTGGCTGGGATGGCGGATGTAGTCTTTGGACATCCGGCTGATGTGCACCAGGCCGTCCTGGTGGACGCCGATATCCACGAAGGCGCCGAAATCCACCACATTGCGGACGGTGCCGGTCAGCTCCATCCCGGGCTTCAGGTCGCTGATGCTCATTACGTCGGTCCGAAGTATTGGGGCGGGCAGATCGTCCCGGGGATCCCGGCCGGGCTTTTCCATTTCGCTCAGGATGTCGTTCAGGGTGATCAGTCCCAGGCCCGTTTCCCGGGAAAGCCGCTGGGTGCCGTAGGCGGCGGCCCGCTTGCGGATGTCGGGGACGCCGCCGCGGATGCCGCTTTCCTCCACCCCCAGGGCTTTCAGGACGGCCCTGGCGGGGACATAGCTTTCGGGATGCACCGCCGTGGCGTCCAGGGGCTCCGGGCTTTCGCCAAAGCGCAGGAAGCCCGCGCACTGCTCAAAGGCCTTAGGCCCCAGTTTGGGCACTTTTTTAAGCTGGGCGCGGCTGCGCAGCCCGTTTTCCTCCCGGTAGCGGACGATCCCCTGGGCCAGGGCCGGGCCGATGCCGGCCACGTGGCTCAGCAGGCTGGCCGACGCCGTGGAGGCCTCCACCCCCACGGAGTTCACGCACCTTTCCACAACGCCGTCCAGGGCGGAGGAGAGGGCTTTCTGGTCCAGGTCATGCTGGTACTGGCCGACGCCGATGGAACGGGGATCGATCTTGCACAGTTCCGCCAATGGGTCCTGCATGCGCCGGGCGATGGAGACCGCGCTGCGCAGGGAAACGTCGAAATCCGGGAATTCCTCGGCTCCCAGCTTTGAAGCGCTGTAGACGCTGGCCCCGGCTTCGCTGACGATGGTATAGGCGATGCCCGCGGGCAGCTCCTTCAAAAGCTCCGCGATGAACTGTTCGCTTTCCCTGGAGGCGGTGCCGTTGCCGATGGCGATGGCGGTGATGTGGTATTTTTCCGTCCAGCCCTTGATAAGCTTCGCGGCCTCCTCCCGGGCGCGGGTCATGCCGGGTATGGTGAAATGCCCTACGCCGGTGGCAAGCACCTTGCCGTTCTCGTCCACGACGCAAAGCTTGCAGCCGGTGCGGAAGCCGGGATCCACGCCCAGGGTCACCTTGCCCCGGATGGGGGGCTGCATCAGGAGGGAGTAGAGGTTGTCGGCGAAGACCCTGACGGCGGCGGTCCCTGCTTTTTCAGTCAGTTGGGAGCGGATGTCCCTTTCCAGGGAGGGAAAGAGCAGGCGCTTCCAGGCGTCTTTCGCGGCTTCCTCCATCTGCTCCCGGGCGTTTCCCCTGCCGGGATAGCGGGCGGAGATCAGGGCAAGGATCCGCTCGTCGTCGCACAGGAGGCTGACCTTCAAAAAGCCCTCCTTTTCGCCGCGGTCCATGGCCAGCACCCGGTGGCCCGGCATGGAGGACACGGCCTCCTTCCGGTCGTAATACATGGCGTAGACGCTGTCCTCCTCCTTGGCGGCCTGGGTATGCACCGTGCCGCGGCGCTGGATCTCCTCCCTCAGGCTACCGCGCAGGTCCGCGTCGTCGCTGATCATTTCGGCGATGATGTCCCGGGCGCCCTGCAGGGCGCTTTCGGCGTCGGGGACGTCCTTTTCAGGGCTGATATAACCCGCGGCGATCTCCTCCGGGGTCTTCGGTGAGGAGAGGGGGAAGGCCATCAGGGCAGCGGCCAGGCCTTCCAGGCCCTTTTCCCGGGCAGCGGAGGCGCGGGTGCGCCGTTTGGGGCGGAAAGGACGGTACAGATCTTCCAGCTGGGTGGCGGTGGCGGCGCCGCGGATGGCGGAAAGCACCTTTTCATCGGTGATCCCCAGGGCCTCCAGGGAGCGCAGGATCTCCTCCCGGCGTTTGTCCAGGCTGCGGAGCTTAATTAAGCGCTCGGAAAGGGCGCGCAGCACCTGGTCGTCCAGGGAACCGGTGGCCTCCTTGCGGTAGCGGGCGATAAAGGGGACGGTGTTCCCCTCGTCCAGCAATTGGACGGTGCGGTCCACCCGGCTGCGATCCAGGCTGAATTCGGACGCGATGACGGCGTTGATGTCCATGGAGTTCCTCCGTGTCTCATTCGTTCTGCGTATCCTATTGTAGCCTCAGAGGGGGCGTTTGGCAAGCGGCGGCAGGCGAAAGGCGGGAGCCCATTTTCACATCGGGTGCTTTTTTTGTATTGACAGGAGGCGAAAACAGCGCAACAATATAAATATGATAAAAAAGGCGGAAGGAGAGATCCCTTTGAAGCCCGAGATCACCAAAATCGTCATCACAGGCGGCCCCTGCGCCGGCAAGACCACCGCCATGAGCTGGATACAGAACGCGTTTACGTCCCTTGGCTACACTGTGCTGTTCGTCCCCGAAACGGCTACGGAGTTCATCGGCGGCGGCGTGGCTCCCTGGACCTGCGGCTCCAACCGGGACTATCAATTGGTGCAGGTCAGCCTGCAGATCACCAAGGAAAAACTGTTCGAGCAGGCGGCAAGGACCATGCCGGCGGAAAAGATCCTGATCGTGTGCGACAGGGGCGTATTGGACAACAAGGCCTATATGACGCCGGAGGATTTCGCCTATGTGACGGGCGAGCTGAAGGTGAACGAGGTGGAGCTCAGGGACGGCTATGACGCGGTGTTCCACCTGGTGACGGCCGCCAAGGGCGCCGAGGAATTTTATACCACCGCCAACAACCAGGCGCGGATCGAGACCGTCCAGCAGGCCTGCGAGCTGGACGATAAACTGCTGGCTTCCTGGACCGGGCATCCCCACCTGAGGGTCATCGACAACGCCACGGATTTCGAGGTGAAGATGCGCCGCCTGATCGGCGAGATCTCCGCATGTCTCGGCCAGCCCGGGCTGATGGACACCCGGAGGAGATACCTGATCGAGTATCCCGACATCGCCTGCCTTGAGGGACTGCCCAGCTGCCGCAAGGTGGAGATCATCCAGACCTATCTCCACTCGGGCGAGAACAGCGAGCGCAGGGTGGGCCAGAGGGGCGTGGACGGGCATTATATTTACTACGAGACCATCCTGATGGGCGGCGGTCCCAAGGCCATCGAGGTAGAGCGGCGCCTGACGCAGAACCAGTACCTGACCCTCTTGATGGAAGCCGATACCTCCCTGAGGCAGATCCGCAAGACCCGCTACTGCATGACGTGGAAAAACCAGGTGTTTGAGATTGACGTATATCCCTTCTGGCAGGACCGGGCCATTGCCGAGATCGAAACGAGCGACAATGAGACCCAGGTCGTTTTCCCGGACGCGATCCATGTGATCCGGGACGTGACCGACGAAAAGGAATACAAAAACGCCGCCCTGGCCGGGAAAAAGCTGTAAATGGACCTTCGGGAGGAAAAAAGCCGCCTGAGGCGCGCGTGCCGTGAAAAACTGAAGAAGATCCCTCCGGACACGCGGCGCGAGATCAGCCGCCGGATATGCGAAAGGCTGCTCTCGTCACCGGAATACCTCCGGGCCGGGGGGATATTCTGTTTTGTAGGCTGCGGGGCGGAGATCGACACCCGCCCCTTTCTTTGGCGTGCCATTGCGGAAGGGAAAAGGGTATATGTTCCCCGCTGCCGTTCGGCGGGGGAGATGGACGCCGTCCTGATCCATGGGGAAGGGGACCTGTTTCCCGGCATGTTCGCCATCCCGGAGCCGTCCCCGGCCTTTCCTGCGGCGGACATGGACGAGATCGGCCTTGCGGTGGTGCCCTGCCTTGCGGCGGATGAGGACGCATGGCGGCTGGGCCGGGGCGGGGGATATTACGACCGGTTCCTCGAAGACTTTTCGGGGGACACGCTGCTGGTGTGCCCCGAGGCGCTCGTTCTTCCCGGTGTTCCGCGGGAGGAATGGGACAGGAAATGCGGACGGCTGATCACCGAGGACAGGGGATAGACTAAGAGTGAAGAGCGGAGAGTGGAAATTTGGAACGGAGGATGGGGAATATGGAAACAACGAGGGATGTGAGATCCGCGGCGGGGACTGAAGGGGTTCTTGAGGCGCCGACGGGGTTTGTGACCGCGGAAATGATGGAAAAGGCCGACCCGTGGAAGGACAGGGACGAAAGCCCCCTGGCTGAAGTGATGCGCCGGGCGGAAGCGGGGGAAGAGGTTACGGTGGCCCTGATCGGCGGGTCCATCACCATGGGCACCGTTTCCGTGGGCAGCCGGGACGAAGGCTTTCCCGAACGGAGGCCCTACGCGCATATATTCAGGGAATGGTGGGAAAAGCGTTTTCCCCGCGCACATATCACCTTTGTGAACGCGGGCATCGGCGGCACCGATTCCTACCTGGGGGTGCACCGGGCGGGGGAGGATGTGCTGGATAAAAACCCGGACGCGGTCCTGGTGGAGTATTCGGTGAACGACGAGCCCACTGATTTTTACAGGGGATCCTACGACTGCCTTTTAAGGCGTCTTCTGTCTGCGCCGTCCCGCCCCGCGGTGATGCTTTTGTTCATGGGACAGACCAGCCGGGCCACCGCGAGGGACGTGCACGCCGCCGTCGGGAAACAGTACCGTTTGCCGATGGTGTCCTGCACCGACGTTTTCAACGGCATGATGGACGGCGGCGTTTTTTCCGCCGGGGAACTGAGCGGCGACGTGGTGCATCCCTCGGCCCTGGGCCATGCGGTGACCGGCGAGATCCTTTGGCGCTTCCTGAACGGCGTGTATGACCGCAGGAACAACGCCCGCGGCGATCGGCGTCCCGATGTTAAGGAAAAGTATAAATACTCCGGCGCCGGGATCCTGACGAACGCGTCTGTCGTGCCGGAGGATATGGGCAGTTTTGTCCCCGGCAGCGAAAACGAATTTTTCCGCCGCGGCTGGACCTCCCCCGCCGGCGGGCAGGGGATCGTGTTCCAGACCACTTTCAGCAATCTTGGCATCCTGTACCTTAAAACGGTGGACGGGCTCGGCGGAAAGGCAGACGTCCTGGTGGACGGGCGGCGCGTATGCACGCTTGACGCGGATTTTGCCGGCGGCTGGGGCAACGCCATCACATCCGCGGAGGTTTACGTGGGGGATGCGGACGCGGAGCATACCGTGACGGTGCGCCCGACGGAAAAGGGAAAAAAATTTGTGCTGCTGGGGCTGATGGTGTCGCACGGGTGAAGGAAGAAGAACAATATCACGTTTTTTTGTTCCGACAGCGTTCGGCATTGACATCCGGCACGCTCAGCGGACAGATGGAATGGACGGACAGTCCGGGGGGAAAACCATTTTCAGTGAAGGGCGTCGGGGAAGGTTTGGAATATTGTTCCCCAACGCTCTTTTTTTCCGTGTTTTGCGGTTGACAGGTTGCGCACAATAACCTATAATAATAACGCAACATACGCAATTCATGCGGTATGCAGCCGCATGACGGGAGGGGAGAACATGACCTTCGGCGAAAAGGTGCGCGCGGCCAGGCTGGCGGCCGGATACAGCCAGAGAGACGTGTCGGAAATGACGGGGCTGTCCCTGCGCACAATACAGAATTACGAGAGCGGTGAAAGGCTGCCCAAGCAGAGGGAAAGCTATACCCTGATGAGCCGGGCGCTGAACGTTCCCATCCAGACGCTTCTGGATGAAAACGCGGACTTTTCACTGGAGACACAGGACGAGCATGTCAGCCGCGCGGCGGGGGAGGCCCGCCGCCTGGTGGACGAGGTGTCGGTACTGTACGCGGGGGGCGATCTGTGCGAGGAGGATATGGACGCGATGATGCGGGCCATCCAGGACGCCTACTGGATCGCCAAGGAGCGGGGACGCAAATTCCAGCGCCGCGTGGCGGAAAACCGGAAGGACGTGGAGAACGGATGACGTTTCCGCCTTCTGTCACCCTGGCGGGGGACATCGCTTTAAAATGCGGCACCAGGGATCCCTTCCGTATCTGCGCGGAGGAAGGGATCACCGTGCTCCTCCGGGATGATTTCAGACGCCAGAAAGGCGCCTTCGCGGTGGTCGCCGGGGAACCGTTCATCTTTATCAGCGGCGCCTTGTCCGAGGAAATGCAGCGTATCGTCTGCGCCCATGAGCTGGGTCACGCCCTTCTGCACCGGCGGGAAGGCGGCGATATTTTTCTGGAGTTCGAGCTTTTTGACATGAACGACCGGCGGGAATACGAAGCCAACGTGTTCGCCGCGGAGCTATTGCTGGACGGGGACGAGATATGGAGCCTGGCCCGGGAAGGAAAAGACGCGGTGCAGATCGCCCGGTGCATGGGCACCAACGTCAACCTGGTCCTGCTCAAGCTGAGCCAGATGAACCGGCGAGGCTGCGGCTTTCACCTGCCCAGGCCCGTCGGCAGCCGGTTCCTGGGCAGCATCGGGGACGACGCCGGGACCATCTGAAAAAGAGCGAAGAGCGAAGAGTGAAGAGCGAAGTTTTGAAATGGTCCGGAAAATACAAAATGCTTGACAAGGCGCATGTTTTCGTGTAATATTTTTCGGTAAGCCGCTCGGGAGGGGCTCCTTAACGCGCTTTGCGCGGCCTCATGGCAGGAATGCCATCCTTTGCCTCCAAGCAAGTCCCGGCGAGTAAATTTTCAGGAGGTGCTGCCCATGTATGCGATCATCGCGACCGGCGGCAAACAGTACAAGGTATCCGAAGGCGATACCATCTATGTCGAGAAGCTCGAGGCACCCGTAGGCGAAGTCGTCACCTTCCCCGTCCTGATGCTCTCCGGCGAGACCATCGCGGTGGGCGATCCCACCATCGAAGGCGCCTGCGTCACGGGCAAGATCCTTCAGCACGGCCGCGGAGAAAAGATCCGCATCCTCAAGTACAAGAGCAAGAAGAACTACCGCCGCAAGGCCGGACATCGTCAGCCCTTCACCAAGGTGGAGATCACCGGAGTGAACGCGTAACATGATCCGCGCTGAGCTGTTGAAAGACAGCAAGGGCGGCTTGGTGGGATTCAATGTGGAAGGCCATGCCGGATGGGCCGAGGAGGGCAGCGACATCGTTTGCGCCGCGGTATCCATCCTGACCTGCGCCTGCGCCAACGCTTTGGAAAGCGTCTGCGGCCTGCGCCCTGAGACCAGGGCGCGCAAGGGCAGCATGCGGGTGCGTGTCCCGGGGAATGCCGGCCATGACGCCCAGGTGGTCCTGGGCGTGTTGAGGCAGGGCCTCGGCGACCTTCAGGAACAGTATCCCGACTTTATCGCATTCGACGAAATTAAACTGGAGGAATGAGTCATGTTGAAGCTTGATCTGCAGCTTTTCGCCCATAAAAAAGGTATGGGCTCCACCCGCAACGGCCGGGACAGCGAATCCAAGCGCCTCGGACCCAAGCGTGCCGACGGACAGTTCGTTCTGGCGGGCAATATCCTGATGCGCCAGCGCGGCACCAAATTCACCCCCGGCCTGAACGTGGGCATCGGCAAGGACGATACCCTGTTTGCCAAGGCTGACGGCATC
>JAFWWK010000163.1 GCA_017523615.1 Clostridia bacterium
GAAGCGGTAAGGCGGAGGATAAAACGATGGCAAAAAAAGAATCTAATTTTATCACTGCCCGTGAATCGCGCAGGATCAGCAAGGAAAACCTGAAGATCACCCGCAAACTGGACAAGCGGCTGAGTCGAAAACATGTGCCGGAATCCGAATTCCTGACCCAGATGAAGGCCCCGGGAAATGTGGTCGAATTCGATGATCTGCACACCTATTTCTTTACGGACGTAGGCACCGTAAAGGCGGTGGACGGCGTCAGCTTCAATGTGCCTGTGGGAAAAACGATCGGCATTGTGGGTGAATCAGGCTGCGGCAAATCCGTGACCAGCCTGTCACTGATGCAGCTGGTGCAGCGGCCCAACGGTCAGGTGGTATCCGGTGAAATGCGACTGAACCTTGGTGACAAGGCATATGACGTCGCCAAAATGCCGATCGAGGCCATGCAGAAGATCCGCGGCAACGTGGTATCCATGATATTCCAGGAACCGATGACCAGCCTGAACCCTGTCTTCCGTATCGGCTTCCAGCTGGATGAGGTGATCAAGCTTCACAATCCCGATATGAATGACGAAGAAGTCAAGCAGCGGTCGGTGGACGCGATCAAAATGGTGGGGATCCCCGATGCGGAGGGCATCTACGAGCGATATCCGCATGAATTATCCGGCGGTATGAGGCAGCGCATCGTTATCGCCATGGCGCTGGTATGCAATCCAAGGCTGATCATTGCCGACGAGCCGACGACAGCCCTGGATGTGACCATTCAGGCACAGATCCTGGAGCTTTTGCGTAAACTGAAGGGAGAGATCAACGCTTCCATCATGCTGATCACTCACGATCTGGGCGTGATCGCCGAAATGGCCGATTATGTCGTGGTCATGTACGCCGGCCGGGTCGTGGAAAAGGGCCTTGCGGAAGAGGTTTTTCTGGACCCGAGGCATCCTTATACCATCGGCCTGATGGAGTCCAAGCCGGTCATAAACAAAAAGGTGGACAGGCTGTATTCAATTCCCGGATCGGTGCCGAACCCTGTAAATATGCCCGACTACTGTTATTTCCGTGACCGCTGCGAAAAATGTGTGGCGAAGTGCCAGGGGCAGTATCCCCCGGAGATGCACGTCAGTCCTACCCACATCGTCAGCTGCTGGCGATATGGAAATGATACGGAGAAGAGGTGACATTTGATGAGTGAAACCGGCGCAAACGTTCTGGAGGTCCGTCACCTCTGTAAATATTTTCCTATCAAGTCGGGGCTTTTCGGCCGGGTCGTGGGCCATGTGCATGCGGTCGAAGATGTCAGCTTCACCCTGAAGCGCGGCACTACCATGGGACTGGTGGGTGAATCCGGGTGCGGCAAGACCACTGTAGGCAAGACGCTGCTGAATTTGACCCCCAAATCGGACGGGGAAGTGATTTTCAACGGAAACGTACACCTGGACAGGCTGTCCGGAAGGGAGCTTCGCAAATTCCGCCCCAAGATACAGATCATTTTCCAGGATCCTTATTCCAGCCTTTCCCCACGATTGCCGGTGGGCGAGATCATCGGTGAAGCGGTGAGGGAGCATCACCTGGTACCGGACGATCAGCTGGATGGATATGTGTCCAAAATAATGAGATCCTGCGGTTTGTTCGATTATCAGAAGGATCGTTATCCCCATGAATTTTCGGGCGGACAGCGCCAGCGTATCTGTATTGCCCGGGCCATCGCGCTCAATCCGGACTTCATTGTCTGCGACGAGCCGGTCTCCGCCCTGGATGTATCCATCCAGGCGCAGATCATCAATCTGCTTGAGGACCTGCAGAAGGAATACAACCTGACCTATCTTTTTATCAGTCATGACCTGTCCGTGGTCCAGCACATTTCGGATACTGTCGGCGTGATGTACCTGGGAAACATGGTGGAGTATGCGGGCAAGGAAGATATTTTTGCCAGGCCGCTGCATCCATACACCCAGGCGCTGTTCAGCGCGATCCCGGTGCCTGACCCGACGGTCAAGATGAACAGGATCATTCTGGAAGGCAGCATTCCTTCGCCGGCCAATCCGCCCAGCGGCTGCAAGTTCCACACCCGGTGCCGCACCTGCAGGGGCGTCTGCAGTCAAAAGGCCCCGCGTACGATGGATATGGGCAGCGGGCATACCGTGGCCTGCCATATCTATGACCCGGAGAGCGGCTATGCCCAGGAAAAGTAAACCGCGTTTGCCCGAGGGAGATGACGGACGTACCATCGCCTCCATGAACGTGGAAGGCATGCCGTGGTACAGTCCCGAACAGCCCGGGCAAAGAAAACAGGGGCCGGACCGGGAGCAGGACACAGAAAGCGGATCCGGCTCCGGTTCGGGGCATGCGGCAAGGGGATCCGCTTCGGGGGGGATGACCCGCCGGGAGGCCAGGGTATATACATTTGGCGCCATGAAAGCAGCGCTGCTTGTTACAGGGGTCATGTGCCTTGCACTGGTACTGTTCATATTGTTTTGCCAGTTTGTCTGGTTCCGTACATGAAAGAACGCAAGTATATTAACGACTGGGTCAATGAGGTCCGGCTGGACGAAAAAACAGGCCGGGACCGGAGGGTCCCCGTATATACGGGCATTTGGTATAAAACAGATGCAAAGAGCGGCAGCCTTGCTGTCAGCAGGGGTACCTGCCTGATCCCTTTTGCGGTCTGCTTTGTTTTGACGATCCTTTTTTTTATCGCAGATGATGCGGCTACCAGGAGCCTTCCGGTCTTTTTGCCTGCGGCTGCGGCATTGTTTCCCATGTTTTACTGGGCTTTGGGCGTTTGGAGTTTACTGCGGCTGAAAGAACGTTTTACCCGTGTGCAGCGGGAAAAAAGCTACGGAAGGATCATGCACAGCAGCATGGGCTGTATGATCTGTCTCGGGATCGCTTTTGTGGGAAACATTAGCCGCATCCTGGCAAACGGGCCTGTGCCGGGAGACATCACAGGATCGGCAGCGCTTCTGTGCGCGGCTGCGGCGGCATTTCTGGCTTTCAGACACCAGAGGATCATGGAAGGACATATCAAAGAGTACAAGGAAACGGGTGATGGACTGTGAAGTGGTTTACCAAAGCCGTCACGATCACAGCGATCCTGGCGCTGGTCGTGGGAATAGCGGGAATAGTTTATGCCGTTCACGCCCGGATGGCTTCCGCGGAATATCAGTTTCAGATCGATGCCGTTCTTTCGGCCGCATCTATCGCCAATGAGGGCAAAGCGGTCACGGATGCAGACCGGGCGGTCATTGCGGAGTATCAGGGCGGACGGGCCGTAGTGGTGCCGGGAAATTACAAGGCTTTATCCTATTATCTGCGCATGGATGCCATGATGCCGCCCTGGGGCAATGTAAAGGAGGATCAGTGCCTGAAGATCACGGTATGCGGAGAGGCTGTCATTCTGGTCATGCCGGACAAGGGAAGCGATGACAACATTCTGATCCGCATGACCACGGGAGGGAAAACATTCCTGATGAAAGCGCACGGGGGGAACCTGTGGACCAACCTGTTGGCCTGCGCGATGCAAGGCACATATCATGACAGCAATATCCCGCTGGATTGACAGGCGATCGCGGCGTCCGATCAAGTATGAGAACGAAAAGCATATGGGAAAAGGAAATTATGCAAATTTAGAATAATAAGCAAAAAAAGTGACCCGGGTTTCTGATGCCAAAGCAGGCTTGAATCCACGCGAAATGTGGGTTTAAGCTTTTTTGCAATTGGACAATAACTATGGGATACAGTTTTTTTGCGATTTTTCGGCACAGTGTTTCCTGCTGTGAAAAAATTATTATATAAATATATGAACAATCTGTGATGCCATATTGCATTTTTAGTGTTTTTCGTGTAGAATACTTCAAGATAAGGCCGAATTTTCTCCGGTCTAATTTAATTATCAGGAGGTAGAATAACCTATGAAAAAGGTTCTGGCACTTGCTGCGGCGTCCTGCATGATGGTGGGCACCGTATCGGGACTTGCCGAAGGCTTTACGCCGGCGGCATCCTATGATGTGGGTGAACGTACGTTCTATGCGGGCACCGTTACACTGGAAGCGGCTCCCGTCGGCGGCGGCAGCATCACCACCGACATCTATGCCGGTGAAGAAGGCAAGGATTACACCGATGAAAAGATGTACACCTTCAATGACTTCACCAGTGCCCTGACTTCCAGCATGAACTGGGATGTGCTGAGCTGGGAGACCAGTGATGACAGTGCCATCACCGATTACATTATCACCGGCTTCTACGGTTTCCACATGAACAGCGACAAGACCGGTTACTCCATTACCCCCGAAGCCGCCGCTGAAATGCCCGTGGACGTGACCGCGGAATATGTCGGTCAGTACGGCATCAAGGAAGGCGAGACCGGCAAAGCCTGGCGCATTGCCCTGAATCCGGCGATGTGCTTTGATGACGGCACCAAGGTGACTGCTGACGATTATGTGTATTCCATGCAGCAGCAGCTCAATCCCAAGATTCTTAACCGCCGCGCGGACTCCTGGTATGACGGCACGTTCTCCATCGTGAACGCGAAGAATTACCTGTACGCCGGCAAGACCACGTACGATGCCATTCCGGACACCGCAGAGAACCTGCTGAGCGCCGGCACCGACGTGTATCTGGATATGTCCTTTTGGGGCATCGTAGGCGCGCCTGACGCGGAAGGCAATCCCGCTCCCCAGTACGTGTCCGTCGCTGACGAGACCATGTACCGTGATGCCGCCGTTGAAGAAGGCAAGGCTGAAGACTGGGTCTCCGCCAAGTACCTGTTCGACAACTATCTGGCCGCCGGTGCTCCCTATGAGAGCTATCAGGGTGATTACCTGAAAGTCGCCAATGCTGCCAAGGACGTGACCTGGGAAGACGTCGGCCTGAAAAAGATCGACGACTACACCATCGACTTTGTGCTTGAGGCCGCTGTGGCTGAACCTGCCTTCTACGTTCCCTACAATCTGAGCGGCAACTTCCTGGTCAAGAAGGACCTCTACGAAGCCTGCAAGACCTTCTACAAGGAAGGCGCTCAGGTAGCCACCGAAGAAGAAGCGGACGAAGTGAAGAGCGATTACTGCCGTTCCCTTGAAAAGACCGTTTCCTATGGCCCCTACATGCTCACCAGCTTCCAGCTGGACAAGGAATACACCCTGAGCCGCAACGAGAACTGGTTCGGCTACCATGACGGCAAGCATCTGGGCCAGTACCAGACTGATGCCATCGTGGTCTCTGTCATCGCCGACCATGCCACCCAGCTGCTCGCCTTCGAAAAGGGCGAAGTGGACGGCGTTGGCCTGCAGAGCGAGGACATGGACAAATATGCCTCCAGCAAGTACATCCATTACACTCCCCAGAGCTACACCACCAAGCTGACCTGGAACACCGACTATGCCAAGCTGGTCGAGCACGGCACCAACAGCCAGATCCTCGTGATCGACGAATTCCGCAAGGGCTTCGCTTTCGCTCTGGATGCCAATGACTTCGCCACCTCCTA
>JAFWWK010000164.1 GCA_017523615.1 Clostridia bacterium
CGGTGGCGTTCACGTATTTTTCGCCCTTGCCGTTGACCAGGAACACATGGTTGCCGTCCACCGTATCGGCGGCCAGGTTGATATACTTGCGGATCTCGATGAACCCTTCCGTACCCAGGATGAAGGTGCGCCCGTCGCCCCAGGTGCGCAGTCCGTCGGGATTGAACCAATCCACCCTGAAATAATTGGTGCTGCCGTTTTTGCCCAGGATGGAACAGTCGCCGAAGTCCTCCAGCTCGGGATATTCGGGATGGGCGTAGTTGCCGATGCGGCTGAGCTGCACCTCGGCGTCCTCTTCTCCCGCAAAATACAGGTACTGCTCGATCTGATGGCTTCCGATGTCGCACAGGATCCCGCCGTACTTTTCCCTTTCAAAAAACCATTTGGGCCGGCCCGCCGCGCCGAGCCGGTGCGGTCCGAAGCCTGTGACGCTGATCACCCGGCCGATCTCGCCCTGATCGATCATGTAGCCCGCCAGGATGGCGCCTTCCACGTGGAGCCGTTCGGAATAATACACCATGTATTTGCGCCCGGTCTCCGCCGCGGTCTCCCTGGCGGTATTCAGCTGGTCCATGGTGGTGAAGGGCGCCTTGTCCGAAAAGTAATCCTTTCCCGCCCGCATGACCTTGACGCCCAGGGGGCCGCGTTCGCTGGTCACGTTTGAGGAGCAGACCATCAGCGTCTCCCTGTCCTCCAGCACCTCCTCCAGGCAGCGGGCCGGCCGGGCCTGGGGATAGGCCTTCAAAAAGCCTTCCACCTTTTGGGGATCAGGATCATATACGTATTTGATGGTGCCGCCGGCCTCCGTCAGTCCGTTGCACATGCCGTAGATATGTCCGTGGTCGATGTGGGCCGCGGAAAAAACAAATTCGCCGGGCTTCACCACGGGCCTGGGCTTTCCCTGGGGAGCGTAATTCATGCCGTCCGATCTGTTCATTTTACTCTCTCCTTTTCTTTTAAGCAGGTCTGCAAAGGGCAGCTTCACGCGGTCATCGGCCGCCGGCAGAGCCGGGAGAAGTCTTTTCCCCCATGTCGCTGCCAAAGGTCAGGCTTCCCGCCTGTTCCATCACGGAAACGGTTTTCTCATAGAAATGCGGCACGCTCCGCCGGATGCCCTCCACGGTATAGAAGGGATCGTCCGGCTTCAAGGGGAATTCCACCGGCAGGCGGCCGGAACCGGATTTGTAAATGGCGGTGATCAGTTCGATGGTGCGGCGGCCGTCCTCGCCGGTGATGGCGGGCTTTTCATCCTTTTCGACGGCGGTGAGCACATTGTCCAATTGACCCGTATGATGCTCGTATCTCAGCGGCGGCAGGGATGAAAGGTATTCCGCCGCCCGCTTTTCAAGCCCTTCGTCCGACACCTTCAGCGGGAAACCGTTGGGCTGGGGAATGGAGGCGAACACATCATAAGGCGCGGAGATCCTGGCCTTTTCGCACTGGAACACCAGCTTCTGGTCCTCCCCGTGGTGCACCACCGAGGCGGTGACCGTGGCCAGCGCGCCGGGGTATTCCATCACGGAGACGGACAGGTCCTCCACCTCCGCGTTGTCGTGGCCGGTATTGGCCATAACGCTTGTGATCCTGTCAGGCAGCCCCATCATCCAGCCCAGCATGTCGATATGATGCACGGCGTGGTTCAGCGTGCAGCCGCCGCCTTCCTTTTCCCAGGTGCCCCGCCACCACAGATCGTAATAGCAATGATCCCGCCACCAGAAGCTGTCGATCTGGGCATGGCGCACTTTGCCGGCAATGCCGCTGTCAAGCAGGGCCTTCAGGTCGCGGATGGGCTTGCGGAACCGGTTCTGGGCAATGATGGAGAGCAGTTTTCCGCTCTCGTCCCGTGCGCGCAGCATGGCGTCGCATTCCTCCAGGGAGGCTGCCATGGGCTTTTCGCACACCACGTTTTTGCCGCTGCGCAGGGCGTTGATCGAGATCTGCGCATGCACAAAGGGCGGGGTGCACACATCCACCAGGTCGATATCCCGCCGGGGCAGGATGTCCAGGTGGTCCTCATAGGTATCGCAGGAAAGACCGAACTCCTCCATGAAGCGGCGGGCCTTGCCGGGGATGATATCCACCATCGCCGCCACCTGGCAGCGGTCTTTCAGGGTCAGATAGGACTTCATGTGTTCATGCGCGATTCCGCCTGTGCCGACGATTGCGACCCGAAGCATGGGAACCCCTCCTTTATGATCCGACTTTTTCTGCATGATAACACGAACAAAAAAGCCGGTAAATATTTTATTTTGCTTGTTTTATTGCAAAAATTGAATTAGAATAATGGCGAGGTGAGCTTGCATGGAACAGCATAGGGTATGGGACCGGGGCAACCAGATGCCCCCGGGACGCGAATTTGAAGCCTATCATTTTGTGGATACGGAGGCCCAGCCCGTATATTACCACAATCATCCCCATTATGAAATCTATTTTTATATCCGGGGCCACAGCCGCATCGTGGTGGAGGGGCTGGATCTTCAGCCCGTCCGGGGTGACGTGCTGATCTATCCTCCGGGCATCATGCACCGCAACATCCACCTGGACACGGCCATCCCCTACGAACGGTTCTACTTCTTTGCCCGCCGGGAGTTTCTGCAGTCCATCAGCGCGGCGGATTACGACATTCCCGTCACCATCGAACAGATGACCCGGAATGATCAGTATTATTTCCATGTGGAGGAAGAGGACCTGAAACTTTTGATTTCTCTGACCGACGAGGTGATCGGCGCCTCGGAGGATCAGCGGCCCGCCGCCAAGCTGATCAACCGGAATCGGATGGGCATCCTTTTGGTCCGGGCCCTCTCCATGATGACCAGCCGCGGTCCGCTGCCCCAAAGCGCCTACAGCCAGGGGATGAGCCGCCTGATCCAATACATCAACCGGCACGCCATGGAGCCCCTTTCCCTGGACGACCTGGCCGGGGCCTTCTACGTCAGCAAGTATTACATCCTGCGGGAATTTAAAAAATACACCGGCATCTCCATCCACCAGTACCTGATCATCCGCCGGATACTGATCGCCCAGGAATTGATCCGGCAGGGCGTGAAGCCCAAGGACGCCTGCATCCAGTGCGGCTTTTCCGATTATTCCAGCTTCTACCGGGCTTTCAGGGCCCGCACCGGCGTCTCGCCGGAACAGTACCGCCACGGAACGGAAAAATAGTTTCCCGCTTTTTTACGCCTCCCGGCCGGAGGCTCTTTTTTTTGCCTATTTTTGATCATTTGGCGTATATGGCGGCTTTCCCATGCCCATCATCCTAGCCATCATGTTATATGAGATGCGGTCGGTAAAGATCAAACGGGTCTATCAGACGCTGATGTACCTGCCCCATTTCCTCAGCTGGATCATCATCGGCGGTATCGTCACCAAGATGTTCGGCACCCGCGGCATCGTCAACAACGCGATCCGCTCCATGGGCGGCGCCACGGTGGACTTCCTGACGAACTCCCGCAACTGGGTGGTCATGTATGTGGTCACGGGCGTCTGGCAGGGTGCCAGCTGGGGTACCATCATTTATCTGGCGGCCATCTCCGGCGTCAATACGGAACTGTACGAGGCCGCCGAGGTGGACGGCTGCGGCCGTTTCAAGCGCATCTGGCATATCACGCTGCCCGGCATCATGCCCACCATCATCACCATGCTGATCCTGCAATTGGGCCGAATGGTCGGGATCGGCTTCGAGAGGCCCTACGTGATGATGAACAACAACGTACGCGACGTGTCCGAGGTCATTTCCACCTTCGTATACACCCGAGGCATCCTGAACCAGCGCTATCCGCTGTCGACCGCCGTCGATCTGTTCGGCTCGGTCATCAACATGATCTTCCTGATCGCCGCCAACCGGATCACCCGGGCCATGGGAGGGGAGGGTGGCTTATGGTAAATGCCGCAAAAGACCCCGGTGCGGGAAAGGGAGTCAAGGGCCGCCGTTATCTGGGCTCCGAGCTCTTCTTTATCGCCGTCCTGACGATCTTCGTCCTGCTGTGCGTCGTCCCGGTGATCCATGTGATCGCCCTGTCCCTGTCCGACAGGCAGTCGGTGCTGTCAGGCCAGGTAACGCTGTGGCCCAGGGGCTGGGATATCAACGCCTACCGCTCCGTATTCTCCGACGCATCCATGCAGCGGTCCATGATCTTCTCCATCACATTGACCTTCGTGTACACGTCGCTGGCCATGGTATGCAGCGTCCTGATCGCCTATCCGCTCAGCCGCAGCTACCTCCCGGGCAAAAAATTCCTGATGGTGCTGATCCTGATCCCCATGTACTTCACCGGCGGCACCATTCCCAATTACCTGTGGATCAAGGACCTGCACCTGATCGACAGCCCCTGGGCGCTGGTGCTGCCCATCCTGACCTCCACCTACAACATCATCATCATGCGCAACTTCTTCTCCTCCATTTCCCCGTCCCTGGAGGAAAGCGCCCGGCTGGACGGATGCAACGATTTTCAGATCCTCTTCCGCATCGTGCTGCCCCTGTCCACCGCTTCCCTGGCCACCGTGGCGCTGTTCTATGCCGTGGCCCGCTGGAATTCCTACGCCGACGTGCGTTACTACATCAACAACCAGGCCTACTTCACCCTGCAGATGAAATTGTACCAGGTGGTATTCAATTCCACCGACACCTCGGTGGCCGCGGTGGAGGGCGGCGCAAATGCCGTACTGCCGGACACCATCCGGTCCGCCGCCATCGTATTCTCCACCGTTCCCATCCTGGTGGTGTACCCCTTCCTGCAGAAATACTTTGTCCAGGGCGTCATGATCGGCGCCGTCAAGGAATGATCCCGGTCAAAAGCCCAATGGGCTGATGATAGAACGTTAAAACCAGACAAGGAGGAAAAGACCATGAAAAAACTGCTGGCCCTGTTCCTGACCGTGTGCATGCTGGTGCCCATGCTGGCCATTGCGCATGCCGAAAGCGAAGTTTTCCGCTTTGACAAGCCCCTGACCCTGAAGGTCTCCGTGTTTGACCGCGGCACCCCCGGCAACTCCCCCGCCGACAACAACTACTACACCCGGTGGATCCAGGAAAACTTCGGCGATCCCCGCAACATCACCATCGAATGGGTGGTCATTCCCCGCTCTGAGGAGGAAAGCAAGCTGGCGACCCTGATCACCTCCGCCGATACCGCCCCCGATGTCTGCCTCACCTACAACGGCTCCATCGTTTCCAACTACGTGTCCCAGGGCGGTGTGCGCGAGATCAGCGGCCTGATCGACCAGTACGGCCCCAACCTGAAGTCCTTCCTGGGCCAGGAAGTGCTGGACGCCGGCGTTTTTGAGGGCGGACAGTACGCCGTTCCCGCCCGCCGCGTGGTGATCGCCACCCAGGGCATGTTCATCCGCGAGGACTGGATCGAAAAGCTGGGCATGAAAATGCCCACCACCAGGGAAGAATTCCTTACCGTGCTGCGCGCCTTCCGGGACCAGAACCCCGGCAACGTGCCCGGCGGCTGCATCCCCTTTGCCATGAGCAGCAACATCTCCAGCGAAAGCAACGGCCCCCTGATGCTCTCCTTCATCAAGGACGTGAACGATTTCCGCACCCTGGCCACCAAACCCCAGGAGCTGTGGGACGGCTACGAAGATTACTGCGTGTTCCTGAACACGCTGTACAACGAAGGCCTGATCTCCCCCGACTTTGCCACCGACATTAGCGGCGAACAGGTCAACCAGGCCATCACCTCCGGCCAGGCCGGCGGATATGGCGCCAACTATGACCATCCCATCCGCGTGACTCCCGGCCTGCTGGCCGGCCTGCAGGCCCAGGAGCCCGGCGCCAAGCTGAGCGTGCTCAACTGCTTCGAGTCCGTCACCGATCCTACCAAATACTATCACCTGGCTTACGACCGTGACAGCCTGCTGAACTTCATCCCCATCTGGGCCAACGACGACCACGCCAAGGCTGCCATCATGTATCTGGACTGGCTGTGCGAATACAACACCATTTACAACCTCCAGAACGGCGTGGAGGGCGTCACCTACAACCTGAACGAGGACGGCATCCCGGTTTTGATCGCCGGCGTGGAAGGCGACATGAAGTTCAACTCCATACAGAACCTGGACTACACCCTGCTGGTCAACGGCCAGTGGCTGGACACCGACGAGAAGACCATGAAAGCCCAGGCGCTGAGCTACCAGGGCTATGCCGACGAATATGCGGCCATGTATGAAGTGGGCAACATGGACCTGATCCCCCAGGGCTTCAAGATCCGCGCGACCCTGCCCGCCGAAGCCCAGTACAACACCACCCTGAAGGACTTCCACCGCGAGATCCTCGTCCGCTGCGCCATGTGCAAGCCCGAAGAAGTGCACGAATTGTTCCAGCAGCTTGTTCAGGAATACCTGAACCGCGGCGGCCAGGCCGTCATGGACGAGCGCACCGCCGCCTGGGACATCGAGCATCCCGCCCAGTAAAACAGTTTCCCCTCCACGATGTGGCCCCATAGAGAAGGGAGGACGCGCACCCTGCGCGTCCTCCCGATCTTTGCGTATAATGTTCCGATCCGGGCCATGTCCCGGGTCCTTTGGACAGATGCCCGCCGTCGGTGGAATAAAAGAAGGAGAATGTGTTCGCTGCCCGGCAGACTTTCAGCCGGGCAGCGTTCCCTTCCAGGCCGCATGCGTCGGCATCATCGGATCCCCCCCGCGCTTTGCGGCCGCACCGGCGGCGGAATGCGTGCCGAGGTCGGTTTTTCTGTAAGAAAACTAAAATAAAAAATTCATCTTCTGTAACATTCTATTGATAATATACCGCAAAAATGAGATAATCAAACCGTTGTGACATTAAATGGAGGCAAGCTCCATATGTCAGCATAACGGGCGGGAAAAGCCCGGCAGAAAAACAAGCGAGGTGGCCGATCACATGAAGTGGAACGCAAGGCTGAAGCTGGTAAGCGCGATGCTGTTGGCACTCATTTTGTTATTGCAGATCGCTCCTATGGGGGCGGAGAATGCTTCCCCAGCGCTGTATATCCATTATGTGGATACAAATGGGAATGAACTGCCTGTTGTCAACGGGCGGGATTGGACGACGGATACAACGACCACTCCGGCTTTCCTGATCTATGATATCGAAGGATACGATTATGTAAAAACAACGCTCAAAACGATCGACGGAACGGATATCCGCCCCATTCTCAGGCTGAATCAACGAAAGTGGCAGTATACAACATCCACTGGGAGTGGAGTGGATTGGTATAATATTCCAGCAGACAGTGCAGAACCTGGCAGACCGGAAGATATCTATGTTGTATACAAAGAGGCAGAAGAGCCTGTAATGGGCGGAACGCCGAAAGTGAAAGAGGTAGAAGGCGCAGAGAAACCGGCAGAGCCTACCATCACCAAAGGTTCAGTTATAAATGGAGATGGTACGAACACCCTTTCGCTCAGCGTCACCGGGCACACAGCCGAGATGGAAGTCGAAAAGCTCGCGGACGTGATCGTGATCTATGACACATCGTCAAGTATGCGGCGTCATATGGGAACCTCAACAACTACGTACGAAAATAACGATACGCCTGTAAAAAACTACAAAGATAAAAAAACCAGAATGTGGATCGCAGCAGAGGCAGTAAATAATCTTGCAAATACACTGATCGGAAGTGACACGGAGTTCCATGATTCTACTGGTAAAAAACTGATTCGGATGTCCCTGATCTCTTTCAACGCCAATGCTGAAATAAAATGTGGCTTCACCGAGGATTACGCTACTTTCAAAAATGCAGTGGATAATTTGACGACAAACACCGGTACCAACTGGGAAGCAGCTCTTGATCTGGCCAATTATTTAGCCGTCGACCCGGAGCGTGCTACATTTGTGATCTTTGTCACGGACGGCAACCCGTCATACCGCGTAACACGAGGCAATCTGCTTGAGTTGGATGGCTATCCGGCCACAGTTGACGATGAACATGTAGATGTATACAGCAGCAATACCTACGCTTACTATCGTGGAACAAATCATTTCGGCGGTTTGAACGAAAATGACCCTCGCAATTACAATACAGCTGCGGTCACCGCGCAATCGATCGTATCACATAACAAAAATTTTTACAGCATCGGCATCGGCAATTCTGCAGGTATCACCAGGCTGCAGGGGTTGACTGCGGCCGCGTACGGCGGCAACGAAACGACCGGTGCGGACCACACGAAAACAGCGGACAACCCGGCGGAGTTAGCCCAGGCGTTCGAAGAGATCACCGCTTCCATCGTCGCCCTGATGGGGCACAGCGACATCCAGATCATGGACGGCATCGCCGATCTGACACAGACAGTCCAGAAATCCAGCCTGGTCAGCTTTGCGGAGGATGACTTTACTTACTATAAGGGACATGAAGCCACGGCACAGGACGTGGCAAACGGGCTTGCATCAGCCGAGGGAGAAATGGTGTGGGTCTCCTGGGATCCCGCTTCCGAGGGCTGCGCCGAGGCGGTCTACAATGAAGAGACCGGCGCGGTCGAGTGGAACATGGGTCCGGGCTTTATGCTGGAGGAGGGCTATACCTACCAGGTGCGCTTCAAGGTTTGGCCCAGCCAGGAAGCCTACGACCTGCTGGCGGACCTGAATAACGGCGTAAAAAGCTACGATTCCCTGACTGATGAAGAAAAGGCTCAGATCCAGGAACCAACGACGGAAGGCGGCATGTATACGCTGAAGACCAACGGCGAAACCAGCTATACCTACCGGGAAGCGACCAAAACCGGAGACACGGTCACGCCTACCGGAGAACCGAGCGAACCGGGCAGCTTCCCGGACGTGGATCCCCTGGAGCTTACCACCAAGCCCCTGAAGGTCATGAAACAGTGGCACAATAACTATGTGGACAGCCGGATCCCCACAAACAGCATTACCCTGGAGCTTTACGGCGTTGATTCCGACGGCGTCACATCCCACAGTTTCAAGGAGTTCCAGCTGACCAGGGATGGAGGCTGGTACGCGGAGAACAACTATATCTCCTACGGCCTTGTCACCTATGATACCGCCACGAACGCCGGAGAAAAGATCTATGAAGCCGGCCACGACTTTACGCTGCGCGAGACGGACGACGAAGCCCATTATTATGAGCTGACCGCGGGCGTCTACAGGCCCATGTTCATAAACGGTACTCCCACCATCCTGGAGCAGGTGGATTCGGCCCCGGCCGGGATGAGCGACGCCGTTTTCCATTACTTCGACGGCTCACACCATTATTACCGGCTGGACGGAAAGATCTATCGGGACACGCAGACCGATATACTTATGATCGCCACCAACACCCACCGCAGCTATATGGACCTGAAGAAAGCGGTCGTGGACGCATCCGGCAATTCTGTGCTGAATGATGAGGAATTTGAGTATCACATCACTTTTACGGTCCCCGAGGATATAGACAACTATGACACCGTGGAGAAATATGTCTGGTTCAGCGTTTACGACACTGTTGCAGGCCGCACGCTGGCGCCCGGCGAATATTCCTGGACGAATGCGCTGACTCCGGACCAAATAGGCAGCGAATTCAGCGGCCCCGATTATGCCAATTACCTGGTGGCGATAAGCGGGCAGCAGCTGACCCTGAAGATCAAACAGGGCTGGAACGTACGTTTCCTGAACCTCCCGATCGGCACGACCTATTCCTTTGAGGAGACCGGAATTCCCATGGGATACGATTTTGTCAAAGCGGAGGTCACCGGCACCCAGTGGATCGCAAACATGGTCGACGGGACGGACCAGGGTTACCCCCAGACCATACCCCCGTCCTCCCTTCCGTCCAATACCAGCGGAAGCAACGACGATACGGACATCGGCGGTACGATCGAACTTGCCAACGCACGTTACAGCACCACCTACACCAACAAAACCTCCCCCAAGGCAGTGAAAGTCCTGAAAACAAAGCAGGACGGCGCCGCAGCGCCCCTGCCCAACGCTGTGTTCTCGCTGTATACGCAAAGCGGCTACGCGGCTGATCCAAAGCAGGCGGCCATGACCGGCCTGACTTCGGACGAAAACGGCATGTTTGACCTGGGCCTGCTGGCGTGCGGAACATACTACCTGGAAGAAACCGCCGTTCCGTACGGATATAACAGGCTTTCAGGGCCGGTCATCATCCATGTGACAGAGGGCGGCGTTACCTGCGTAAGTCCTTATTCAACGAGCGGCAACGCTGAGGACGGATACGTCATTACCGTGCCGAACACCCCCCTGACGGCCACCTTGCCCCTCCGGGTCGTAAAGATCCTCGAAGGCCGTGATATGAAAGCCGAAGAGTTTTCCTTCGTCCTCCAACCCATTAAAACCGACGGCACCCTTGTTGATCCCCCCCTGCAGATCATTCATAATCCGGATGGCCCGGTAAACCAGGAGGTGACGATCTCTTTCGATCCGGTGGAATTCAGCGGCGACAAATTAGCGGATGCCCCTTATCACGACACGAACGGCAACGCAGTTTACTATTATGTCGTGTACGAAAAGAATGAGGACGCGGGCGGTATGACCTATTCCGATTCCCAGTACATCGTCAAGGTCACGCTGGTGCAGCAAGAAAACAAACTGTTCGCATCACCGCAGTTCTATCCCTACAGCGGAGAGGGACCTCTTCCCACCGAAGCAACGATTAATGTAACAACGAACTGAAACGCGCCTATTTGACGGGTGCACACACATCAGCGCCGGCACGGTCTTCCCGACCGTGCCGGCGCTGTGCTGCATCTCTATTTCCGGGTATGGGCCTGCCGGTGATTTTCTTTGGAACGACCGTCCCGGATCATGATCCGCGGTCAATCCAGCCGGATCGTCATGTATCCGCAGGTAAAGGGGAAAAAATCATACTTTTCCGTTCCCGTATGGACCGCCCCGTTCCGTTCGTACCATTTCCTGAGAGCCGTGTTTTCCTCCACAATGCTAAGAAGCATGACGGCGCAGTGTTTTTCCCGGGCCGTATTGACGGCATGTTTCAGCAGAGCCGTACCGATCCCCCGATGCCTGTACTCCGGCAGCACGGAGAGATTTCCCAGTTCGCATTCGCCGTCGTTTTTAAGAAGCAGCGAATAATACCCACGGATCACGCCGTCCTCCTCGTCCAGGTACATCAGGCGCTTTTCCTTGTCCATATGCCAAAGAAGGCGTTTTTCGTCGGTGGCAAAAGCCACATACCTGGGCGCGTTTTCCGCTGTGATGCCGAACTGATCAGCCACCGTCCGATGGCTCTGCCGGATCACCCGGACGCACGATGGTATTTCCTCCCGCCTGACCTGTCTGATCATCCCTTCATTCCTCCTTTTTCGGGAATGTGATCCGGCCCCCGTCGAAGTCCGGGACCGGGAACCGGCCCCGGCTCCGCGCGCGCACACGGGTCCGATCCTGCCGCGGGATCACAAAAGCCGGAAAAGCCGGTCCGCACCTGTTTCCCCGGGGGCTCAGCGTATTTTATCCTCCGGCCTGATGCCCCATATGGTATAATGTGAGCGGCCCGCGATTTTGATGCGGCAAAAAAGGAAAATTCCGGGCGGATCGGGCGGTGATTTGATATGGTAATGAAAGAAATTCCCAGGATCGACCTGCATATGCATTCGACGGTCTCCGACGGCACGGACGCGCCGGAAGAGATCCTTGTCCTCGTCCGGGAAGCGGGGATCGGCCTGTTTGCGCTGACCGATCACGACGCGGTGAAGGGGTGCCTGCGGATCCGCGGCCTGCTCGCCCCCGGGGATCCTCTGTTCCTGAACGGCGTGGAGTTCTCCTGCCGCGACGGGGAAGGCAAATACCATATCCTGGGCTACGGTTACGATCCTGATAGCCCCCACATGCGGAGCGTGGTGGAAAAAGGGCACCGCCTGCGCATGGAGAAGATCGCCGCGCGGCTGGACTGCCTCCGGACAGCGTTCGGCTTTTCCTTCCCGGAGGAAGAGATCCGCCGCCTGATGTCCCTGGACAACCCGGGAAAGCCGCACATCGGGAACCTTATGGTGAAATACGGTTACGCCGGGACCATGGAACAGGCGATCCGCGAATATATCGACCGGGCGAAGGTCGGCAGCGAATACGTCCGCCCCGGGGAGGCCATCGAGGGCATCCTCCGAAGCGGCGGCATACCCGTTCTGGCGCATCCGCCCTTCGGCAGCGGAAAAGAATCGATCCGCGGCATCGAAATGGACCGCCGCCTGCGCAGGCTGATGGACTTCGGCCTGCGGGGGCTGGAAGGTTTTTACTCCGGGTTCACGCCTGAGATAAGCGCGGAAATGCTTTCCCTGGCCGATAAATACGGCCTGTATGTCACCTCCGGGAGCGACTACCACGGAAAAAACAAGCAGGTCCTCCTCGGCGGCACTCATTTCGACCCCACGCAGAGGATGCCTGACGGCCTGCGGCGCTTCCTGGAGGATGTGCGCCTTGGCTGACAACGGCTATGAACTCTCTCATTCCCGCCCTTATTGCGTAAAACAGGCCGCCGAGGATGACTTTACCGTCACATCGGAATACAGCGATCATAAATCGGCCGGGTCCGATGCGATCGGACCGGTTGTCATGAATGTTTTTTTGCTTTCCGTCATTCCGATTTTGGCTCTACATAGCCGTAAGTGAACTTTCCGGCGAACACCAGGGTGCCGTCCTCCTTCAGGCCGATGCAGTACCCGTCGCACGCGCACACGGCCGTGATCCCGGTCCAGGAGGAAACCTCTTCTATGATCTTTTCCTCACGCCCGGCGGCATAGACCCTTCCGCTCTTCGTCACCCCCACCAGGTAATCCGACGCCAGGGAGACCTGCTTCAGGTCCTTCCACCCCAGGGTATATCGTTCGATGAACCGGGGCGAGATCCGTACCGTTCCGTCGTTTTTGACCGCCGCGAAGACCTCGTAGAAATACACGTCCTCGGGATGCCAGAGGACCGTATCGATACTGGCGATATCCTTCCACTGTGAAAAGTCCGGCATCTCCTCGGGCATGATGAAAAAGCGGTCGTCCTCAAAGGCCGCGCAGGCGACGGTGCCGTCGTCCAGAAGCATGAAGACGCTCCCCTGCTTCTGCTCCATGGCGGTGACCCGGGAAAGATCCGCCCCTTCCTCGGGCCAGGCCCAGGAAAGCGCTTTGGATGAAAACAGGCCTTCCGACGTCAGGACGGTCCTTTCCTCCTGCATGGTGTCCATCAGCACCCGGCCCGTCAGGCCTCCGACCTTCGGGACCTTCCCTATGACCGTTTCGCTTCCGTCCTTCATGACGCACAGGTAACCATCGGCGCCTGCGCTGACGGACACCGCGTCCTTCACTCCCGCCAGGTTCCTGTAAAAAGCGGAGGTGTCCCCCGTCAGCCGCGCCGCGCCGGTCACCGTGCCGTCACTCCTGAGGGCCAGGAAACCGTCGGCGTCCCCGGAGACGGCCACGACATCAGTGAACAGCGGAGCGCTGTCCACGCAGGAGGACACGATCCAGCCCTGCCGGCCCCGGAGCCTTCCGTTTTCCTCAAACTGGCAGGTGATATGGTACCACATCTCGCCGTCCACGCCCTCCCAGGCGTCCCAGATATAAACCATGGCCCCCTCCGGCAGGCGGTAGCTGGTATTGCCGGGGTCCAGTTTGCCCTTGACGATCACGCCGGACCGCACGTTGGCGCTCATGGACAGGCGGGCAAAGCCCAGGGTGGTCTCCGCCGGGGCGGACGTGATCATCAGCAGGATAAGAAGGATCAGGACGACAAGGAACACAAACCGTTTTTTCATACCGGGCCTCCCGTGGTTTTCTGAGTGCTCCATAAGCATACCACAAAAAAACGGATTTGTCTTTACCGCTTTCACGTCCCCGGACACGGGGACTGCGTCAGAACGGGGATCCGCTTCCGTCCCCCGCCGCCGTCCTCGATCACTTCAAAAGCTTCGATCACGCACCGTGCGATTTCGCCGCTGTATCCCCTTTCCATTTACAATTGAAAATCGGCTTTTTCCGAGAGCCGCGGAGCCGCTTCATTTGTGACCCATCCTCCCGGAGCCGGCCGCTCCAGCCTTGACACCTTCCCGTCCTCACAGGTATAATAAGCCGTGCTATCGTGAATAATAACGCGCTTCAAAGGAGCCATATATGCCTTCTCAAAAAGAACTCAGGGCAGTCTTTCTTGGGGACGAGGGCGCCGGCAAAACCACCCTTCTGGCGACCCTCCTCCGGTACCTGGCCCTGACCGGGATGCCCAACGATTATTATTATGAGGACCTGAGCGAACCCCACCGCCGCCATATCGGCGGCGACAGTGAGGAAAAGGACCCCTGGCCGGGCGGGGCGGACGTCAGGGCGGTGACCGCCGAGGTGAGCGGCGGCGGACAGGTGTGGCGCCTGACCGACCTGGAGGGATGCGACCACCTGGCTTATCTCGCGGCCGAGCCCCGGCGGCCCGACGCCGCGGTGATCACCGTCAGCGCCCGCACCGGACTGGGACGGGATGGCATCCGCCAGGTACGCGCCTGCGGCGTCCTGGGCATCCCCAACGTGATCGTCTATATCAATCTGTTCGGGCAGGATAGGGGATCCCTTCGCGTCAGGACAGTGCAGATCGAAACCGAGCGACTGGTGCAGGATTACCTGGGACGGTGGCCGGTGAAGACCCTGACCGGAAACTACCTTGATGCGGTCAGGGACATGGCGGAGAGGCCCCACGGCCTTTTCCGTTCCTTTCTGGATCCCCTGGCCGAGACCCTGGGATCCCTGGACACCGCCCCGGACGCGCCTGTCTATTTGGAAGGCGATCAGGTGAACTGCCTGCTCCTCAACCTGGAGGGCACATTGAGCAGCGTACTTTCGGTCCCGGACCAAAGCCGGGTGAGCCTTCGTTTCCGTGGCGAAAGCGCCGCCGTCGGGGCCGTGATGGAGCTGCGCTCCGGGCCTGAGGAAACGCGCCGGCAGAAAGCTTTCCTGCGCAGCGGCGAATGCTCCGAAGCCATCCTGCATCTGGACGCGCCGGTCCGCCGGGTGGGCGGCAGCCGTTTTTTCCTGGATTATGAAGACCGCCTGCGGATCACCGGCATCGCCGCCAGGCGCAGTTTGTTCCCGCCTTTTGCATAATCCCCGGGCCATTTGTCCCCGGCTTCCGCATCCGATCGGAGGGGATCCATATGTTTTGCGACCATGTGCTTTATCGGTCATACGCGGACAAAGGGTATGTCCTTAATCTGAATACGAACAGGTCCTATGTATTCGACGAGACGGCTGCGTTCATCCTCTCCCGTATCGCCACCGGCGAAGAGGACGAAAAACGCATCGCGGAGGCGCTTGCCCGGGAATATGACGTAAGCTCCGCGGAGGAAACGCGCCGGGACACGGCGGATTTCCTTCGCATGCTCCGAAGGGAAGGGATCCTTGCCCCGGTCGCGGTAGAACAGCCCGGCCCGATGCCGGAGGACCATATCACCGATTACTGCTGGGCTCACCACCGGCTGATGGCCGTATCGCTGGAATTGACTTATCGCTGCAACGAACGCTGCGTACACTGTTATACCTGCGACGCCCCAAAGGAGAAAACCGGGGAAATGACGGCCGAGGAGTACTTCCGCCTGATGGACGAACTGCGGGACCTGGGGGTGAACGAGCTGGTCCTCAGCGGCGGGGAGATCGGGACGCGGCCGGATCTTTCCCGGATCTACCGGTATGCCTCCGAACGGGGATTCCTTGTCACCCTGATGACCAACGGCACCCTGTTCACCCCGGAACAGATGGAGATGTTTTACGCCTATCCGCCGAAAATCGTCTACGTCAGCTTTTACGGCGGCTCTCCCGAAACTCACGACAGGGTGACGCAGGTGCCCGGCTCCTTCAAAAAATCGCTGGACACCGTCATGCGGCTCAAGTGCGCCGGGATCGCCGTGGGCCTGAAGACAGTCGCCATGACCCCGACCGCCGACGATTTTCCGAACATCGTCAAGCTGGCGGAACGGCTGCGGGTCGGCCTGGGGACGGGGATGTACCTTACCTGCGGCAACAACGGGAGCACCGATCCCGCCCGATACCGGCTGACGGACCTCCGGGACTACGAGCGCGTGGTGGAAGCCAAGCAGAAATATCCCAAAGCCCGCACGCCCTACCGGGTCAGGGACGTGAACGGCCCCATCTGCGAAGCCGGCGTAATGGCCTTCACCGTCAATCCCTACGGGGATTATTATGTCTGCACCTCCCTGCCGGTGCCCTGCGGGAACGTCAGGACCACCCCGGTCGCGGAATTCTGGGAGCATGATCCCCTCCTTCAAAAGATCCGTTCCCTGCGCTTTTCGGACACCGGCTGCGGGGAATGCGAATACCGGAACGAATGCGTCTACTGCGTCGGGGCGAACTATGTGGAAACCGGCGGGCTTTTTGCCGTGCAGGAGGGCCACTGCCTGGCGGCAAAGGCCTATCACCGGTATTTTGCGGAACAGATGAATAATGGTGAAGGACAAAGCTCTCTTTCCGGCCGGGAAAACGGCAGCGACTGCTGATCCCGCCGGCCGGAAACGGCACGCAAATAAACGCCGCGGACATGATATGATGGGTTCGAAAAAAAGAAAGGAGGCAGCGCCCATGAAAAAGGAGTACAAAAAGCCCGCCGTGATCGCGGAAGGCAATTATTCCGCCTGCATGAGCTCCTGCGGCAAGCTGGTGAACAACGTCAACTCCGCCTGCGGACATTGACAGCCCGGAAAAGCCGGGACGAGGGGCCGCCGTTCCTTCGCCCCGGCGCTTTTTATCTCCGGCCCGCTCCTCCGCGGCCCCGCGGTTTCCGCCCGGCATTTTTTCACGACAGACTCATCAAAACGGAAGGAAGGCCAATGCCATGCGCCTCATGACCGGCACCCATGTGAACCTGTACGGTGACAAAACCTATGTGATGCAGCTCCGCACAGGCTATTCCTATCTTTTCAACGAAACGGTATATGACATTCTGAAGATCGTGGAATCCAGCCCGGGGATCTCGGAGGATGAGCTTTGCAGCCGGATGCTGGAGATCTACGGCGTAGACGACCGGGCTTCGTTCCGTGCGGACATCCTGGAATGCGTGGCCGACCTTGCGGGCAAAAAGATCATCGACAGCGAAGATCCCCCTCCCGCTCAGGCGCAGCCGGTTCCCGAGGATCTGATCAACAGGATCTGCATCAAAAACCATATCCTGCAAAGCGTCACCATCGAGCTGACCTACCGGTGCAACGAACGCTGCGCCCACTGCTATGTGGCGGACACCGAAAAGGACGCTGGCATGGAGCTGACCACGGAGGAGGTATTCGGCCTGCTGGACCATCTCCGGGCCATGGACGTCCTCAACGTCACCTTCACCGGCGGCGAGGTCGCCCTGCGGAAGGACCTGACGGACATCCTGCGCTATGCGGACAAGTCGGGCTTTGCGGTCAGCATATTTACAAACGGCATCGGCCTGTCCGACGAAACCCTGGATGAGATCGCCCTCCTGCACCCCAGGTCCGTTTCTTTCAGCCTGTATTCCGGCATCCCGGAGGAACACGAAGCGATCACAAAGGTGCCGGGCTCCTTCGAGAGGACGCTTTACGCCATGATGCGCCTCAAATGCGCCGGCGTCATGGTCAACGTCAAGACGCCTGTCATGCGCACCGCGCTGGAAGGGTTTGAGAAGCTCCACCGCCTTTGCGCGCAGCTCGGTTTTTCACACCAGGTCTCGTACCTGATCTGCTCTACCAACAAGGGCTGCGCCTCCCCCACGCTGCTGCGGGTCGGCGACGTGGAGACTTACAAGCGCCTGATGAAGATCACATCGGACGGCGCGTCCGCACAGCCCTCCCCGAGGGATCCGGATGAACCCATCTGCGGCGCGGGCTGCTGCTGCCTGAGCGTGGATCCCTACGGCAATGTGTTCCCGTGCAACGGCTACGCCGTGAAGCTCGGAAACATCCGGGAAACCGATATCCGGACCATCTGGAACAGCGACAGGGTGAAGCGGTTTGCCGATTTCAAGTTTTCAAGCCTGAACAGGGAATGCCGGGAATGCCGGTATTCGGACGACTGCCTCTATTGTCCCGGCGCCATGCTGGCCGAGACGGGGGATATCCGCGTGCCGATCCGTGAGGCCTGCCTGATCGCCCGGGCAGCCTGGGAAGTACGCGGCGAAAGGGGGAACGGGACCGGCCATGAATGAGAAGATCGTTTTTACGGGCCTGCGTTCGGACGATTACATCCACCCGAAGGATCATGCGTTTGTCCACGGCACGGAGGAGAGCAGCTCCCTGGTCTCCAAAGGGCTTTCCATGCTGTCCGCGGCCAGCGTCACGCTGCTGCGGCGGATCGTCGAAGGCCGATATGTGGAGGTCACGGGACCGGCCGATCCCTGGCTGATCGGGGTATTGAAAAACACCTGCCGGATCCTGGACGTATCCTATGTGCCGCGGCTGTTCGTCACCCATGACCGCTCAACGTCTACAAGCGTGGGAGGCGACGGGATGGAAAACGCCCAGATCCTGATGCCGGATTATATCCTCCGCGAATACGACGAGGACATGCTGTATTACATTCTGGGCAACGCCGTCGCCATGCTCAAGGGCGGGCATGTGCAATTGACCACCGTGTGCCAGGTCATGGTCGATACGCCTGTCACCAGGCCTTTCCAAATGGCGCTGGAGGCCTGCATGCGGGCCGCGGACCTGTCGTCCGACCGGGGCGGGCTGCTGGCCTGCCAGTCATATCCGGCGGCGGTCAGGTGCATCCTGGCCGAGGCAGGCCTGCCTCCCCGGGAGATGCGGGGCATGGACGACACGGAGATCGCCGCCGTGGCCGAAGCCTTCATGCTGGGAGCGGACGACGTCTGCCCCAACTGGATGACTTCCCTGGCCGATCTGTGGAAAAAGCTGAACTGGTCCACCACCCCGCCTGTGGAGAGGATGCGCGAATTGAAGGCGTGGGCTGACAGCGGATACGCGGATATCCTGAAAAAATGGGAAGGGAGGGGGAGGCAGTGAAAGACACCGTGATCAATATCGGCGATTATATCCATCCCGAGGAGCGGGCAGCCAGCGAAAGGATCATGGCCATGACCCAGGCTGCCGGCTGGTCGGAAAGCGCCCTGGGCGAAGGCCTGGACGAAACGAACCGGTATATCCTGTCCTCCTCCTGCTATCTCCTCCCGCCGGAGCATCCCCTTGCGCGCCTGGCGGCGGAGGAGTCGGAGCGCTTCGGCCTGGAGGAACCGCCCCGGTTGTATATCGCACGTCGCTTTTCCTATGACCTGCAGCTGGGCGGATACCGGGTCCCCACCGTGATCGTCCCCTCCGTGCTGACGGAGGAAAACGATCTTTCCGTGATCAGGTGCAGGATCATCGCCGCCGTCGCAGGCGTCAGGGCGGGGCACCACCGCCTGGAGCACATGGTCTGGCTGGCGGAAAACATGTCCGGCACCATTCCCCTCCCATTTGTCTCCCAGGCCGCGCTGGCTCTTTTGTACGAATGGAAGCGGGCCATGCGTTATTCCCAGGACCGGGCTGTCTACCTTGCCACGGGAGACCTGAAGGAGGCGCTTCGCAATATCCTTTACGGCACCGTTCCCCGGGAAATGCTCGATCGGTTCGATTTCGGGCCGGAAGGCACCTTCGTTCCCCAGGTGGAACGCTATGGCAGGGGGATCGTGCAGAAAACCATGGGCGCCTTTGCCGGCATGATGCAGGATCACGCCCACCTGCCCGAACGCTACGCTCGTTTGACCCGATTTGCACAGGGAGGGGCCCGGGAATGAAGATCGAATACGGCAAACTGTATGATGCGGATATGATCCACCCCCTGGAGTTCGACGCGGCCAGGGCCATCCAGTCGGTCCCCGTGTATGACTGGCTCGGCAAACAGGCGGCGCAGATCAGGAAAAACCTGGATGACCTGCCCGAGGCGGCCGCCCGCTGGTTCCCGGTGAACCGGTACACCAGCCCCAGGCTTTATGCCCTGTACCGCCTGGCGCTGAAGCGGTTGAACTGCGCCGAGGAATATCCGCTTTTCCTGAAAAACGGGTATGACCTGACGGCCATAGTCAGGGGATCCCGCAGCCAGGGGCATATGATCGCGGTCAACGACGCCTGCGTGGAGAGCCTGGACGACGGCGAGCTTCTGGCCCTCTTCGGGCAGCAGATCGGCCACATCCGGGCGGACCACGTGCAGCAGACCGAGCTGCTCAGCCTCCTGGAAAAAACCGCGGGGCAGATCCCCATGATGGGCACGCTCCTCGGAAAAAAAATGTGGTCCTATTTTGCCGACTGGCTGATCGCCTCCCGTTTCACCGCGGACCGCGCCGCACTGTTCGCCGCGCAAAGCGTCGGCTCGGTGGAAAGCCTGCTGCTACGCCAGGCGGGCCTCGATCCGCGGTCCCCTGAAGCGGAGGCGGCAAAAACCCAGGAGGTCGTACGCGGGGAAACAAGACACGGCATTTACTTTATCCGTTTTCTCCACGAGATGCCCACCTTCGGCAATATCGAGCGGATCCAGGTCCTGCGTACCTGGGTGCGTTCGGAGGATATGAAACAGAAATATCCACAGGTCTTTTACCAGTGCCGGCTGGAATTGAACGACGCCCCGGCGGACGCCGCGGACGAAAGCCTTCTTCGCCTGCATGCGGCGGCGCTGGAAGGCAGCGCAAACGCCGCCATGCGCCTGGGCGACCGGTACGTCCGGGGCGACGGCCTTCCCACATCCACCGCCGCCGCCTCGTGCCTGTTCCTCCGGGCCGCATACGGCGGGGATCCGGCGGCCATGCGTTACCTGATCGGCTTCATGCGGCACGGCATCGAAGGGATGACCGACGATAAAAAAACCGTCGGCCAGCTTTACAGGGCCGCTCTTTCGCGGGGACTGAAAGCCTCCGGGGCGGACGAATTCCCTCCCCTGCCCCCGAACGGCCGTCTTATCGCCCTCGCCGGGGAAATGGAGCAAAAATACGGTCCCCTTTGCGACCGCGATGCCCGGACCGTCAGGGACGCTTTCTGGATCCCGAACGGGGACGCCGTGTTTGCCTGCATGACGGAAGCGGACGCCGAAGGCGCCGTTTACGGCACAGCCGTCGCCTCCACCGGGATCTACGGGCGCAGGGATGAGGGCTCGCTGCCATTCCTTGTCACCTGGGAGGAATTCGGATCCGGTGACCTGTACAGCCGCGAGACCGACAGCGGCTGGTGGCTCTTCTCCGGCTCCGTCCCCGTCCTCCGGAAACCGGAGAGCATGCGCGGAACGGCGGCGGAAATGCTCCTGCTGCTCAAGAGCGGCAAAGCCTGATCCCCCTCAAGCGCTGATCCCCGCAAAAAAGCCTTTTCCCCCACGGGGCCTCTCCCTCCCGGAGGCCCCGGAAAAGGTCCGCAATCCCGTCCCTACGCACGGTGTATGCTGTAGCCACGAAAGGACGGTGTGCGGGATGCTCGGATGGATCTTATTCGGATTGCTGGTCGGCTGCGCGGCTTTTACCCTGGCGGTCACTGTGGCGGAGCTCATTAAAAAGAGCAATATCGGCGCCATTATCCGCAGGGAACTGGCAAAAGTACAGAACAAGGCCGCGTCAAAGATGCTCGTCCACACCATCAAGGCAAAGATCAAATCCCGGACCGTCAACGTGGTCTCCCTGGACGCGATCGACGAAGACACGGGCGAGGTGATCGAGATCAGCCTCTCCAGCGAAGCGGGCGTGGACGCCTCCATCCGGGAGATGGACGAGATCAGGGTGTCCGCATAAAAGGAGGATGAACATGAGAAAGCTTTTGATCGCAGCGGCGGCGGCGCTGACCGCCTACGGAGTTTACCGGCTGGTCCGTGAAGACGGCAGCCCCGAAGAAGAGGCCCGGGTCCCGGAGGTCCCGATCCCCTTCGGAAAGTTCCTGGAGGACTGTGTCACCGTGGACAGGCTGGACGGCCGGACCCTGGCGGACTGGGCGCGCCCCCTGGAGGCGGGCGAGGTGTGCGTCGCGGCGTTTCCCTGCAGGGATATGCTGGACGAGTTCGGCATCACCGGCTGCCCGGCGGAGCTGGACAGCGAAACCAATCTGCTCCAGTTCGTCCTGGATACGGAGACCGGAAACGTCAGGAAAGCGCGCCTTGTCAGCTTCGGGGAAATGTCCGGCAAGGTGAAGGACCTTTTCAACGGGCAGAAGTATTTCATCCTCAGGGGATGACGCATACGATAAAAAACGGTTCGTTATGACCGAAGGGAGGATCATTCCATGACAGCTACAGCAGAAGCCATTGAGACCGCCGCGGCGACCGCAGCGGCAACAGCAGCACCCGCGGCGGCAGCCGCGCCGGCCGTTTCCTGGGTCCCCTTTGCCGTGATCGGCGCCGTTCTTCTGGCCGCCGGCGCGGCAGCCTGGATATTCATCCGGCGGGCCCCGAAAAAGTCCTTCTCCCTCCTATTGGAAAAGCAGGTCACCGCGGACGTCCTGGACGGAGCGCTGATCCACAATTGGGCGAAGGAAACCCCGGATACCCCTGACAAGGACAAGGTGGTCGCTTTCGCCAACCGGCGCTGGATCACAAAGCTGGGCTACCGTTTCCCCGAAGGGCTGGACGAAACAAAGACCGTGGTGGCCTTCGAGGTGGATAAGGTGCGGGGCACCGCTTCCCACGAGCGGCTGTTCAGCTTCAGCGAAATGAGCGACCACGTAAAGGGCCTTTTCGGCAGCGAAGACTGTTTTTTCCTCAGGAACTGAGTGACAGATGATATAACGGAGGGATGGAAAGATGGCAAAGGATCTGGGAAGGATGGCGGAAGATATCCTCTGGCGGATCATCGGAGGCGAAGAGGTCCATCCGACACTGTTCAAAATGCGGGACGCCCGCCAGTACCTGATGGACGTGGCGGATGACAATCCCCAGGTGGCGGGCTGCGTGCTGAGCGTCGTCCCAAAGGGCGAGCAGTTTGAAGTGGTTCAGCTGATGACGGACAAGGCCGGATATCCCATCAAAAACGGCCAGGACGCCTATCTCGGCAGGCAGATCATGGCACACGACATCGACGATTCCGTGCGGAATTTCCTCAAGGGCGAGACCCGCCGCAGCATGAAGCTGGATATGGACAACGATTGATATAGGGAGGTAAAACCATGATATTGCTCCTTGCAAAGGTTCTCCTGATGATCGGAGCGGCGATTCTGGCAACAATGGTGATCAAGCTCGTTCTGCTCACGATCAAAAACCTGCTTTTGAAGGTCCGGGACAAGATCAGGGCCTCGGCGGGACGGCGGGTCTTTATTTCCCGCATCAGCAAACTGGCGAAGGAAGTGACCGCCGAAGCAGAACGGACCGGAAATGTCCACAAGGTGGACGACCTCCTGGCCGAGCTGGGTGAGGACGGCGTGGTGCTGGCGTCGGTGGACGCCGACAACGAGGTCAAGTCCGACGAGATCGAGGTGCTGTCGGCCGAAAAGATGGACGCTCAGCTGAACAACCTCCTGAGCAAGAACCAGGGCGAGATCGTATTCGCCTGAGGGCTTCACGCCGCGTCCCCCTGCAAGTCACGGATCCAACACATCGCGCCGTGAGGCCGCGTATGCCAACATGAAAGGAACAGGACAATGACACAGATCAAGGTCATTTTCATCTTCGCCCCGATGAACACCTTCAGCCAGGAGGACCTGGAGCGGGTCAGGAAGATCGTAGGCGAGGAATACTCAAGGCAGTTCGGCTGCGCGGCCGACGCCGTGACCGTCACCCTGTGCGACGGCAAGGCCGCCACCGACTCCTGTGACATCGCCATTTCCATCGCCGCCGAGGAAAAGAGGCTCAACGAAGGGGCCATCCGCAGCATGATGAAAAAGGAGATCGCCAACCGGCTGCTCCTCCTGTTTCCCCGCTCCAGCGGCTTCAAGGGACGCATCGCCACAATGGACGCCAAATTCGAAAAGACCGCCTCTGCGCAGAGCAATGCCCAGGCGGGAAGCGCGAACCGGACCGAAAACGAGGACGCGCCCGGGGAATACAAGAAGCGCGCCGCGGCCTATGAAGCGGTGGACCCGGTCTATACCTACGATATGCTTGTCATCGCGCCGGAGACAAAGGCGGCCATCGAACGGGCCGTCGGCAGGATCCAGTACGAGCAGAAGGTTTTCGAGGAATGGGGACTGTACGCCATCATGCCCCATCCCATCTCCGCGATGAGCTTTTTCGGCCCTCCCGGCACCGGCAAGACCATGGCGGCCGACGCCGTGGCGAACCACCTGGGAAAGAAGATCATCCACGCCAGCTACGCCGATATCGAAAGCAAGTACCACGGGGAAGGCCCGAAGAACGTGAGCGCGCTTTTCCTTGCGGCGCAGCAGCAGGACGCTGTCCTGTTCATCGACGAGGCGGACTCCCTTTTGTCCAAGCGCCTGACCAACGTGACCCAGGGGTCCGAGCAGGCCATCAACTCCATGCGGAGCCAGCTGCTTATCTGCCTTGAAAACTTCCACGGCATCGTGATCTTCGCCACCAACCTGGTGGTCAATTATGACCGGGCGTTCATTTCCCGGCTGATCAACGTGGAATTCCCCTTCCCGGACGCCGCCGCCAGGGAAACCATCTGGCGCAACCACCTGCGCCCCACCCCCGGGGCAAAGACACGGCTGAACATCCCCCTTTCGGAGGACGTGGACGAAGCGGCCCTCGCCGCGGCGTTTGAACTGTGCGGCCGGGAGATCCGCAACTGCGTGGTCAGCACCTGCGTCGAGGTGTGCATGGAAGGTCTCGACCGGGTCGACCAGGCCCACCTGATGAAGAGCGCGGAGGACGAGATCAGCCGCCGTGAGGGCGTAAGCAACGCGGAGGACCACACAAAGCTGCAGACCTCCGCCGCACGGGACGCCCTCGCCGAAGCCGTGCGCTCCCGCCTGGCCGCCGCCCCGGTCGTATCCGCGGACGACGCACAGGGAAAAGGCTGAAAACCGGAAAGGCAGGATCGAGGTCACCCCATGATCAAACACCGCGTCATGATCAACGGCATCGACGTACTCGCGCACTATACGGAAGGCGCCGTCCAAGGCGTCTTCCTGCCCTTCCTTCAAAGAATGACTGCGCTGCAAAAAGCGAAGGGACGGCGGATCCTGGTGATGCTCGCGGCCCCGCCGGGGGCGGGAAAGACCACGCTGAACACCTTCCTCAGCCGCCTGTCCCGGGAGCGGGAAGATCTGTCCCCCCTCCAGGCCATCGGCATGGACGGCTTTCACCACCGGCAGGCGTACCTCCTGAGCCACCGGACCTTCCGGGACGGAAAGAGCATCCCGATGGTGGAGGTCAAAGGCGCGCCGGAAACTTTTGACCTTGAAAAGCTCACCGAAGCGGTCAAAAAAGCGGCCTCGGGCGAAAGCTGCCCATGGCCGGCCTACGACAGGATGCTGCACGACCCCGTCGAAAACACGGTGACCGTGGACGGGGATATCGTGCTGCTTGAGGGCAATTACCTTCTTCTGGACGAGGACGGCTGGCGGGACCTGAAGGCCTTCGCGGATTATACCGTTTCCCTCCGAGCCGACGAAAGTATTTTGCGCGCGCGGCTGATCGACCGGCGGATGAAGACCGGCGTCGACAGGGAGCGGGCCGTCCGGTTCGTCGATTTCAGCGATATGCCCAACGTAAGGCTCTGCCTTGAAAAGTCCCTGCCCGCGGACCTGCGCCTTGTCCTCGGCCCGGACGGGGATCACTCCGCGGAGCGTTAAAAAGGACCGGGATTCCGGTCCTTTTCCGTTCCCGGCTTATCCCTTGACGGCGCCGGCGGTCAGGCCTTTGACAAATTGCTTGGACATGGTCAGGTACAGGATGATGACGGGCAGGGCGCTCATGGCGAGGATGGTGAGCAGCTTCGGCCAGTCGGTGGAGTACTGTCCCTGCAGTCGGGTGACCGCCAGAAGCACGGTCTTCTGGTCCTCCCGGGTAATGAAGATCAGCGGGAACCACAGATCGTTCCAGATGGGCACCAGGTTATAGATAGCCACGGTAGCCAGGGCGGGGCGGATCAGCGGGATGACGATGCGGTACCAGATGCGGAAGCGGCTCGCGCCGTCCATAAACCCCGCCTCGTACATTTCACCGGGCAGGCCGTGGATGAATTCCGTCAGGATGAACACGGCGGTGGGCAGCCCCATGGCGATATATACCGGATACAGGCTGAACAGCGTGTTCAGGGTGTTCAGGGCCTTCATGATCTGCAGAAGGCGGATGGTGGCGATCTTGATGGGCAGCATCATGCCGATGACAAAGAAGTAGTAGATGGCCCGGGACGTTTTGGTGCGCCAGTGGGCCAGGGCGTAGGCGCACAGCGAACCCACAAACAGGATCATGAACAGGCTGATGACCACGACAAAGAAGGAGTTGCGGAAATAGGTCAGGAAATCGCTGCCGGAGAACAGGGCTTCGTAATTGGCCAGCGTCCACACCTTGGGCAGGCCGAAGAAGTTTTTGTAGATCTCCGTTTTTTTCTTGAAGGTATTGATCAGAAGGAACCACATGGGGAACATGGCGATAAAGGACCACAGGATCATGATGACATGGTATGGGATGTGCATGTTCATGATCCTCAGGGAGCGGGTCTTTTTTTCGGTTTTATTTGTTTTCACAGAGGAAAGGGTCTGCTTTGCCATCCGCCGTCACTCCTTCCCCTGGGTCTTGACCAGCACGGGGATGACCCCGCACAGGAGCATGAAGAATATCGATGTCGAAATGGCGGACCCTACGCCCGGCTCCGGGATGCCCACGGGATGCTGGCCCGCAACGCCGTAGCGGTAGAACAGGGTGCCGATGAGATCGGTGGAATAATTCGGCGCCCCGTCCAGGGTCTCCATGGAGAATACCACGTCAAAAGCGTTGAAATTGGCCACGAAGGTCATGATCGCGACCATGCCGATCACCGGGATGATCAGCGGGATGCGGATGCGTGTGAACTGCTGCCAGGGGTTGGCGCCTTCGATGGAGGCGGCCTCGATCAGGTCGTCGTCGATGCCCTGGAAGGCGGCCACGAACATCATGGTGGGGATGCCCACCCACTGCCATACGGATACCAGGGACACCGCGGACAGGGCCGTTCCCGGATCGCCCAGCCAGCCCTGGGGGGAATGGACCAGGAACCCAAGGCCGACGTTTTCCAGGGGGGCCTTGGACCACTGGGGGTTCATCATGATCTTGAAAAGGTAGCCCGTCACCAGGACGGCCACCGTGCAGGGGATGAAGATCAGGGTCTGGTAAAACTGCCTGCCGCGCATGGTGCGGTTGGTGAGGATCGCCGCAAAGGTGATGCCCAGAGCGTTCTGCAGTATCATGTGGTAGGCAAAAAAGACCCAGTTGTTTTTGAACGCGTTCCAGAAGCGGGTGGAAACCACCTCGTCCGTAAACAGGCGCACATAGTTGGCAAAGCCCACAAACTGGCGGGTGCCCGCCGTGCCCTCGTACAGGGAAAGGCGCACGGAATCCAGCATCGGGTAGGCCATGAAGATCACATAGAACAC
>JAFWWK010000165.1 GCA_017523615.1 Clostridia bacterium
ATTCCCTTCCAGGTCGTCATGTTCCCCCTGCTGACCTGGTTCAAGCAGGTGGGCGATTTTATCCATATCCCGCTCCTCAGAAGCTACCAGGGCATCATCTTTGCCTACCTCGGGTTTGGCGAAGCCATGTCCATCTTCATCTTCCACGGCTTTATCAAGGGCGTGCCGCTGGAACTGGAAGAAGCAGCCGACATCGACGGCTGCAGCCGCGCCGGCACCTTCTTCCGCATCGTGTTCCCGCTGCTCCAGCCTGTGTTCGTGACCGTGCTGGTGCTCAACGGCCTGTGGATCTGGAACGACTACCTGCTGCCCCTCCTGCTCCTTGGCGCCTCCGGCAGTATCAAGACCATCCCGTTGGCTGTTCAGGGATTCAACGGCGCTTACGTCAAACAGTGGAACCTGATCATGGTATCCACGCTGCTTGCCATGCTGCCCATCATTATCCTGTACCTTTTCGCACAGAAATATATCGTACAGGGCATGGTGGACGGATCCATCAAATGATCAAAATCCGCACGGCGCGGGGCCGCATGATCTGTGCGCCCCGCGCTTCTATTTTTCACGCAAAGGACGGTGAATATTTTTATGAACGAACCACGCGCCTGGTGGAAAGAAGCAGTCGTCTACCAGATCTATCCCCGAAGCTTCGCGGACTCCAACGGCGACGGCATCGGCGACCTGAACGGCATCACCGCGCATCTTGACTACCTGCACGAACTTGGGGTGGACGTCATCTGGGTCAGCCCCTTTTACAAATCGCCGAACGACGACAACGGCTATGACATTTCCGACTACCGGGACATCATGGACGAGTTCGGAACGATGGAGGACTTCGACCGGATGCTTGAGGCGATCCACCAAAGGGGCATGCGCCTGGTGATCGACCTGGTGGTGAATCATTCCTCCGACGAGCACCCCTGGTTTGTGGAAAGCCGCAAAAGCAGGGACAACCCCTACCGGGATTATTATATCTGGCGCGACGGAAAGGGAGACGCCCCGCCCAACAACTGGGGCAGCTGTTTTTCCGGGTCTGCCTGGCAATACGACGAAACCACGGAACAGTGGTACCTGCACCTGTTCAGCCGCAAGCAGCCCGACCTGAACTGGGCCAATCCCAAAGTGCGGGACGCCGTCTTCGACATGATGACCTGGTGGTGCGACAAGGGCATCGATGGGTTCCGCATGGACGTCATCGGCATGATCGGCAAGGAAAACTTTGACGACGGCGAAGTCGGCCCCGGCGCGCTCTACGGCAGCTTTGAGAAGTCCTGCCAGCACACGGCCACCACGCACCGTTACCTGCGCATGATGCGGGAGCGGGTGCTGGACCACTACGATCTTCTGACCGTGGGCGAGGCAGGCGGCACGGTGGAGCAGGGCATCAAATATGCCGGGCTGGACGGCAGCGAACTGAACATGATCTTTTCCTTTGAACACAACGACGGCCTGAACGACGGCACCGAGCTCGGTAAATGGAGCGACCACGGCGCGCCCCTTAACGAATTCCGCGAGATCATGAACCGCTGGCAGCTGGGCCTGATCGGCAAAGCCTGGAACACTGTGTACCTGAGCAATCACGACCAGCCCAGGCAGGTCAGCCGCTACGGCAACGACAGTCCCCTGTTCCGCGTCCGCAGCGCAAAGATGCTTGCGACCCTGATCCATATGATGCACGGCACGCCGTATATCTACAACGGCGAGGAGCTGGGCATGACAAACATTTGCTTCACCCGCCTGGAGGACTACCGCGACGTGGAAGTCTTCAACGCCTGGAAGCAGTGGGTGGAATCCGGGCGAGTGCATCCGGAAGACATGATGCGCTGGTTCGCCCGCATTTCCCGCGACAACGCCCGCACGCCCATGCAATGGGATTCAGGCCCCAACGCTGGCTTCACCACAGGAACGCCGTGGATCAAGGTGAACGGCAATTATCCCGACGTCAATGCGGCCGATGAGATGAAGGACCCGGACAGCGTGTTCAATTACTACAAAAAACTGATCGCTCTGCGCCATGAGCACCTCATCATCGTCTATGGCAGTTATATTCCCATGCTGAACGACGATGCGAACGTTTATGCCTACCGCAGGGAACTGGACGGCGAAACGCTGACCGTGTGCTGCAACTGGACGGACCGTACCGTGCCCTGCACGCTGATCGACGAAACCGGCGGCGAGGAGCTGATCTCTAACTACCACTTCCACAAACCCGGCCTCCTGCAGCCCTATGAAGCCCGTGTGGTATTAAAAAAATAACAAATCCTCCCGCACAATAACGGGACCGGCCGGATCGTTCGCGATCCGGCCGGTCCTTTCCGTTTTCGTGTTCATTCACTCTGTCCAGCGCAGCCAGCGTTCATAAAGCAGGAAGCTGTCGGAGTATTTGATCGTCGTCACAAAGGAATCACCGTCATAACAGATCACATGGTAGGGATTAAGCCAGACCACGTTTTTTTCATTCTCTTCGGTGCGAAGATATCCTTTTTTTACCTGATATATGCCCAGATCGCCGTCGATGATGATCACTTCGTCGCCGTATTCGCACATGTCCGCATGGGCCGCGGCGTCTTCGGTGCTCTCAAACTCCCCGATCAGTTTTCTGCCGCGGACTGTGAGGCGTATCGTCCCGTCTTCACGGTATTCCCGGATCCTTAACGTCATCACATAATATCCCGGCTCAGCGATAAAATTGTCGATGGATCCGTCATAATACTTTACCGTAGTGCCATATGAGGCCCGGTCGTCCTCGTTTTCCCATATCCCGATGACCATCGCGGCGATCTCTTCGTCGGTCATCTGCATCTGGACAGGCTCCGCCGTGGGGACCGGTGCGGCGTTCTCGGACATCGCGCAGACAGCGGACGCCACAGACAGGACCAGCGCCAGAAGGATCACTATTGTTCTTTTCACGGTTTATTCCTCTTTTTTATCCGTACAGGCTTTGCTGTTCGGTTTTTTTATATATTCGGCCGTACAGCCGCTTCCTCCTTTTCAACCACCTTCAGTATCTTCATTTCATACGGGGCCAGGCTGACCTGACGCCCGGTTATGCGGCAAGCCGTTTCCCGCGAGGACAGGTTGAAAACAAAATAGAATTTTTTCCCGTTCCCGGACCGTATGGTGACTTCCACGGAGGAGGGGATCCCGGGAATACAAGCCGCTCCGGCCCCTTTGACGGCCTCCGAAACCACCCGGTCATACAGCGCCTGCTCACCCACGGTGCCGATGTAATAGACGGTGCCCTTTCCATATCGGGACCGGATGACGGCGGCCCTGCCGCGGAAATACTCCCCATCGTATACCGCCAGGGTCTCCGCTCCCTCCGTCTCCAGGATATCGCACCACTGTCCTGCGGAAAACAGCGTACCGTCCGCAAACCTGACGCCGACCGTATCCCGACCGATGGGATCGTATTCCGAAACATACGCCCCCACCATGTCACGGTAGACCGTGGGCAGCGGCGCCATGACAGCGTTGTTGTGTATATCCTTCACGCCGCTTCGAACGGTCAGGATCACTGTGCCGCCTTCACGGGCAAAGGAATGCAGTCTTTTTGCCGCCTTGTTGTCGGCGATATACATCTCCGGAGCACAGACGATGCGATACCCCGAAAGATCCTCACCGCTGCTTATGACGTCCACGTTCATTCCCAGTCCCGTCAAGGCGCGGTGCAGTTTCCGGGGCTGCTCCAGATAGCTGTATCCCTCGGTCTGCGGCTGGATCTTAAAAGCGTACTCGTTGTCAAAGGAAAGCAGGACTGCCGCTTCCGCCCGGACAAAAGTCTCCCGAGCCTCCCCAAGGGCTTCCGCCGTTTCGCACAGGTCAGCGAATTCATAAAACCTGCGGCCTGGCACATTGCTGTGGTCGAGCAATCCGTGCCAGTGCATCTCGGCCCCGATATTTGCTGTGCGCCAACGAAAATGCAGCACAGTATCCGCGCCGTGGGCGAATGCCTGCAGGGCATAACCCCTGATCAGGCCGGGCTCCGGCATCCTTCCCATGGGCGCCCAGCATCCCAGGCCACCGCTGAGCTGCTCCATCACCCAGAAGGACCGCCGTTTGACTCCCCGCATCATATCCAGTTGGAACGCGTGGGAAAAGCCCGCCTCGTCCTCTGCCGGATGGGCAGAAGGGTAATTGTCATAGGATATAAAATCCAGCCCCTCGAATTCCCTGTATAGATCCGGCATGTGTTCCGAAAACCATACGTTTGTGGTCACCGGGATCCCGGGGCAGCGATCCCGGATGATGTCTGCCTGCCACCTGACGAAGTCGATCACGCTGTCTGAAGCAAACCGACTGTGGTCCAGCATAAAAGCAGGATTCAACCAGGCGGAAGGGTAATGCCCATAGGGCAGACGGACCTGTTCCCATGAGGAATACTCACCGCTCCACACCACATTCCCATAGGCACGGTTGACCGCCTCCAGGGTACCGTACCTGCTTTTGACCCAATTGCGGAACCGTTCGGCGCAATGATCGCAAAAACAAAAATACGCTTCCAGCTCGTTGTCGATCTGCCAGGCGGCAACGGCCGGGTTTCCGGCGTAATGGGCCGCCATTTCCTCAATAATGCGCCGGCAGCAGCGGCGCACCGCCGGATGGTTTATACATCGGTGGCCCCGGATGCCGGTCCTTGTCCGCTGCCCGTCCCGCTCCGTCATCACGGCATCGGGATATTTTTCATAAAACCACAGCGGCGGGCAGGATGTCGGCGTGCAGAGCACGACGCCGATGCTCCGGTCAGCAAACATGCGGACAGCTTCGTCAAGCCACGAAAAATCAAATTCACCCTCCCTGGGCTCCAGGCGGCACCAGGCAAACTCCGCCATCCGGACCAAGCGCACACCCGTTTTTTTCATCAGGTCCGCGTCCTTTATCCACAGGTCCCTGTCCCATTGCTCGGGGTAGTAATCCACGCCGATCTTCATACTGTCCCCTCCTTCGGATGTCCCCGGGTCCCGGGCTGTGCAAGATCACCGTTCGATAAAGTTGAGATGCGCGTATTTGGCGGTATGGACGTTCAAAAGCTCTTCGTACCCTTCGTTCCGTTCGTAATGGGTATATCCTATCTGCCACAGGCCGAAAGCGGCGAAATTGCCGATGATCTCCAAGGCGATCATTTCGTCTGTGAACATGGAGGTCTGGCGCACGACCCCGATCACAAAGACGCTTACGGTAACCAGGATCATGACTCGGTTGTAGCGGCTTTCCAGCTGCTTGACGACGCTGTCCTCCGCCGCTTCAAAATGCATCCTGAGCACCTCCCGCATCATGTCCCGCATGTTATCGGTGACATGGCCCGCGCAAAGCAGGTTGATCTCAAGAGGCGACGGGACCTTCATGGCGGATATATAGCGGCTGATCGTAGCGGCGTATTCACGGCTGATGGCCATCTTCGGGCCGACCTGGATGGGATCGAAAAAATCCTCCTCTTCCATCAGGCGCAGGTCCAGTACGGCAGGGGGGTTCCGGCGTACATTGTTCCAGCGTTTCAGGTCACGATTCGTCTGTGACAGCGTATATGTCAGCAGGATCATCATCAACATCGTGATGTCGAAAATCCCGTTCGTCCTCCTGCCCAGCGTGCCCGTCATGCTGAGGATGTCCACGATCATTTCCGAGATGCATAAAAACGCAAGGAACAGGGTGCCACAGGTGTAACGGCCTTTCCTCCTGTAGACGAACAGCGCCGCGGCGCCGGCGGCCGCGCCGATCAGGTTTTTTACCCAGATGCCCCAGGGGCGCGGGATCAGGGCGGCATAGGGAGACCCCGTAGCGATCAGGATCCGCCGGACCACCAGTTCAAAAACCAGGTCGCCCAGAGCGACGCAGATCATCCAGATCCCCATCCTTCTCAGATTCCGGTGATACAGGTTCATTTCCCTCTCCTATCCGGGGCTTTTCCGCCGCTGATCTCATAATAAATGAGTTCCCGTTCCATACCGAGGTAGGATATCTCCTTTTCGGCATAGCGGCTGAAGCGCATCCCATTTTTCTCCATCACCCGCCTGGACGCCTCATTGCCCACAAAGAAAGACGCACGGACCGTACGCAACCCTTTTTCACAGAGCAGGTATTCCAGAAAGCGCCTGACCGCCTCCGTCCCATACCCCCGGCCCCAATACGCCGATCCCAGGCCGTAGCCGATCTCACAGGAACCGCCTTCCTCGTCAAAATATAATATAATGCCGATCAGCCGTTCCGATCCCTTCAGCCGGATTGAAAACAGGTCCTCCCTGCCGAGATATCCGGAGAAATCGAATTCCTCCAGCGTTTCCGCGTAGCGGCAGATGAAAGTCTCAAGAACTTTTTTGTCATGGGAAATACAATTGAAGTAATCCTCTTTATCCGATTCGCGTATCCTGTCGATAATAAGCCGTTCCGATTCCATTTTCTCCTCCATTGTACCGTCATTCCCGAACCGGTCTCATATGTCCTTTCTTTTCCGGTTGAATATAATAAGGTCCTCCGGCCTCCGTGTTTCCCGTCGGAAACCTGTAATACCCCCGGGAAAACCCGATGCCCGTCCGGACAGAACGCATGCGTATTTCCACCAGATCCCTTGCGACAGCCAGTTCCGTTACACAACCGTCCTTCCAGTCGGGGGTCATCAGCCCGTCGATACGGGAAGTATCCGTTGCGACCACGCTGCCGCAGTCAAGATAAATGTTCCGGCGTGGCTTGTCAAATTCACCGTTTCCCCCCGGGCCGTTGGGGGAAACATGGGTGTGCCCATTCAGGAAGATGATCCCTCCGGTACGGTCGACGATCTCCTGCAGCCGTCTGTTTTTATCCAGATAGGGCATGCCTTCGTTTCTGTTGGGGTTGTGCTTTAGGAGCGGCGCGTGACAGAGGATGATATGCCAGTCCGCATCCGTAAGCCGCAGCCGGTCCTCCAGCCAGTCGATCTGCCTTTCCTCCGGGAACAGGAACCGGCGCTTATCCGTCACGCACTGAAGACCGATCACATCCAGGCTGCCGATCTTTAAGGCGTAGGCGCGGCCTTCCGGATCGAAAGAAATACCGTACCCTTGTGCTTCGTCTTTTTGCAGCAAGTATTTTTGAAACGCGGCGTAGTTCCCGCAGCCATCCTGCGACGCATCCCTGGAAGCGTGCAGGACATCATGGTTGCCGGTCACCGGAAGGATGATCTTTTCCGGAACGGTCTCCTCGATACAGGCCCTGAACGCGTCAAACTGCTCCTTCAGGCCGTCGTTGGAGGAATCGCCGAGGAGAAATATAAATTCGCTTTCGGCGCTCCTCAGCGCCTGCCTGATCGTCCACGGTTTGGAACTGAGGTGCAGGTCTGTCAGGACGGAGAAACGCAAGGTATCTTCCGGCATGTCCGCAGCCGGCAGGAACTGCGCCGGGATGGGGACGGAAACATCTTCCCGGGAAGAGAAATCCCCTGCCCAGCATGCCGCCCACACATGGGTTGCCTCTGCGGGAATGCCGCGAAAACCCTCAAAAAAGAACGCGCCGTTCCCCGCCGGATCCACCGGGACATATGCAAACGGCCCCCAGTTTTCAAGCGGCGCATCCGCCGTCCCCCACCGCAGCACGGCAAGGATGCATCCCTTGGCCCTGACGGTGAATTTTCCCCGCGCACACCCCTGCCAGATCAGGCTGACCTCCAGTTTCGTCATCGCCTTCGCGCCTCCTTTGCCTCTTGATCATTTCCAGCCGCGGATCACGGTCGGTATTCCCGCCTCAGCGAAAGCGCGGTAAACCGTGCTGGCCATATCGCTGTACGCAAGATCAGCCGGCACACGCCCAAGCGCGCGGATCATCTCTTCCGGTCCGGGCAGCGTGCCCGCGTCGTAAAACGCGCCCCAGTCCCGGTTCCCGGGCAGCTCGAGGATACGGCGGGCGGCTGCCTTTACGTCAAGGGTCCGCATGTTCCCAAGGCGTTCCGTCTCCACGCCGGTGTTCCCGTAAAACAGGCTTCCGTCCGGACGGACGGTCAGGTACATCTCTTCCTGGGGACGCTCAAACATTTCCCCGACGTCCAGTCCCTCCTCAAGACGTTTAATAAGCATTCCGGGCGTACAGACATCCTCCAGCAGCTTTTCTTCCTTCTGCCCCCACAGCGCATAATGGGAACGGAGCCCGAGCAGCGAATCCAGGGAACCGCGGAAGGGCTCGAAATTCATCATGTTCCCATGGGGCGTGTAATTGGGAACGGCAAAATAGATCCAGCCGGGCCCGAGCCTTTCCAGCAGCGCATCGATCCCGTCCGCGTCCTCATGGAAAAAGCGGTTGAACATCAGGGACACGCCGATCTCCGCCCCGCACGTCTTTATGTATTCCGCCGCTTCCACCGCCGTCCGCCGGGCATCTTTCCGCCGGACGATCATATCGTGGTGGGCAGCGTTCCCGTGAACGGTGACGCCGAATTCCCTGAAGCCTTGGTCCAGATACGCCCGCATCACATCGTCCCTGTCTTTCCTGGCCATCAGGGCGATGCCGGAGGTCATTCCGTGGTGAAAGTATCCGATGTGCTTTGCCGCCGCCGCGGCGCGAATGATGACGCAAATGTCCGGATGGTCCATCGGTTCGTTGTCCAGGGTAAAGCTGGTTTCATACGGCAAAAGCTCCGCCAGGGCATCCAGCTTTTCGATGGTCCCCAGGACGGACGCGAGCGGCATCATGCCGCCCGGCCCGCCATTGACATAGCAGTGCCTGCAGCGGGTATTGCACCCGGCGATGATCAGGTCAAAATTGACTGTCATCATTGCTTCACCTGAAATTCGGCGAGGAATAACTCCTCGGGCAGGGTGCGGCGATACAGCTCGGTATAAGCCTCGCGGACCTGCTGAAGGGTATGCGCCTGCGTTCCGGGCATCTCCAGGATGCGGTAGTTCACCCCGAACAGAACGGATGTCAGCTCCGTTTTGCGAAAACCGCTGCGCAGATAAAACCGCAGCCTTCGCTCCCGCTCGATCCGCTCCTTTTCGTTCACGGCTTTATCCGGGTCCTGTACCTCGCATACGGCGCAGTTTGCCCCGCGAATGCGGTCAGCCAGCTGCCTAAGGAAAAGCGTACCGAGCCCCCGGTCTCTGTGCTCACGGGCAATGGCAAAATAGTCAAGGAGAAAGTCCCGTTCACGGCGCACAAAGAACGCGTATCCCAGGACATCGTCACCGTCAAACAGGCCATAGCATTCATATGCGTCTTTTCCCCACGAGCGTCTCATGGAATCCAGGGGCTTGAGCTCGTCGGGAGGAAAATCCTCCTTCAAGCGAATCCTGTAAAGCGCTTCGACCTGTGAAAAATCTGTCAGCCGCTGTGTGATCATCGATTATGCTCAGCCATCCCCGTGTAAATATTTCCGCATCACGGCCGTATTGCCCGACTGTGCGTATTCCGTGAAACCCAATTTCCGATACAGGGCAGCCGGCCCTGTAAACGCCATGGCTGCCTGCGCGTTCAAAACAGGATAACCTTCAACACACTCGTATCCCTCGACCTTGGCATCATCACAGACCTTTCTGAGCAGCCTGCCCGCGATGCCCCTGCCGCGGTATTCCGGACAGATCTCAAAGCAGACGACTGATCTCACCTGCCCGTACCGCAGTCGTTCCGGCGGACGGTCCTCCGGAACGTGATCCAGATCGAACTCGCCAACCCGGAAGTAGTTCATCCGGTCGTTCGCGTTGCACCATCCGACGGCGGTCCCACCGTCAAAGGCCAGATACCCGCGGATCCTTCCCTCCTTTACCAAACGGGACGCTGACCCCCGCAGGGCCTGTTTCCATCCTTCCGTACCGCCGCCGTATGCCTTTGACTCCTCCCTCATCGCGTCGATCTCCGCTGTGCCCATGTTGAATGCATTGCAGTAACACGGATAATAGGGTGAACCGTCGGAGAATGCGCGATGATCGAAAAAATCCAGATAGGCTTCAGCCAGATCCGGCGACAGCGCCTTGATCCCGATCTCCATTATCTCTTTCCCTTCCTTTATGTCTCTTTCAGAGAAAGGCCGCCTCCGATATCGATCCCGCGGCCTGAAGTCCTTTTTCCGCAAGATCAAACTTCATTTTCCTTGTCATCAGCCATTCCCATTTTAGGCGCATCCGGCCCCATGGAGCGCATATCCGAAGCCATCAGGACCGCCGCGGCCCCAAGTTCCAGATACCGTAACACGCTGATAACGCCGATGTTTACATATCCACACCTGCCGCGCCTTTTTCCGCCGGATACTCACATCCGCCGCCCATAAAAAACACAATGGCCGTCGGAGGAAGGCTGAGCGCGCTTTGCTTGGGAGCTGCACCTCTGTTCCCGCGCGGTGATCACAGGCCGGGTATCGTCGTCCTTCAGCCGCCGCATTACTGTCCGTCCGGGATTCATTCCCTGCCCTGTCATTCGTCCTTTCCGGAAACATCTTCCTCGTCCCACAGCCTGCCGTAATCGTTCCATTCGCCCCACATGCGGCCCTTCCCGGTCTCCCGGATCAGGTGGTCCATGGCCTGCCGGTAAGCCTCCTCGTTCCGACCCCTGTAAAAAGCCACGTTGCCGGCCCGGATCCTCTGGTAAAGCGGCGGGAAGGAGCGGAAGCGGGACCAGACCCTCGCTTTTTTCAGCGCTTTGGCCACATCCGGATCCATGCGGAAGCTTCGCGGTCCCATGGGAGGCAGCGCCGCCCGTCCCGCGTCCGTCATCAGGCCAAGCCGCAGCAGCCGTCGTGCCCTTTCCTTGTTCAGTTCCGACCAGGGACTGTTCTTTTTCCGGGGCGTGAATCGCTGCATCCGCACGCCTCCGATCACCTTCTGCGTGCTGTCGATCCACCCGAAGCACAGCACCTCTTCCACCGCGTCGAGATAATAAAACGCTCCGTCCTCCATGGGTCTGCCGCGCCTGACATGTATCCAGCATTCCGTTTCATCAACATGGGACGCAAGCCATGCCCGGAACGCCGTTCGATCCCTGATCTCCGTGAGAATGTTCCGCATCATTTTTACCTCATCAGCATCCATTCGTCAGCGGGCAGTCCGAATTCTTCCCAGTGCTCATATACCGAAGACGCCTTCGGCCAGCAGGACCGTTTCTTCCTGCCTTCTGTTCTCATCCCGGAAGATCACCCGGAAGCCGGAATGAAGCAGAGCGTCATAGCTTTCCCTTGAGCATACGCGCGTAAGGATCTGTCGATAATTGTCCAAAGCCGCCTGCGAGTCCTTTTCCTCCAGCATCAGCCTGTACAGGAACTGTTTTTCCGGGTCCGGCCTGTCAAAAAAACGACGGATCCCGATCTCCGGATCAGCCAGCATCACCAGGACATGCTTCGTATCCGATATCCGGTGAAGCGTCTCGACGCAGATGTTGGTATCCACAAAGATCTTCTTTTCCCGCGCTTCGGGGTCGTCAAGCAGTTCCTCCAGCATCCGGAGTTCGACGGTCTCGCATTCTTTTTTGACATTTTCAAGCCATGTGACATATTCGTCCGGCGTGCGCCGGATAAACTCATGCCAGTCCTTCAGGTCCCGGGTGTAGGTCAGGTTGGGAAACTCCCCGCTGTCAAGCTCGTTCAGCTTCGCATCATGGTAGTTTTCCTCCAGCGCGATGCCATGATGCTTTTTTGCCAGGTTTTTCACCACTGTGGATTTACCCGCGTAGGACGTGCCGATCACAAAATACACATTGCTCAGATCCATGTTTCACCTCAAATAGTCATGATCGCTGCCTTGGCGTCATCTGTCATGCCCAGGGTATCGCCCGTCTGACCGTCAAATATTGTATTCGATTTTATCATATTTTATTCTCCGGGACAATGAAAAAAAGAAACGCAGATCATATGCCTGCTTTTCTGCATTTTTTCGTTTCTTGTTCATGGGCGGGGCCCCGCTGCGAAAGGCATCAACGGCGGAAAGGAGTGTTGACAGGATGATAAAAACCGATTATCATCCGATTATAAGCTTTACATGACCCGGCTTTCACGTTAAGGCCCGGGATAATACCATCGGGCTGACCGCAGGCCCGTTCCCGAAGGAGGAAACCATGGAATACAAAAGATTCGGCGACACCTATGTGGTGCGCATGGACCGGGGCGAGGAAATCCTGACACAGCTTAAGGATCTGTGCCGGAAGGAGGATATCCGCCTGGCCCGGGTGGACGCCCTGGGAGCCGTCGACCACGCCGCGGTGTGCGTTTACGACGTGCCCACGAAAACTTTTTTCAAAAAGAGTTTCGACGAACCGATGGAGATCAGCAATCTCTGCGGCACCGTGACCCGCAAGGACGGCGGGGTGTACCTGCACCTTCATGTCACGCTTTGTGACAGGGAGCTTCGCGCCCACGGCGGTCACGCAACCGAGCTCAGGGTGTCCGCCACCTGCGAAATGACGGTGAATGTGATCCCCGGCGAAGTGGAAAGGGAAATGAACGAAGACGTCGGGCTGAACGTCTTCCGGTTTTCATAACGCCCGTAAAAAGTTTATCGGCAAGAAATCCCTTTTCTTTCGTCCCCGGTTCGGTTATAATATCCTTAGCGAGAACCGAAAAGGAAAGGAGGGTCTGTATGGGACTTTTTGACAAAAAATTCTGCGACATCTGCGGTGCAAAGATCGGACTTCTCGGCAACCGCAAGCTTGAGGATGGCAATCTGTGCAAGGACTGCGCGGCGAAGCTGTCCCCCTTCTTCAGCGAACGCAGGGACTCCACCGTCGCCCAGATCCGCGATCAGCTGGCCTGGCGAGAACGCAACAAGGCGCTGGTGGCTGAATTCCACTGCGACCGGGCCTTCGGCGAAGGAAGCACGCGGCTGCGGGTGGACGACAGCGCCCGCCGATTCGCCGTCTGTTCTTCCCGGGACCTGGAGGGCGGCAACCCGGACATCCTTTCCCTGGACGACGTTACCTCAGCCGAGGTCAGGATCAACGAGCGCCACAACCAGATCGAGCACCGGGACGAAAGCGGAAAAATGGTGCCGGACGATCCGCCCCGCACCCGCTGGTCCTTTGATTTTTCAGTGAAGATCCATGTGGATAACCCCTGGTTCGACCAGATCAGCGTGCTGCTGAACCGTTCCACCGTCACCATTGACGAACCTGAAGCGGACAAGCCAAAGCAGGACGACGGCCTGCAGAAGGCCGTCCGGTCAATCCGGCAATTCCTCGAAGGAGCAAAACCCTTTGATCCCCACAAGGATGAGGAATACCTCCGTTTCGCCGCCATGGCCGACGAAGCCGTCGCCGCCTTGAAACCCGCGGAAGACGACGCGCCTCTTGATCAGGAGGACGCGCTCCTCAAGCAGGACGAAATGCCCCCTGGGGCCCCAGCGGAGGATGTTTTCCGCCCCAAATTCTGTCCCAACTGCGGCCACAAGCTGGACGCGCCTCACAAATTCTGCCCCAATTGCGGGGAAAAACTGTAACGGCCTTCCGCCGTCATTCAGGGGGCTGCCGCATAAACGGCAGCCCCCTGAAAGTATATCGCTCCGGATCATCCCACCCGGACATGGACGATCAGGTTCCCGAAGCAGGTACCATCCGGCCCGACATTGCCCTGCCCTTTCACGGCCGGCAGGGTGTACCGCCTCTGACGCGGGTGCGGAGCGACGGTCACAGTCAGGGTATTGAGGGAAACGACGTTCCGTCTGCCCCCGCATGTGGGACAGACACGGCCATGCCCGTCCGTCCCGTTTCCCCCGCACGACGCACACCGGATCATGCGTTCATAACTGATCTCTTTATAGCATCCCGTTATGTTTTCTTCCGGCGTGATCTGAATGCTGCAGACCACATCACCGCCGTTGACTCCGGCTTTTTTCTCCACCGGGGCAGCCACGGGTGTCCGTGTGGGCCGGGGAACCTGAGGGATCCGGGAAGCAGGCGCGGCGGACTGGTGGATCTCAGGGATCCGGGAAGCAGGCGCGGCGGACCGCTGAGCCTGAGGGATCCGGGAAGCGGACGCGGCGGATTTGTCCACCCGGACATGAACGATCAGGTTCCCGTAGCTGTTTCCCCCCAGGCCTACGTCGCCCTGGCCGCGCAGCACCGGCAAAGTATACCTCTCCTGTCCCGGATGCGGCGTGACGGTCACGGTCATGGTTCTTTGGACGGATGACGTTTGTTTTCCGCTGCAGACGGGGCATGCGCGCCCGTATCCGTCTCTCCCCCTGCCCTGGCATGCCGCGCAGGAAACAAGGCGTTCATAGATAATTCTCCTCTGACATCCTGCCCAGTTTTCCTCCGGCGTGATCACGATCTCACAAACCAGGTCCCTGCCGTTGATCCCGGCAGGATCTCCCGAGGACACCGGCATCGTGGGCGCTCTTCCATAGGGCTTTTTCGCCTGACCGGGCGCAGGGTCCGTCCTCCCAAAGGAGTCTTTCGCCGGAACCTTCGGCGCCGGGGAAATTTTCACATCGACCAGCACATACAGATCGCCGTCTTTTCCGCCGCCGATCCCCTGGTCCCCGAGACCCTGAAATCTGGCCCTGTAATTGGTAGCGGCCTGTCTCCCGTCAAACTTCAGCGTCAGTTCCCTGTCAGCCTCACAGGCCCCAACCCCACCGCAGCCGTAGCATATTTTATCGATAAATCTTCCGCTGCCGGAGCATGTGACGCAGCGCTCCCTTCGGCGGACGTCGGTCTTTTTGACGCAGCCGTTCTTCACTTCAGCCTCGGAGAGCATCATTCGGATGATCAGGTCCCTGCCGTTTTCCGGCGCGACCGGCCGGAAAGCCGGTTCTTTTTTTTCAGCGGGTCGTCTCACCGGCATAGGCGCCGGAGAGGGATCGTACCGCACCGGCGCCTTCTGCACTGGGGGATCCGGCGGAGCATAAGAACCGGCCGCCGTCCCCGGGATCTGCCACCCGATCATCTCATAGATCGCCTCGATGACCCGCCGCCGCACATCCAACGAAAACCCTGTTTCCCCTGCGCTTTCGCACAGCGCGGCATACAGACCGCTGTCCGGCAGGGTCCCGGAACGGATCTGGTCCATCAGCATCGCGCCCACGTTATGCACGCTGGTGATAAAATGGAGCTGCATGCGGAAATAGACATACTTTTCGCCGGGAAGGATATCCGTGACAAGCAGTTCAAACTGCCCGGGATCCCCGATCGTCGATTCCGGGCCGATGTCCTGCATATCAAAAAGCATACGGAGCGCTTTGCCCTCCGCGCTTCGGGGCACACAGCGTGTTTTTTCGTCAGCGCCGCAAATCGGACATCTGACGCCGGTCTTGACCGCTCCGCAGCGGTAACAATACATGGTCCTGTCCTCCAAAGACCCGGATGGGCTGTCTCCGGATCATCTCGCGCCATACGGCGCACGGTTCCTGTCAGCGCCTCTTTTTCGGCAGGGGTTAAGACATCAGAAATTCCCGCCCGCGCGGAAAGCGATCTTTCCGTAGACCACCTTCCCGGAATTCCCACACCACGGGCAATGAAAGATATCGCCGTCCAGCGTGCCGCAGCAGAGCTTTTTGCACTTGCGGCAAACTACAAAGCCCCTGATCCCGCAGCCGAGGCAGCCGTTGTAATGATCTTCATAAACGATTTTGCCTTCGATCACGGTCTCGTCGAACCCTTCAAACTGCGCGTCTTCCTCGGAAAGGGGAAAAGACCACAGCGCGCGCCAGGTCCCCTTTTCTACTGGGCGAAATTCGATGCCATACTGTTTTTTACTCTGGGTGCAGCGGCATACCGCCGCCACGGCTTCGGGCAACCCTGCCATAAATGCGCCTCCTTAAACCATGTTCGTGCCTTTGGTGTTCTGTCAAAAAAGCCCCGCTCCGGGCCGTCCTCCATCCGGCCGCTTTGACGGCCGGCGCTCGGGAGGCCCGGATTTCAGTCCTCCATCATCCGCCGGAAAGCTTCTTTCGCGTCCTCGCTCTCTTCCATAGGAGCGTCAACAGAGGCAATCTCATTCCTGAGCCGGTCCAGCATGCTTATCGCTGTGTCCTTCCGGTCGGTCCACTGCTTATAGCGTCCTGCATATTCCGTATATTTTTCCTTCAGTTCGTCGTATTCTTTCTGCAGGGAAGCAAGTTCCTTCTCACCGGCGTCCAGCCGGGCGGCGATCTTTTCCAGTTCCCCCCGGTCATTTTCAGAGGCTTCCCGGAGACTGCCGAAGGTCCTGACCTTTTCGTACAGTTCGTTCATACCCTTTCCGAGATCGGCCAGGATCCCCTGCAGCGCGCGCATGGAGGGATCCTCCTGCATCCGCGTCCTGCGGCTCTCCTGGATCTCCTTCAGTTCCTCCTGCCTTGCCTTGAGTTCTTCCTGTTCTTTTTTCAGAGCGGCGATGCCTTCCTTCATCCGCCGCATATGTTCCTCCAGGCGTTGTTTGCTGGCGCTCATGGATCCGATGCGCAGCTGCGCCTCCTTGAGCATATTGCGTGCGCGGAACTCCTCGCCCATCAGGTCGTAACGCCGGCCGAGGGGAAGCATGGCCTACGGGTCGATCCAGCCCACCATGGAGATGTCATCACGGCTGGCCCGGTCGCTTCGAACGGACAGCTCGGATTCCAGATAGTCTTCCAGGTCTTCCACGCCTTCCCTGGCGCCGAAGTACGCCGTCTGTCCGACAAATACATCCGCAGCTTCCATATCGGAAAAGCAGTCTTCCATTCCGTCGGACGCCAGCACGACAGCCGCTATGGCAGGACGGCGGCACATATCCACAACGGCGCACTGGAAAGTATCCTGCGAATCCTCGTCGCACAGAGAAGTGGTAAAATTCAGTTCGCACCGTTTGTCCCACGGGATCACCTCGTGATCAAACGACCCGTCCTCATAAATGAAGACCGCGTGTCCGTCCCCTTTCTGGATCAAAAGCATCTTCTCATCCGTCATGACAGCGGCCAGCAGGGTAGCACCGTAAATATGGGGGATCCGCCTGCCCTCGGCATAGACAGGATAGAGGTTCCCCGCGGCTCTGATCTCTTCCTCGGTCAGCGGGTGCTCGCTGAAATGCGCGGTCACTGCCTTCTTCCACTTTCCGGTGATCTCCCGGCACAGCCGCATGATGCTCTCGTCGGACCAGGGGTCCTCCGCCGCCTCTTCCTCTTCCGGTGGCTGCACTCCGGGCTCAGTATCGTCTTTTTCCCCGGACTCGTTTTCTTCCCGGTCATCCGATCCTTCCGGCCGGGAAAATGGATCTGTTCCGCCCTGCGCACCGCTTTCCCCTTCGTCCGCAGGCAGTCCCTCCGCGCCGCCGGAAGCGGCTTCGTCCTGCTTTCCGGATATCCGCTCCTCCCTCTTTGCTTCCGGCTCCTTCTCACCCTGCGCCTCAGCGGGACGCTGTCCATCCAGCCAGCGCGCCAGGCAGCAGGTCGCTATCCTGACCGTGTAATCCGAACCCAGAGAAGAGCGCATACAGCGCGCGTCGCCATGCCCGTCCGAAACGACGCCGATCATCCCGTGATCAAATATGGCTTTCCCGGCGGCGTCTTCCTTCGGCGTACCTTCCTGAATATGGGATGCGCCCCGTACGGAAACGCAAAACATCCGATAATCACTCAGCATATCGATTTCCTCCAAAAGAAGCAGATGACGCAGCTGTCATCTGCTTCCATGCTCGTCACCTGTTTCCGAATGAGCCCGCGCAGGATCATTCCACGTCCACTTCGGTAAAGAGCGGATCGACAGGCGGTTTGGGATCCGGAGTGGACGGAACGGGCGCGGGAACCGGATCGGGAACGGGCGGCTTGGGGGCCGGCACGGGATCCTGAGAATACTCCTCGTTGATCTTCTTTACCACATTGCGCCCGTCCTTGCTGGGATCATCGTTCACAACGCTCCTGCTGCCGGCAAGGCTGCTCGTAACGCTGACGGCTACCAGCATGCTGGCGAACTGGCTCATTTTTGTGATCCGCAAAACACCCTCGCGGTCGCCGACGACCTTGGCGAGAACATCCTCCTTGGCATGGCTTCCCAGGGCAATGGCGATCTTGATGGATTGCTGGAACACCGGTTCTCCTGGATCTTTTTCAGGGCGGATTCCCAGTCGTCATTGGGAGCGCCGTCGGACATGACGATGATGATGGGTCGCTTGTTTCCGGTGGGCGATTCCAGCATCTCCTCCCGGCTCAGGCCCTTCTGCAAAAGGGTAAGCGCGTCGCCCAGATGGGTGAGGCCCGCGGCCGTCTGCTCGGGGAAATCGATGAAATCCTCGATATATTCCGAATACTTGCTGTCCGGCGTCCCGGTGACCCACTGGGCGGCGTTGCTGAAAGTCATCACGGAGATCCGCAGATGGGCGTCTCCTTTGCCTTCGAATTTATCCTTCAGGATCCGGACCGTTTCACGCATGCCGCTGTTGAGCTGCTGGATCCCCTCGCCCTCCATGGATCCGGAGATGTCCAGCAGATAAAACATATGCAGTTCCTTAAGCTGTTTGCCTTCCTGAATATCGTTTCCTGCCTGAATGCCCATGTTTTTTTTCCTCCTGTCATTTTATTACCGCTTACTGGAGCGGGCCTACGGAAATGACCGTCCCGTCTGACATGACGATCTGCTTCACCGCCGTCACCGCGATCATGGCGTTTTCGGCCAGCACGTCATTCTGCGCATCTGCACGGCGCACGGTGATCCGCTTGCCGCTGACATTTTTGATGATCAGGATCCTGTGATCGTTTTTCGCACGCTTGATCTCGATCTCTCTGATGTTTCCCCTGCCGGTATCGCAGTAGCGGAGATTGCCCGACATCAGCGCACAGTTGTAGGAGATCGGGATCGGATACTTATAATGGTCCGTACGGAACGCGTACTGGGTCCCCAGCGGTTTGCGGCAGTCCGGACATATCGTCAGCGGACGGCCGATATACGCCATCTCCGCGTCGCACCATGGACAGGAGACCACGTCGTTGCGCAGACGGATCAGGATCTTTTCCCAGCTGCTCTCGTCTATCCGCTTTCTCGGTTCCCGAAGCATGGCTTCCTTGCCGAGAGCGACCTGAAACGCCCCCTGGAGGTATGCGGGCATCTGATTCCACACGCGGATAACATATCCCTGCAAATCCCTGTCGGGCCGGTTCCTCGCGTCCTCACGGTCAAAGATAAAGACCGGATCGGAGCAATACATAGCCATTTCCTTTTCCGGGGTCAGCAGCGGCACCAGCGCACGCACACCCTCCAGCGGATGCGCCCGGAAAAAGATATGGAACAGGATGATCGAAAGGGAAAAATAGTCGCTGTACCGGTTGGGGACCCTGCTCGAAAGTACCTCCGGCGCGATAAAGCCCGGGGTCCCCAGGATCCCGCTGCCGGTGTTGTTGATCGAGATATTGTCATTATCAATGATTCTCAGATCGCCGGTCTCGGGATTGAACATGAAGTTGCCAAGGCTCAGGTCCTGGTAGCTGTAGCCGGTCATGTGAAGCACGTTGAAGGCGGAGACCAGGTTCAGCATGGCGTCCACGGTGACCTTTGTATTGCAGAAGCGCACACCTTTAAGGCTCATGGGCAGAACAAAGCGGACCAGCATGGCATAGGAACTGTCGACAAGGTCCATGATGTATCCGTGAACGCGTCCGGAGGAAACGATCTCCTGCGGCCACACAAAATAGCGGGCATCCGACACGCCCTTTTTGACCAGCATCCTGATATGGTCAAGGACGTCCGGGCGGCTCGCGATCATGCTTTGCTTGTACTGCTTGAAGCATTTCATGCCGGACGGGCCTTCCACAATATAAACGATGCCCTGTCCGCCCTCGCTCAGCTGACGAATTATTCTGTACTGGTTCCTTACTTCCGTTGTTACGATCGCACCTTACGGCAGTACTTCGCTGAGGTAATTCTGTTCCGCCAAGGATATCACTCCATTCATTTATTTCGGTATAATACCGGATCGTTTTATCAACATGAAATATATAGAATATTTTACCATATGATCCCGTATTCAGTCAAATAGATTATCCTCCCCGCCGTGAAGTTCGCCAACGGCGCATCCGTTAAAGGCCGCCAGGCGGCGGACGGCGCCGTTGATCAGCCCGGCGAGCTTTTTTGTGGGACGGACGCCGTCTTCCAGCCAGACGTTCCGGACGGTAAGCGTCCCCGCCTTCCGGTCCGCCTTCGGTTCGATGCGGCCGATGAAGCGGTCGCCCCACAGCATGGGCAGCACGTAATAGCCGTATTTGCGTTTGGCAGGGGGTGTATAGATCTCCCACGAATAGCGGAAATCCCAGAGGGCTTCCGCCAGGTTCCGGTCCCACAGCATCGGGTCCAAGGGAGCCAGGAATTCCAGCCGCGAACGGGGAGCGGACTCCCCGGACAGGACGGACTCAAAGAGCGGCAGGTCCGCGCTCAGCATATACAGCGGAAAGCGCACGCCTTCCGCCCGGATCGCCGTGATCGCCCCTTCCCGCTCCAGGCGGGCAAAGGCGGCGTTCCGCTCCTCCGGGGCCATATCGATCCCAAGCCACGCGTCCGAACGGCGGTCCCACAGCATTCCCACCGCTCCGATCCTCCTTTTAACACGCCACAGGAGCCACGACTCCCTGTCCGGGCAGGGGTTCGAAGCGGCAAGCAGCCCGGCGGGCAGGTACTTTTCCGCCAGGTCATAATATTTCCGGGTCCCTTCCTTATGATGGATCAGGAGCACCCCGTCGGTATACAGCTGCTCCAGCACGGACCGTGCCGCCGGGGATTCCCTGTCCCAGTGGCCGCTCCAGTGCATGGAGGAATGCCAGAAAACGCTGCCTTTGATGGGTAGCGTGTCGGCGCTGACCGGGCCGTTTTCCCGGATATAGGCCACGGCCTCCTTCTCCAGTTCCGGGATACCGGCAAAGGACCTGCCGTGACTCAAGCTCCTTTCCCGATAAAAGGAAAAATACGGCCAGTCCTCGACGGGCCAGATGGCCAGCTCCTTATCCGGGTAATCCGTCAGAAGACGGTCCCGGTAAAGAAGATCGTCCAGCATCCCCCTTTTGAAGCCCTTTACCCGGGATTGGAGCGTCAGCTCGGCGTTCCTTCCGCAGGCGTCCACCGGGTCGTACTGGATGCATCCGCACTGGCGGACATAGCGGTACGCGCCGTCCTTTCCGGCGAAGCGGTATTCCCCCAGAAGACCCTGCTTGAGAAGGATAAACTGTCTTGCCTTTTCCCGTGTGACGGTCAGCATCTCGGCCCTCCCGTTCTTTTTTCCGGCCTGCCCGGGCAATCGTCCTTCAGGCGTTGTTTACCAGCGCTCAAGGTTCCGGCGGAATTTGTCCGTGTATTCCTTCTTGAGCTCCTCCGCGGAGATCCCCCAGCAGAGCAGCGCGTCGTTATAGAACATCAGCACGTCCGCCATTTCCTCTACCAGCGCCTTCCTCAGCTCCGGATCGGATACAGCCCGGATATCGCCGTTCTTTTTGATGATGTCGATCACCTCGCCCACCTCGCCGATCATCCAGAGCAGCTTGTTTTTTCCCGTCTCCGGCCCGATGAGTTCCCAGCGGCCCTTATACTTTTTCTGCAGCTGCCTTTGCATCTCCTGCATCTCGCTGATGCCAAAGTCCGTCATCATATCTCCTCCCGCGGTCCCGAAGGGTTTTCCCGGTTTCACCATCGTCCAGCCCTTATGAAGGGGCTGCCTTCGGCAGACACATCCCTCTCATCAGGCTTATTCCGCTCCCATGATACCACAAACCATCCCGCGATCCAATATGCGCTTTATCCCTCGATGCGTTTTACCGGTACCCTGTTTTTCCCTGCGCAGAAAACAGCCTCCCGCATTTCCTTATCGTCCCTGCCGCAGACCGCGATCACCCGGGCGCTGTGGATCACCGCCCACTCGTTCCTTATCCGGCGCGCGGCAGGCGACGGAAATGGGAAAAGCACTTTTACATATTCGGCAAGACTGAGCAGGACGCGGTACCTGTTCCGCCACGGATCGTCCCATTCCGCGTCAAAGCCGGGATACGGGATGCAGGCGACCATGCGCAGCCCCATATCCGGGAATTGCCCCTTCAGGCGGATCACGATCTCCGCACCCCAGATGCCCACGCCCCGGTCCAGGCCGCAGACAAAGGTGTTCAGGCCCTCCCGGACAGCCGTCATGACGCCGTTTTCCAGATCCACCCGGACGTCGTCTTCCGGCCTTTTCAGCCATTCCGGCGGCGGGCCAAGCAGGCAGCAGCGCCTGACCCGCAGGGGGTCCTTCACTGCCCGTCCGCCTCTCCGCCCTGTTCGGGCAGTCCCTCGGCGCTGAGTGACAGGATGTCGTCGAATGGGATCACGCTGTCTCCCACCGTCACCGTGCGGCCGGGTCCGTCGTCCACCCGGCGGCAGACGCCGGAAACGGTCTTTACCTTTCCCCGGACGCCGCAGGCGAAATTGTCCGGATCGGTACACACCGCAAAAAAGGCGATCTCAACGCGGGGTCGGTTATTTTTGCCCGTTCTGAAGCGCGTCAGGTCCCGCAGCGCCGCCAGCTTCCGGTCGATCTCCCGCTGCGCGTCCTCACTGACCTCCGGCCGGTCCGCGTATACGATGTCCTTGGATTTTACCGCGTCGCCAAAGCCCCGCAGGGCGTCAAATGGACTGAATATTTTGGCCCGGCGCCCCGGATCCATCGGCGGATGCCGCCTCAGGAATCCGTCGGCCCCGGTATGGACCGGCTTTCCCTTCAGGTACACGTTTTTATACTTGAAATCAGCAGGCATCCGCATCTCTCCCGGCGTCATCCTTCCGCCTCCTTCCTTTCTCCCCTCAGGCCCTGTGTCCGCCGATCTGCCGGTTCCTTTCCAGCGCGGTCGCGCCCTCCAGCATGTTCATCCCCTTGAAGACTGCGTTTGGGCCGAATTTTTTCCTGACCTCCGCCATAGCCCCCATGATGCGCCTTTCCCTGTCCAGGGCCTTGTAATCGGTGAACATGTCCATCTGGAAGGTCCCCTCGTCCACCGCGGTCTCGTTGGCGCACACCCCCAGGCGGCGGAAAAGCAGCCGCCTGTCGCACACGGCGTCAAAGGAAGCCAGCAGCTTTTCCCGCACCGTTTTCAGGCTGTTGGTGGCTATACGGGTCTTTACGGTGCCGCCGCTGTGGCAGGGATGGAGCCGCCCATAAAAATCCGGCGTCACCGGCCCCTCGTAGCCCGGACATTCTTCCAGTGATTTCCAGTCATAGGAGACCCACCAGGTGAAGGAAGAGGCGATCAGGTTCTTTGAAAACATGTCGGCGCACAGCACCTCCAGCATTTCCGACAGCACCAAACGCGTTTCGTCAAACCGGTAGGGGCGCGGGAGCACCTGCCCGTTGGACAAACTGGTGCTGTCGGTGCGGTAGGATTTGATGTCCCGCATCGTCACCGGTTCGATCCCCCAGGCGTGGTCGATCAGGATCTCCCCGTCGATGCCGAAGGTTTTATAGAACCATTCCTCGTCATACTGGGTCCGGGCGGCGACGTCCCCCATGGTGAAAAGGCACGCCCTTTCCAGCCGACGGGCCTTGCCGG
>JAFWWK010000166.1 GCA_017523615.1 Clostridia bacterium
ACGGCGGCTTCGGGCTGATGGCGGCCGGGAACATTCCCAAGCCGACGCTATGGACCTTTGCGTTCTTCAGCCGGTTGAAGGGCAGGTGCGCGCACAGGGACGCCCACAGCGTGGTGATGGAAAGGGAGGACGGGAGCTGGGAAGGCGTGGTATGGAACGAGGGAAGGGAAAACAAGTCGTTCCGCTGTACCGTTGCCCTGCCCGGGGACGCGGCCATGGCCCTGACCGAGGAGATGGTCGAGGACGGGGGCAGCGATCCCCTGAAGATCTGGCACGACCTGGGCGAGCCGGCCGTTATTTCAAAGGAGACGGAAGCGCTTTTGAGGCAGAGCGGCGCGCCCCGGGTCTCCTCCCGGCGCATCGGCGGCGCCTATGGGCCCTGTACCCTTGAGATCAGGGGCAGTGGGGTATGCTTCTTCCGGGCGCGTCCCCTGAAGGAAGAGGCCGATCCCGGATATGATTATTCTTATTACGTGAGTCAGAACTGAAGATGCAGGCCTCTCATGCCGCCCGAAGGTTGGCGGGACCTGAAAAAACCTGTTACAGGGAGGTATCGGAATGAGCGTGTGGGACGGACATATGGGATGGCTCGGCGCCCTGGACGCCGGGATCACGGACAGGGATATGACGACCGAAGAGATCGCCCGGGCAGAGGCGGAAAGCTGCTTCGGGAAGGACGGGGTGGTCCTTGAGAAGGACGGGTCCCTGGGCGAGGGTTACCGGATCCTTGCCGAAGGGAACGCCTGGCGTGTCCGGGGCGGAAAAACGGGGCTGCTCTACGGCGTATACCGGTTGGTCAGGCACCGTCTGGCCGGGGAAAAACTGCCCGAGGGGGACGAGCGTCCCCAGTACGGTCTCAGGATGATCGACTGCTGGGACAACATGGACGGCACGGTGGAGCGCGGCTACAGCGGACGGTCCATATGGTTTGAAGGCGGCAGGCTCACTTACCGGCCGGAGCGGATCCGGATGCTGGGAAGGCTGCTGGCTTCCGTCGGCGTCAACTGCCTGTGCATCAACAACGTCAACGTGCACGAGCCCGCCCAGGGGCTGATCGACGAGATGCTACCGGACCTGAAGGCCATGGCCGGCCTGCTTCGGCCCTACGGGGTCCGCCTGATGGTGTCGGTGGATTTCGCCATGCCCATGCGCTGCGGCATGTCCACCGCCGACCCCCTGGACGAGGAGGTCGCCGCCTGGTGGAAGGACCGCGCCGAAAAAGTGTACGCCGCCGTGCCGGACCTGGCGGGGTTCCTGGTGAAGGCCGACAGCGAACACCGTCCCGGCCCCTTTACCTACGGGCGCACCCATGCCGACGGGGCGAACATGCTGGCCCGGGCCCTCAGACCCTTCGGCGGCACCCTCGTGTGGCGGGCTTTTGTATATAACTGCATGCAGGACTGGCGGGACACCCGCACCGACCGCCCGAAGGCGGCGTACGAGACCTACCAGCCCCTGGACGGGCAGTTTGACGACAACGTCATCCTGCAGGTCAAGCACGGGCCCTTCGATTTCCAGGTGCGGGAGCCCCTGAGCCCGCTGCTTCTGTCCATGGAGCATACCCACCTGGCGGTGGAGTTCCAATTGGCCCAGGAATACACCGGGCACCAGATCGACCTGTATTACATGCCGCCCATGTGGGACGAGGTCTTTTCGGCTATGGGGAAGGACAGGCCCGTCGCCATCGCGGCGGTATCCAACCTGGGACGGGACGACTGCTGGACCGGGGATCCCCTGGCGCTGGCCAATCTTTTTGCCTACGGGCGTTATGCGTGGGATCCCATGTGCGGGGCGGAGGAGACCGCCCGGATCTTTATCCGGATGACCTGGGGCTTTGAAAAAGGGGACGAGGATATCCTGGCGCGGGCGCTGATGGGATCTCGCGGCATATATGAAAAATACTGCGCGCCGCTTGGGATCTGCTGGATGGTGAGCCCCAACGGCCATTACGGTCCGAGCCCCGACGGATACGAATACCAGCTCTGGGGCACCTACCACCGGGCGGACAGGGACGCTGTGGGCATCGACCGCACCTCCTCCGGCACCGGCTACCTGGACCAGTATCCAGAGGAATTCCAAAGGATCTACCGGGATCCGGAGAAGTGCCCCGACGAATACCTGCTGTTTTTCCACCGGCGCCGTTATGACAGCGTGATGCGGGACGGGCGGACGCTGATCCAGCGGATCTATGACGACCATTTCGAGGGCGCCGCCCTGGCGGAAAAAATGGCGGAGGACGTAAAGAAGCTGCCCTTCCCCGAGAGGGACAGGGGGGAGATCTGCCGCAGGCTGGATCTGCAGGTCAAAGACGCCGCCGAATGGCGGGATGTGATCAACACCTTCTTCCGCCGCCTCTCGGGCGCGGAGGACGAACGGGGCAGGAAGATCTGGCGCTGACGCCGCGGGGAAGGCCTTTGCCGCCTTCACCGGCGCTTAGTCACCATGGGAGCACGCTTTTTTCAAAAATCATTCTCTTTCGGAAAAAAAGAAAAAGGCGTCATCTTCAGCAAAATATGGAAAGGGAACGCTTATAATGGACGAGTTCAGAATCACGGACGATATGATCAGGCCCCTCCTGGACACCCGGTTTGTGAAGGTGTTCGATATCCAGTATGAAGAGGGAAAGCATTATTACGACGCCACCAGGCACGAAAAAGAGGACCTCACCTGTCTTAAAAACGGCGAGGAGGTCCGCAGGATGACCGCCGACGCGGTCAGCTGCTTTGTGATCACGATCTCCTCCGACGGGGAGGCGAAAATGCTGTTCAATTACGAATACCGCTATCCCTGCGGGCAGTACCTGCTCAGCGTGCCGGCGGGGCTCAGGGACCGGGAAGACGGCGAGGGGGAGAAGGGCCTGCTTCTTGCCGCCGCCCGGGAGATCCGCGAGGAGACGGGCGTCGAGATCGGGCCGGAGGACAGCCTGACCCTGGTCAATCCCGCGGTGTTTTCCACTCCCGGGATGACCGACGAGAGCAACGCCCTGGTGTGCGCGGTGGTCCATATGGACGGCACCGGACGGCTGAGCCAGAAAGGCGCGGAAGGGAGCGAGAGGTTCGACGGGTTCTTCCTGGCGGACCTGGAGACGGCCCGCAGGCTTCTTTTTACCGGAAGGGACGAAAACGGCATGTTCTATTCCACCTATACCTGGATGGCCCTGTGCTGGTTCGTGTCGGGGCTGTGGAAGGACTGTCCCGGCTCCGCCGGCGGGAGCGCGCCCGTATAACAGGCTTGGATAAAGCATAAAAAATGCAAACGTTTGCTGCTTTTCCGGAGGGATTTCCTCCTCCGGAAGGCATAAAGAAGGAAAATTCGGGACGGGAGGGAGCGCCGGCGGCGCTTCATCCCGTTTTCTTTGGCTTTTCAAGCTGTTGAATTGGATAAACGGGCATGGCTTTTTGCCACGGCAAGGCAAAAAAACGGCGATTTGTGCAAAATGATAAAGTTTTTACAATAAATCGCTGCATCCTGTTGACATGAAAAGGCAGCAGGGCATATAATACTTTGTGAAAACGATTGCAAACGGGAGGACCAGGCAATGGTCACACTGAAAGACGTTGCGGCGGCCTGCGGTGTGTCTCCCGCCACCGTCTCCCGGGCGTTGAACGCGACGGGCGACAACCCCAGCCGCCATGTGAGGCATATCCGCCTAGTGGCTGGCAGCATGGGCTATCGGCCCAATGCGGCCGCCCGGGCCCTGAAGACCAACCGGAGCGACAATATCGGCATCCTGTACGAGGATGTCATGCAGCACGAGTATTTTTCCTCCCTGATCGAGGGCCTCAGGCTTGGGGCGGAAAAACGGGGATACGACCTGACCTTCCTGACCCGGCATTTCGAGGGGGAAGGCAAGGTGTACGTCGCCGAGGCTGAATACCGGAGCCTGGACGGCATCATCGTTGTACAGGCGGATTACGCCTCGTCAAGGATCCTGTCCCTGAGCGGCTGCGGCCTGCCCACGGTGGTGGTGGACAACCGCCTTGAGGGCTGCGGAACGGTGTTCAGCGACAATGCCGACGGGATGGAAAAGCTGGTCCGCCATATCGCTTCCCTGGGCCACCGCCGCGTGGCCTTCATCGGGGGCGACGAGGGAAGCGTGACCAGCCTGAGGCTGGGCGGCTTCTACAAGGGCTGCGCCGAAAGCGGCCTCAGGGTCGCTCCCGAATGGATCTTCCATGCCCATTACCGTGATCCGCAAAGCTGCTTTGGCGCGCTGGATCTGCTGCTCAGCGGGGAGGTAAAGCCCACCTGCATCCTGTTTCCCGACGATTTCTGCTGCATCGGGGCCATATCGGCCCTGGCTGCCCGGGGGATCAGGGTGCCGGAGGATATCAGCATCGCCGGGTATGACGGCGTGGAGATGGGCCGCCTGATGAAACCGGTGCTGACCACCTACCGGCAGGATTCGGACGGCATGGCCGACCTGGCCATCCAGATGCTGACCGACGCCATATCCAAGGGCGAACAGAGCGTCAGCGGGATCGCCACCGCCGAGGGAAGCCTGGTAGAGGGCGAAACGGTCCAAAGGATCGGCGGCTGAAATGATTTCGCTGCTTTCATAAGGCCGAAAGCCTTAAAACAATGAAATGACGGCGCCGTTTGCGCGGCGGCCTCATGATAGAAACATTTTCAAGGAGGAATCGCAATGAAAAAACTGCTTTCCGTCATCATCGCCCTGGCGATGGTCCTGAGCCTGTTCGCCGCCGCACTGGCGGACACGACCCAGACCCAGCTCGTCAGCGATCCCGCGAAGACCGACAACCGCGAATCCCTGAACCAGGGAGAACCCGCTGAAGTACCCGCGGAAGAATCTGCCGGGGAACCCGCTGAAGAACCCGCCGGCGAACCCGCCGAAGCTGAAGGCTACCTGGCGTATATCATGTATGCCGACGCAGCCTGGGCCAACCAGTACTGGGGCACCGACGACAGCGCCGTCAAGGCCGAGAACGTTTATGTGACCGGCGCCGGCGATTATACCGTGGGCCTGGACTTCACCGCAGTCGAGGGCGGCAAGGCCGAAGGCCTGGCTTTCATGGGCCTGGGCCTCAACAATGCCGAGACCGGTAAAAAGCTGTACCTGAAGATCAACCAGATCCTGGTCAACGGCGAGCCTGTCGACCTTGGCAAGGGCTACACCTCCTCTGACGACGGCGTCGTCACCCGCATGAACATCTATAACGAATGGGTGGCCGAGCTGCCCGCGGACGCCCGCAGCTATGACGGCGACCTGGAAGGCGCTTCCCCCGTGATCGTTGACAAGGCTGCCTTTGACAGCGTTGAAAACGTGACCGTGAATTTCACCGTTTTTGAGCACATGATCGACACTGCGTACATCATGTACGCCGATTCCGCCTGGGCTGCCCAGTACTGGGGCGGCGAAGCCGCGGAACCCGTGACCGCCAACAACGCCCTGGTCACCGGCTACGGCGATTACACCGTGGGCCTGGAATTCTCCGGCGAAGGCGCGCAGGGCCTGGCCTTCATGGCCCTGGGACTCACCAAGGGCGAGATCACCTATAAGGGCGCGACCCTTAAGATCAACGCCATCCGCGTCAACGGCGAAGCCATCGAATTCGGCAAGGGCTACACCTCCTCCGACGACGGCGTCACCACCCGCATGAACGTGTACAACGAATGGGTCTCCGCCCTGCCCGAGGACGCCCGCAGCTATGACGGCGACCTGACGGACTGCAATTGGATCATTGTGGATAAGGAAGCCTTTGCCACCGTCAACAGCGTAGAGATCGATTTCAGCCTGCTGCCCGTGACCGACACCGCTTATATCATGTTTGCCGACACCAACTGGACCGTCCAGTACTGGGGCAGCGATGACGGCTCCGGCGTGGCCGCCACCAACGCCGTCGTGGATGGCGAAGGCACCTACACCGTGGCTCTGGACTTCACCGGCACCGCTCTTGGCGCCGCCTCCGGCACCGCGTTCGCGGCCGTTGGCATCGTCAGCGGTGAAAAGACCTTCCCCGGCTGGTTCATCAACGTTAAAGACGTGAAGATCAACGGCGAAAGTATCGAAGTGGGCAAGGGCTACACCTGCTCCGACGACGGCCTGACCACCCGCGTGAACCTGTACAACGAATGGGTCCCCGAAGTCCCCGCGGACGCCCGTATCAAGGGCGGCGACCTTGAAGGCGCTTCTCCCATCATCGTGGACAAGGCTGCCTTCGACGTGGTCCAGACCATCGAAGTGACCTTCGACTTTATCTACGGCGAAGCTCCAGCCGCCGACGAGGCTGCCCCCCTGACTGAGGACGAGGCCAAGGCGCTGATGGCTGAGGGATTCAAAGCGTACATCGGCGTTCAGGGCAAGGACACCTACGTGTTCCGCAATGCCTGGAACGACAATTACGGCCTGAACGATACCGAGAATCCCTACTTCTACCGCCTCACCGGGTGGGATGAGAGCAACAACGCGGTGGACTACGGCGGGACCTTTGTGGATGCCGAGATCACGGGCAACGG
>JAFWWK010000167.1 GCA_017523615.1 Clostridia bacterium
CTGCCGGCCGTCCCAGAGGATCAGGGCGAATTCCGCATCCAGGGTTTTGAACATCTCCACGCCGTATTCACGGTAGAGGGGAAGCAGGATCTCGCAGTCGCATTCGCTCTTGATCGGATAGGTTTCCATGAGCCGGGCCCGCAGGGGACGGAAGCCATAGAGCTCGCCGTTACAGACCACATAATCGTCTTCCAGCTGGAAGGGCTGCATGCCTTCTTCATGCAGGCCCATGATGGCCAGACGGTGGAAACCCAGCATACCGCCGGGAATGTCCACGGTACGGGTCATGTCCGGGCCGCGGGAAACGGTGCGTTTAAAACAGGTTTCGAGCAGGTCCCGGGGAACCCGGGAACCGATCATACCAAAGATGGAACACATAATTGAATCCTCCAATTCTGTATTCGGAAACAAAAGAGGATATTTCGCACCTGCGGGTGCGACCAGGGCTTTCCGGTCGCCCTGGACCTTCGGTCATTATCTTTTTAGTAATGTTAGAAGCCGGGAAGCGGCTTCGCGGGTGTCGGTGGGATCGCCGAAGGTGGAAAAGCGGAAGAATCCTTCGCCGCAGGCGCCGAAGCCCTCGCCGGGCGTGCCGACGACCTGGATTTCATTCAGGAGCTTGTCGAAGAATTCCCAGCTGCCCATGCCGTCCGGGCACTGCATCCAGATATAAGGCGCGTTTTTGCCGCCCCAGTAGCGGATGTCGAGTTCGTCCAGGGCTGCCATGAGCACCCGGGCGTTTTCCTTATAGATCCGGATATTGTCATGAATCTGCCTCTGGCCTTCCTCCGTGAAGACGGCGGCGCCGCCCCGCTGAAGGATATAGGAGATGCCGTTGGTCTTGGTGGTGCGGTTCCGCACCCACATGGCGTTCAGGTTCATGCCGTTGCGTTCCAGGTCCATCGGGATCACGGTATAGCCGAGCCGGGTGCCGGTGAAGCCTGCCGTCTTGGACAGGGAGCAGATCTCGATCGCACAGGTCCGTGCGCCGGGGATTTCAAAGATGCTGTGGGGCAGGTCTTCCTCAATAAACGCTTCATAGGCCGCGTCGAAGAGGATTACCGCGCCCCTGGCGTTTGCCCAGGCGACCCATTGGGAAAGCTGTTCCCTGTTATAAGCCGCGCCGGTAGGGTTGTTCGGGGAGCACAGATAGATCAGATCTGCTTCCAGGCCCTCTTTCGGCAGGGGCAGGAAATGATCGTCCGGGCCGGAGGGAAGATGCACGATCTCCCGGCCGACCATGGTATTGGCGTCCACATAGGCGGGGTAGGCCGGCTCCATGATCAGGGCGCGGTTCGACTTGTCGAACAGATCCAGCAGGTCGCCCAGTTCATCGCTGGCGCCGCTTGAGACGAACACTTCGTCCGAAGCCAGGGAAACGCCGCGCTTCTGATAGTATTCCGCAATGGTCTCCCGGAGAAAAGGCGCGCCGCATTCCGGCATATAACCGTGGAAGCGGGCTTTTTCACTCTGGTCGTCTACGGCTTCATGCAGCGCGGTGATGACCGCGGGCGCCAGCGGGAGGGAAACGTCCCCGATGCCCATGCGGTAGAGATGCTTGTCCGGGTTGGCCTCCAGGTAGGCCTTTGTCTTCTGGGCAATATGATAGAAGAGATAGGACTCTTTCAGATTCGCGTAGCTGAGGTTTGGCGTCAGCATGGTATCACCTCCAAACAATAAAACAAGGCAGGTCAATCCTTTGACAGGACGCCCTTGCCTTGTTGGGAGGTATGGTAACATTCAACTAACTGCTTGTCAAGGTTGAAAGGATCGGCGGGAAACGCGAATACAAA
>JAFWWK010000168.1 GCA_017523615.1 Clostridia bacterium
GCCAGTCGGCGCTGCGGTATTCCGGATGGGCGTAGACCTCGTGCTGGAACTCGTCCACGCAGCACATGTACGGAAGTACGGCCAGGGCGCCGATCAGATGCCCTGTGATGTATTTTTCACTGTTTTCGCCAAAGAAGCTTCCCATCCAGGGATAGGCGAAATGCTCCATGGTCATGGAATGGATCTCGTTGATCTCCGAGGTGGAGCCCCGGAGCATGGCGACCGGGATGGACCGCATGGCCAGGTATCCCTGAAATGCGTGCCCGGCCTCGTGGGTCAGCACGTCCACATCCGCCGCGGTGCCGTTGAAATTGCTGAAAATGAAAGGCGCGCCATAGCCGGGCAGGGAAGTCATGTAGCCGCCCATGCGCTTGCCGGGACGGGTGTCCAGGTCAAACAGGCGGTACCTGATCATGAAATCGAAAAACTCGCCTGTCTCGGCGCTCATTTCCCGGTACATTTTGCCGGCCTTTTCCACCAGCTCGTCCCGGCTGCCGATGGGGTCGGCGTTGCCCTCGGGATACAGGAGGGATTCGTCGTACCAGTGGAGCTTCTCCACCCCCAGGCGGCGGCGCTGCTTTTCGCGGATGGCGGCCACAGCGGGAGTGACGGTCTCCCGGATCTGGCGGCGGAAATTGGCGGTGTCCTCCCTGGTGTAATCGAAACGGCGGCGTTTCAGATAGCACAGGTCCGTGTAGTCCTTAAAGCCCAGCTTCTCGGCCATGCCGTTCCTTAAATCCACCAGAGCGGCATAAGTCCCGTCCAGGCTGGGGGCGATTTTGGCGTAGAGGGCGGCCCAGACGCGGAAAGCCTCCGCCCGCTCTGTGCGGTCGGCGGATTCCATGTGTTTGAGCAGGCCGTAGAAATTGCATTTCTCCCCCCGGAATTCGGCGGACGCCACGGCGCTGTCCTTCTGGTATTTCTGGGTCAGCTCCCCCTCCTTCACCACGTCCGGGACAATCCTTTCGTCGGCGGTCCTGAGGCCCGCGTCCACCATCCTGAGCAACTGCGGACCGAACTCCCTTTCGAAATCAGAGCGGAAAGGAGAGGAAGCCAGGGCCTCATCGAAGGCCTTCCTCAGGGGGATCAGCTTTGCGGCTTCCTCCCGCAGGCATTTGATCTCGGATTCGTAAAAGGCGTCGGTGGTATCCATGGTGGCCCGCACGGAGCACAGGCTGAACATGGTCTCGAATCCCTCCCGGGCGTCCTGCAGATCAAAAAAAGCTTTGCGGGCGGCGGGGTAGTCCACGGCGCTTTTCATGGCTTCGGCGGCCGAAACGAGGGCCGCCCGCTGGGCCGCCGCATCCGGACGGACATAGGGCATTTCGTCAAAAGGGACCGGCTGATACCTGAACTGCTTCATATTTTCTTCTCCTTCCGGGCTTTGATGTCGATCTTTGTCTGATGATACCATACACGGCGCGGGATGGCAAGGCGCAGCGGGAAAGCTTTTCCCGGGCTTTCCCCGCCGTCGCCATCTGTCGGACAAAGCAGGGGCCTCGTCCCGCTCCCCGCTTAATATTACGGAAATATTACGAAATTTATACGAAACAGACATAATTAAGCTTGCTTTGCGGACTCTTTGCGGATATAATGAAATCGATGTTTATCCTTATTCTCTGTCCACCGAACGCCGCAAAGGAGTCCTTCCGCACATGAAGAGAAAGGTCCTTTTTCCGTTAATGTGCCTGCTGGCCCTGCTGCTGGCCTTCCCAGGCGTATCTTCCGGGGATGAGTACGCCGTTCGGCCCATGTCCATGACGGGTCATATCAACGCGTCGGGGGTCAACGTCCGTTCCGGCCCCGGCACGCAGTATCCGTCCTACGGCATCGCCGGGAATGGCGACGTGATCCAGGTGGTCTCTTCGGCGACTGCCGCGGACGGCTCGGTATGGTATTACGGGCAGGTAAACGGCATCTCCGGATGGATCCACAGCGCCTATGTTTCCACCGGCAGCGCCTCAAAGACCCCGGCCCCCACCGCCATGCCGTGGAACGGCGGCCAGGGTACCCTGTCCTTTGGCGCGTCGGTCACCGCGGACAGCGCCAACGTGCGCGCCGGCGCCTCGGTGGATACCGCCGTCATAACGCGATTGTACCGCGGCGCTTATGTTACGGTGCTTTCAAGCGCCATGGACATAAACGGCGCGCTGTGGTATTACTGCGAATACCAGTCCGGCCGGTACGGCTATATCCGCGCCGACCTGGTCGCCGCCGCCGTCCCCGTCCCCACCGCCGCGCCCACCGCCCTGCCGGTGGTGCCCGTCTCCTTCACCGGGTACGCCAATACCTCGGCCGTCAACGTGCGCTCTGCACCGAACGGCGAAAGGATCGGCCGCCTGAACGAGGGCGTCCGGGTCAGCGTCACCGGGGAGATCACCGTGGACCGGGTCAAATGGTACCGCGTTTCTTATTCCGGCGGGGCCGGCTATGTCCGCGCCGACCTGATCAGCCGCTCATCTCCCCATACCGCCGCGCCCACGGCCTACAGCTTTACCGAAACGCCGCTGCTTTTTGCCGCCCTGGCCGCAAAGGATAACTGCAACGTCCGCCGCCAGCCTGCCCGGGGAGCCGACGTGCTGTTCCGGGTGAACACCGGGGATGCGCTGGAGGTCTTTTCCCTGTGCCTGGACGCCGGCGGCGCCGTATGGTACCATATCCGGACCGCAGATTCCCGCACCGGATATATCCTGGCGGAGCTGGTGACGCCCTCTGCCGTCGGAATACAGACCTTCCCGGGCGCCGATACCATGCCCGGCGCGGGCGTCATCCCCGGTGGATACGCAGGCGCCGATACCATGCCGGACTCCTTCCCGGCTGTTTCCCCCACCCTTGTTCCCGACGTAGGCGGAACGGTGTACAACCCCGCGGAAAGCGCGCCGACGGCTGCCCTTATCCCCGGCGTAGGCGGCGACGTATATGCCCCTGCAAACACTGCCGCGCCCGGCGGCACGTATATCCCGCCGGAAGGCGTCCTGCAGGGCGCATCCCCCTTGCCCGGACCGGGCGGGATCGTCTATCCCCCTTCGGACACCGCCCCTCCTGTCCCGACGCCGGAGCCCACCGCCTTCTTCTTCACCCCCGAGCCGACGCTGCAGCCCACCGCCTTCTTCTTCACCCCCGAGCCGACGCCGCAGCCCACCGCCTTCTTCGTCACACCCGAGCCCACGCCGCAGCCAACGCCTTACTTCGTCACCTCCGGGCCCACGCCCCGTCCCACGCCCCATGCGGCGCCGCCGGACCTGCCCAGCCTGGACTTCAGCGCCTTCCCCTCCATCCCGGACCAGAAGCTGTCGGTATACAGCGCGCCTTCGATCATCGCCTGGCGGGCCGATGGGGGCAGCGCGGCGGTGAGCACCACCGACAACATGTGGTGCGCGGGATATGACGGACAGTGGCTCCTGATCCTCTACAATACGGACAATAGCGGCACAGCCGTCGGCTACGTCAGCGCCCTCAGCCTGAGGGGCGCCCTGCCGGAGATGCCTTCCCTGGCCCTGGCGGCCTGCCCCGCCACGCTGGCGCGCCCTGCCGACCTCACCTGCGACCCCCTGGAACAGAAAGGCGACAGCCTGCCCCTGAAGGCCGGTGAAAGCGTGACCTGGCTCGGCAACTGCTTCCTTGGAAGCTCCTGGGCTTATGTGGAGACCAGGGTCGGCGGTATGCCGGTAAGGGGTTTCGTTCCGCAGGACGCCCTGCAAATACAGTAAAGAAAGGAATGCTTATGTCCTCACCCGACGATCTTTCCTTTTTCCTCCACGGCGGGGACTATAACCCGGACCAGTGGCTGGACCGCCCGGATATCCTGGAGGCGGACCTGAAAATGATGAAAAAAGCCCATGTGAACTGTGTTTCGCTGGGCATCTTCGCCTGGAGCGCCCTGGAAAAACAGGACGGTGAATATGATTTCGGCTGGCTGGGGGATATCGTCGACCGCCTGTACGAAAACGGCATCTATACCGACCTGGCCACCCCCTCCGGGGCCCGGCCCGCATGGATGGCGGAAAAATATCCCACCGTGCTTCGCACCGACGAGCAGGGGCGCAGGCGCCTTTTCGGCGAAAGGCACAACCACTGCCTGACCAGCCCCGACTACCGCCGCAAGGTCAGGGAAATGGACATGAAGCTGAGCGAACGCTTCGGCAGCCATCCCGGGGTGATCATGTGGCATATCGGCAACGAGTTCAGCGGGGACTGCTTTTGCCCCCTGTGCGCCGCCGCCTTCAGGCAGTGGCTGAAAAACAAATACGGCACCGTGGAGGATTTGAACCGCCGCTGGTGGACCTCCTTCTGGAGCCAGAGGTATTCCTCCTTTGACGAGATCGACCCGCCCTCCCCCCGGGGCGAAATGTCCAACCCTTCCATGCGCCTGGACTGGCGGCGGTTTTCAACCGATCAGTGCGCCTCCTTCATCCGCAATGAAAAAGAGGCCATACGGACCCACTGCCCGGACAAGCCCGTCACGGTGAATATGATGTGGTCCTTCTGGGACTATGATTACAGCGTCCTCGCAAAAGAAGTGGACCTGATCTCCTGGGACTGCTATCCCCGCCTGAGGGCCGGGAACTACCTGACGGAGATGGCCGAGGCCTGCATGAACCACGATTATATGCGCTCCCTGAAGGGGCGGCCCTTCCTTCTGATGGAATCCAGCCCCTCCAAGGTGAACTGGCATTCCGTCAACCAGCTGAAGCGTCCCGGCATGCAGCTGACCACCTCGCTGCTTTCGGTGTTCTGCGGCAGCGACAGCGTGATGTATTTCCAGTGGCGCAAGGGCCGGGGGGGCAGCGAGGCCTTCCACGGCGCGGTGGTGGGGCACGACGGCCGGGACGACACCCGGGTGTTCCGGGACGTGGTACTCACCGGCGAAGCGCTGGAGAGGATATCCGCCCTCAAAAAACAGCCCATGGAAAAACCGAAAGCGCTCATCGTCCTGGACCAGCAGAGCCGCTGGGCCTCCTCCTTCGTTCAGACCGGCCTCAGGGACCATATGGACCCCGTCGAAGCCGTGCGTGACCATTACCGGGCCCTGTTCAAAATGGGCATCCGCGCCGACGTCCGCGATTCCGACGCCGACCTGACTGATTACAGCCTGGTCGTGCTGCCCGAGACCTTCATGTTCCGGGACGGGTTTGCCCAAAGGCTGCGGGAATACGTAAACGGCGGCGGAAAGCTGCTCGTGACCTGCTTTACCGGCATCGTGGACGGGGACGACCTTTGCCACCTGGGCGGAACGCCCCATGGGCTGACCGACGTGCTGGGCGTCAGGGACCCGGATCTGGACGCCCTTTATCCCGGCGAGGAAAACAGCATGGTATTCCCCGACGGACGCGCCTTCCCTATCCGGGAGATCTGCGAATATCCGGAGGAGGTGACCGCCGGCGAATGCCTTGCCGTTTACGGACGGGATTTCTACGGCGGCACCCCCGCGTTTACGGAAAACGCCTTCGGAAAGGGACTCGCCTGGTACCTGGCCGGGCGCACCGACGAAAAGGGCCTGGACGCCGTTTACGCCCGCGTTGCCGCCAAAGCGGACCTGAAGCGCTCCCTGGACGAACCCCTGCCCGAGGGCGTCGTCGCCGTCCGCCGCGGGGATATGGCGCTGGTATGCAACCTGGGCGGCGAAAAACGGGAACTTGAACTTTCCGTTCCCCGCACCGACCTGCTTTCCTGCCATACGTCGAAGACCTTTGCCCTGAAAAGCGGCGCATGCCTGGTGCTGGACGTTTCCGCGGAAAAGGAGGGGACCGGGGAGGAAGAAAAATGTACGCGCTGACGCCCGGCGCTCCGGAGGACATCGCCCAGCGGCAGGACAGGGAGCAGCGCTGCTACCGCCTGCTGGACGGGGCGGGCATCCCCTATATGCGCATGGATCACCCCGCCGCCGACAATATGGAAGTCTGCGCCCGCCTGGAAAAGGACCTGGGGGCGCAGATCTGCAAAAACCTGTTTTTATGCAACCGCCAGCAGACGGATTTTTACCTGCTGATGATGCCCGGGGACAAGCCCTTCCGCACCCGGCTTTTGAGCAAAGCCCTGGGGGTTTCCCGCCTGTCCTTCGCCGGGGAAGACTTCATGAAGGAGTTCCTGGACCTGATGCCCGGGGCCGTGTCCATCCTGGGCCTTATGAACGACCGGAACCGCCGCGTACGCCTGGTAGCCGACGCGGACCTGAATGGATGCCCCTTCATCGGCTGCCATCCCTGCGTGAACACCTCCAGCCTTCGCATCGCGAGGGAAGACATGTTCGAAAAGCTGCCCCGGATCCTTGATCATCCCGTCACATGGGTGGAGATGGAGGAAGAGGGGCCGTGATCCCGTGAAATAACGGAATAGAGGCTGTCTCAAAACGCCAAGCGGTTCATATGGCGTAAGAGGCAGCCTCGTTCTTATTCAAAAAAGACAGAAAGCGACAGATGAAGGATGACCGTCAATCCTCCTCCCGGGGCCTGGTCTGGCGCCGGAAGAAGGGGACCGTCAGAACCACGCCCAGGACTGTATCGGCCACTGCCATCACGAATATCGGGACGGAGGTTTCGCCGATCGCCCTGAAGGAGGTGATCAGACCTGTGCCGCCAAAGATCCGGGCCGCTCCCACGATCATCAGCAGGGCCTGCCACCAGATCACCTTCGGCCCCTGACGGCCCTTCCGGATCAGGTGCAGGATCAGGGGCATGCCGAATATCAGAACAAATTCGAATAAGAGCGGAATGAACATGAGCGGCTCCAGCTTCACATTCTCCAGGGCAAAGGAGCCAAGCAGCAGACCGCCGAAGCTCCACAAGCCCACAACCGCCAGTACATACCGCCATCCCCATGCCGTCATCGGCCAGGAGCAGCCTTCCCGCTGCATTTTCATCTGCTGCCTGCCGGCCAGCACCAGGGACCCCCACAAACCAAGGAAAAACAAACTCATAAACCCGCCCATAAGCAGTTCTTTTCTGCCGGTTATGAGTCCCCATACGAGGATGGCAATACCGGCCGGGGAAGCGAAGCCTATCAGGATGATCCCCAGACGCAGTTTACAGCCGCCGTTCCACATTCCTCTGAAAATGCCTTTCGCCGGATTTTCGGGCTTCCGATCGTTCTGCTCATTCTGTTCACTGTACTGAGACATGGGTTCTCCTCCGTTCCGCTGTCAGCAGCGCGCCAGGCGTTCCGCCTCACAGTCTTTATTCATTCCGCCCCTTTGGCCCTCCTGCGCAAGAAGGACGCCAGGATCGCGCCGGAAATATTGTGCCACACCGAAAACACCGCGCCGGGCACCGTTGCCATGGCAAGGTCCGGGAAGGCGGTGGAAGCCAGGGAGGAAGCCAGGCCGGAATTCTGCATGCCGATCTCCACCGACAGCGCCACGGTCTTTCCCCGCTCCATCTTCAGCATTTTGCCGATGCCCCATCCGCAGGCATAGCCCAGCAGGTTGTGCAGAACCACCACCGCCAGCACCACCGCCCCGCTGGTCAGGATCTTTTCGGCGTTATGGGACACCACCGACATGACGATCAGGCAGATGGCGGCGACGGACAAAAGCGGCAGGAACCCGGAGGCCGCCCGGGTGGCCTTCGGGAAAAAGCGGTTGAGGATCAGCCCCAGGGCGATGGGGAGGATCACCACCTGCAATATGGACAGGAACATGGCCGCCACGTCCACATGGACGCCGGTGTGCAGGAACAGGTAGGTCAGGGCCGGCGTCAGCGCCGGAGCCAGGAGGGTGTTGACGCTGGTCATCCCCACCGACAGGGCCACGTCGCCCCCTGAAAGGTAGGTGATGACGTTGCTGGCCGTGCCGCCGGGGCATGTCCCCACCAGGATGACCCCCGCCAGCAGGGCTGTATCCAGCGAAAAGGCCTTCCCCAGCAGGAACGCCAACAGCGGCATCACCGTGAACTGGGCCGCACAGCCGACAAGGATCTCCTTCGGCCGGGAAAAAACCACCTTCAGGTCCGAAAGCCTCATCGTAAGTCCCATGCCGAACATCACGACCATCAAAAGGTAATTGATCCAGCCGGTCTTGACCCACAGCGAGGACGCGGGCACAAAGAGAGCCAGCGCCGCCAGAGCCAGGACGATCAGGGCCATGTACCTGCCGATAAACCGGCCCAGCTTTTCAAGGTTTTCTTTCATTTGTCTGCCTCCACCGGACGCTTGGAGCAGCTGTGCCTGCATACCATGCGGACCGGGCACACTTTTTTTACCGGCGGCCGGACGTCCCCGTGGATGCGGTCCCGCAGAAGCTTGACTCCCGCCCGGGCCATATCCTCAAAACCGCAGTCGACGGAGCACAGCGGGATCGGGAAGGAAAGGAACCCCCCCAGGTTGTCGAAGCCGACGATGCCGAAATCGTCCCTCATGACGGATCCGGCCCGCTGCATGGCGGACAGGGCGTGCCAGGCTTCCACGTCGCAGAATAGGAACAGCCCGGTAAAACCCTCAGCCTTCAGGCTGACCAGCTTCTCCGCCAGGGTCTCCTGCCAGGCCGCCGATTCCCGGTGGCCCGTGATGTTCTGGGAAAAAACAAAAACACTCTGGTCATTCTCCGGGATACCGGCCTCGCCGCAGGCCCTCCGGAAGCCCATCAGGCGCCTTTCCAGAGAATAGACCACGTCGCCGGAGGAAATGAAGGCCAGCTTCCGATGCCCGGCCTCGATCAGGTGCCGGGCTGCCAGGTATCCGCCCTCCTCCTCGTCGGCGACCACCGCGTCCGCCTCGGCCCCCTCGATGCAGCGGGACAAAAGCACAAAGGGCATACGGGCCGCCTTCAGGCGCTTTACGGTGGGACCGCTGCCCGATGTGGGAAAAAGCAGCACCCCGTCCACACACCGGGAGATGGCCTGCTCCACCAGGCTGAGCTCTGTTTCCGGGTCCTCCCGGGAGCACATGATCATCAGCGAATACCCCTTCTCCCGGGCCGCGTTCTGGATGGTGTCTGCCATGATGCCGTAAAACGGGTTGGTCATGCCGCCCAGGATCACGGCAAAGATGTGCGTCCTGCCCGAACGCAGGGCGCTGGCGATCTGGTTGACGGAATAGCCCATCCTGTCGGCGGTGCGGCGGATATGCTCGATGGTTGCCGGGGAGATGTCGTTCTTTCCCCTGAGGGCGCGGGACACGGTGTTGACGGAATACCCTGTCTCCTGCGCGATGTCCTGCAGGGTCACTCTCTTTTCGCCGCCCATCCTGGTCATGCCGGAACACTCCTTCGCAGTCCATGGAGAAAAAAAATAAAAAAACCGAGATCATGTATTGACAGGGCGATTATAGCATGCTAAGATAAATCCGACAAGAGCATTATCGTTAATGTCAACGTTAAAGTAACACCGGCATAATTCCCATCCCCCGTCGATCCCGTTTTTCCGAAGCGGGCAGGTTCCGTCTTACATTAACGTTAATGTAACCGTGTATTGATCAGCGGGCTCATCGCTGTTCAAATAAAAAAGGAGGACAAAAACATGAAAAAAGTCTTCGCACTGCTCCTGACCGTGTGCCTGCTTCTGGGAAGCGCGTCCATCGTGAGCGCCGAGCCGGCCGTGACCACCTTCACCATGTGGACCTTCATCGCCCAGCACCAGGAATTCTTTGAGAAAGCCGCCGAGCGCTGGAACAGCGTCAATCCCGACAGGCCCATCGCCGTCGAAGTGACCACCATCGGCTACGACGACATGCACAACAAGTTCAAGGTCGCCCTGCAGGCCGACGAAGGCGCCCCGGACATGGTGGACGTGGAGCTGGGCCAGTTCCCCAACATCCTGGCCTATTCCGACAAGCTGTACGACCTGACCCCCGCCCTGACCCCCTACATGGCCGACCTGGTCAAGGCCCGTCTTGAGATCTACGCCAAGGACGGCAAGTACTACGGCGCTCCCCTGCACGTCGGCGCGATGGTCGCCTTCTACGACGTGGAGCTGCTCAAGGAAGCCGGCGTCGACTACGCCCAGATCAAGACCTGGGACGACTGGAAAGAAGCCGGCATCAAGCTGAAGGCCGCCAACCCCGACGCCTGGATGGGCACCGTCGAGACCAGCACCCAGTGGGTCGCCTCCCTGATGCTCGCCCAGCAGGGCAAGGACTGGCAGGACGGCGAGAACGCCTTCATCAACACCCCCGAAGTCGCCAAGATCATCGACACCCAGAAGAGCTGGCTGGAAGCCGGCATCTGCCAGGTGTGCCCCGGCGGCCAGCCCGACACCGAGGAGGGCAAGGCCTATATCGCCAACAACCGCATCGCCTGCGTCATCATGCCCTTCTGGTTCATGAGCCGCTTCACCGATGAGATCGGCGAATCCTGCAAGGGCCGCTACGTGGTGGCTCCCGCCCCCGTGTTCGAAGAAGGCCAGAAGCACTCCATCGGCCAGGGCGGCACCGGCACCGTGGTCTACGCCAACGGCACCAACCCCGAAATGTGCGCCGAATTCCTTGCCTTTGCCAAGGTCTCTCCCGAAGGCGAAGCGCAGATCTGGTCCGTCCTGGGCTTCGATCCCTGCAACACCTCCATTTGGGACGACGCTTCCATCATGAAGACCGACGACAACAAGTTCAACCAGTACTTCATCGGCTATCCCATCGACGCCCTGATCCCGATCAAGGACGAGATCGGCTTCGTCGTGTCCACCTCCATCAGCCCCACCATCAACAGC
>JAFWWK010000169.1 GCA_017523615.1 Clostridia bacterium
AATTGCATCCCGCGCCAGCAGAAGCTCTTTAAGAAGCTTAATACGCCTCTGACTGTGTCACTCAATACACTTGTTACCTAAAAATCCGGAAAGTTGTGATTAGAGATCCTCCGGGATGTGTTCCGGGAGCGTTTTTCCCTGGACGTTTCCTTCGACCGGCCCAGGATCAATTACATGGAGACCCTGCGCTCCCCCGCCGAAGGATTCGCAGCCTACACCATGCCCAAGCCCTGCTGGGCCATCCTCCGATTTGAAATGAAGCCGGGCAAACGGTCCGTAGGGGTGACCTTCTCATCCTCGGTGGAACACCGGCTGATCGCGGAGCCTTACCAGAACCAGGTACGCCAGGCGCTTCCCATCGCCCTCAGTCAAGGACGCCGGGGCTGGCCCGTGACCGATGTCGACATCCGCCTTGTGGACGGCAGCCACCACCTGATCCATACCCACCCGCTGGATTTCATCGTGGCGACTCCCTGGGCCATCCAGGACGGGCTTCAGCGAGGCGGAAGCCTGCTGCTGGAGCCGGTGATGGACTACACCTTTTCCCTGCCGCCCGATGTCCTGGGCCGTGTCATCAGCGATACCGCCGCCATGCGCGGCGAGGTGATCTCTACCGAGAACGAAAGCGGCGGTGTGCTTCTTCGCTGCCGTGTCCCGCTGTTTGACAGCGTCGATTACCCCAGGGTCCTTGCTTCCCTCTCATCCGGCCGGGCCTCGATGTCCGCAAGCCTGCACGGATACCGGGAATGCGACAGGGACGAGTCCCTCCCCCGCCGCGGTGTGGACCCGCTGGATACGGCCAAATATATCCTGGCTGCCCGCAGCGCCCTTGAGGGAGGCATCTATGACGGTTGACATCAGGAGGAAAAAAAACGATGATCAAGCCGTCCGTATCGATTCCGAACGGCGGGCTTCCAGTTTATTAACTTATTAACCCAATAATCGATTGGGATCATTCCAGCCTTATATCGTAATATCCGCCTGTTTTCAACAGGTTTGCCGCCGCGACGGGATCCGTCTGGACATATTCGAAGGTAAACCCGCAGTAATCCGTGATCAACACCTTTGACAGGTTCCCGGGTGTCACCGGGCGAAAGCTTTCGTGCCAATCCTTCTTATAGCGGATATCCGCCTCGAAAACAGGATCCCCGGTAAACGTCCCGACAAGGGCGCCGGCGTCGTTGGTCTTGAACTGCCGCACCGTCATCGTATCCACGTCGAAAACATAATAAATGGCGTAATCCGGCAGCACCCGTACAAAAGCGTATTCGTATACCGTATCTTCCGCCCCCGCGGTAAATACCGCAAACAGCGACAGGATCACCGCCGCCAGCGCGGAGATCATTCGATACCCGTTCCTTTCGCCGCCAATACACACACGCGCCATGATCACTTTCACGCCCCAGTCCCCGCAGGTTTTTCCTTTCGCGGCCCAGTTAAAGTATATCACAGCACGAAGGCGATAGATATAACAAATCAAAAACAGCCTTTACTGTTTTATTTCCGTTCCGTTCCATTTTAATGAACCGCAGTCAGAGGAGGTCCGTTTATGAACCGAACCGTTGAAGTGCTCCGCATCATCCTTCCTGTCATCGTGATGCTTTTGATCGGAATGCTCTGCCGAAGGAAAAGCCTGATCAGCCGCGCCGGTGTGGATACCCTGAAAAAGGTAGCGGTGGATATCGGGCTTCCGGCGGTGCTGCTTCATACCTTCGCTTCGTCGGAATACACGCCCGCCACCCTGGCGGTACCCCTCGTCATGTTCCTGGTCTGTGTCCTTGCCTGGGCTCTGGGCAGGCTGCTGGGCCCCCGGCTCGGGATGACCAGCCGTTTCATCCCCTTCCTGACCACGGGATTCGAGGCAGGCATGCTGGGCTATTCCCTGTTCACACTCCTGTACGGCACCGGCCGCCTGGCAGATTTTGCCCGTATCGACCTGGGACAGGTGCTGTTCGTCTTCACCCTTTACAAGGTCCTTATCAACATGGGCGAAAAGGACCGTCCCTCGGCCGGACGACTGCTGAAGGAGATGCTCCTGTCCCCCATCATCCCCGCCATCATCCTGGGCGTGCTGCTTGGCGCCACGGGCCTTTACCGGGCTATGGAGCCCTCCGGCGCCGCCGCCTTGCTGGATGCCTGCACGGATTTTGTTTCCGCTCCGGTCGGAGCGCTGATCCTTCTGTCCATCGGCTACGACCTGGTGCTCAGGGACATACCCTGGCGGGAGACCCTCAAAGCCTCGGGCTTTCGGCTTGCGATCATGGCCGTTCTGGGGCTTGGGGTGACCGCCCTGTTCCGCCTCCTCTGGCCGGAGCAGGATTGGTCGCGGGCCGTCATTTTAATGTTTCTCCTCCCTCCCCCCTATGTGCTCCCCGTGTTCTCCACAGACGAAAACCAGCGGGTGTATCTCTCCTCGGTCCTTTCGGTTTCCACCCTGATCACCCTGGGCGGCTTCATCCTGCTGGCAGTGATCGGTTGATCCTGTTCAATTTCCTGCCTGATCCTCTCAGATCCGTATGCAAAAAGGACGCTGCTGCGGAATACTTGCTTCAGCAGCAGCGCCAAAGGATCAAAAGCTGTTCTTCATTACCGCATATCTTACCTGCCGCCCTTTTCTTTACCGATCCGGTTGATCGCGGGCGTTTCCACACGTTTTGCCAGATACAGGCAGTAAACGATCGCCAGGACAAGCGTGACCGCATGGGCGGCCCAATTGATCCACTGAGGCATGTCGCTCCTTGCGAACAGGGACAGCACATCCACCAGGCTGTGCATCAGGATATTGGGCAGCAGGCTGCCGCTCTTGTAGAAAGCCATCGTCAATAAGAAACCCACCGCGACGGCGAAGACCATCTGGATCAGTGTCGGGCCCAGATCGTGCCCGGTGAAAATGTTCAGGATATGTCCCAGGCCAAACGTGACGGAGGAAACAATGACGGCGGTTTTGACGCTGCCGCCCTTCAGCATGGCCTTGAACAGGAACCCGCGGAAGACGATTTCCTCGGCAAAGCCCACCAGCGCCATGGAAACAGCGGCAAAGATCTGTCCCGGGATCGCGTACTTTACAGAAATACCGCCCCAAAGGTTAATGCTCGATACGATCCACAGCGGGATAAACCAGACCATGGCCTTGTTGTTCTTCGCCCAGGCTGCCAGGCCGTATTTCTCCGTCAGGCCGTTTTTTATGACAAACAGGCAGCATATCGTGGAAAATACGATCAGTCCCGCCATCATCCAGGGGCTGTCGTCCCCCAGATTGCGCAGGATCCCCATGGCTACGGTATAGACCGCGATGGAAACGACCGCAAAGGTGATCTCGCTTTTTTCATACAGTTTCTTCATTTTTATCCTCCTGTTCAGCCGCGAGCACCGCGCCGTTCCATGTGCGTTCAAGGTGCTCCGCGATCAGCTTTTCGTCAAATTCCAGATGATTGTTGGCGATGATGCTGGCATACCCGTGGGCAAACATCGCAACGGTGATGAATATATCCCTGGTCTTTTTCATGCTGAGGCCCGCGCCTTTCTGCATGACAGAAAGGACCGGGAGCAGTTCCTCGGAATCGACCATTTCCATCAGGCTGTTTTCCTCCGCCAAACCCGACTGAAACAGAAAACGGAAAAGCTGAGGCTCATCGACGGCAAAGCGGATATAATTCAATCCGATCCCCAGGATCGGGTTCTGTCCCGGCGGGATGTTCATCATGTACTCAGAGTGCATTCGATCCGCCTGTCTGTATACCGCCTTCTTCAGGTTGTCGATCGTCGAAAAATGATACATCACCGGCTGCGTGGAGCAGCGCAGCTGAGCGGAAACGGCGCGGGTATTGAAATTTTCAAACCCGCTGTTTCGGACCACCTCAATGGCCGCGCTGATTATTTTCTCTTTTGTGACCCTTGTCTTCGGCGGCATTCACGGATGCTCCTTTGATTGTAACATTTGTTATGCAACGATTGTTACAATATACCGTTTTCTCGGTTTTGTCAACCCCTGATCAAAACTTTTCCATGTCCGATCTTTACGGCGCCCGGAATGAAACCAGGGCAATCGCTTACGAAAAAACCTCCCGGAAATACTGAACAGACAAGCTGATAAATTGTTGAAAACGATCTGCAGACCGGGTTTTATTTATTCCGGATTGACTTTCTCGGAAGGGGGCCCGGGGGAAACCGCTCTTTGGTCACAAAGAGCGGTTTCCCCCGGATCCGTAAGCGATTGCCCTGAGAATGAAACCTGCGGCATGGACATTGACCCCTTTCTCTGGTATCCTGTTCATGATGTTTCTGATCCGTGGGGGATCGTTCCCTGAGCTTAAACGATCTGTCCATTCGTTTTTTAAGAGCATTCCATTCATCGGAACGAAACGAAGGAGACAATAAATAATGAGAGACCTATATATCCGCCGCATGTCATTGCGGGAGCCGCTGCCCAAAGAAAGCTATCTCAACCGGCTGCCGGTTATCAGGCACCTTTCCGAATACGGGATCGAATTTCACAAACAGGTTACCTTTTTTGTCGGGGAAAACGGTTCCGGAAAATCCACTTTGGTCGAAGCCCTTGCGATCTCCCAGGGGTTCAATCCGGAAGGCGGAACGAAGAATTTCAGCTTTTCAACGGAAAACTCCCACTCGGAGCTTTGGGAGTATCTTCGGGTCGCAAGGGGTTTTCTGTATCCGAAGGACGGGTTTTTCCTCCGGGCCGAAAGCTTTTATAATGTCGCGACAAATATCGACCAGATGGACAGGGAACCGGGCCCGGGCCGTCCTGTCATCCTGAATTACGGCGGAAGATCCCTCCACAGGCAGTCCCATGGTGAAAGCTTCCTTGCGCTGGCAGAGTTCCGTTTCAGCGGCCATGGCCTTTATATCCTGGACGAACCGGAAGCGGCCCTTTCCCCCAGGGGAACCATCCGCCTGATGCGGAATATGGACCGGCTTGTAAAAAACGATTCCCAGTTTATCATATCAACACATTCTCCGATGCTTTTGACTTTTCCCGGCGCGGAAGTCCTCCAGATCCGGGAGGTCGGGATCGAGTCGCTGCCTTACAGGGAAACCGAGCATTACAGGACGGCGCTTCGTTTTCTGCAAAATCCGGAAAGTGCCTTGGAAGACATATTCGGCAGCCCGGACGATCGAACATGTTCCCGGGAGTAATGACACCGGAAAAAAAGGACTCAGCCAGGCTGAATCCTTCTTCTTTTGTGGAGCTTTTACAGCTCCCTATGTGCCCGTCGGCTTGAATGATCTATCACTTGCCCACAACAAAGCGGATCGGGGTTGCGCCGGTGGCCGTATCAGGGTTCAGCAGCTCGATGGTCGCTTCCTCGATGCTCAGGGTGCCGAAGCTCCTGACGATGTAGGAGCCTTCGTTCCCGAACGTGAACTGCAAAAGGAGAGTTCCGGATCACGTCGAATATTTAAAGCATCACTGTGTTGGATTAGGAGGATCCTCTGATGAAATTAGCGGAAGCATTGCAAGAACGCGCGGACCTGAATAAAAAAATCAGTGAACTGAAGAGCCGGCTGAACAACTGCATCCTGGTCCAGGAGGGAGAGGAACCGGCGGAAGAGCCCGCTGAACTTTTAAAAGAACTGGACGGGGCAGCAGCCCGTCTTGAAGCGCTGATGGCGGCGATCAATCTTACCAACAGCCGTACGAAAGTGGAGGGCAAAACCCTGACCCAGCTGATCGCGCGCAAGGATGCGCTATCAGTGCAGCTGGCCGCTTACAGGGACCTGGTCTATACCGCAGGTCAGAATACCAACCGTGCCCGAGGGACGGAAATCCGGGTGAAAGCCCTTCTGAAGGCCGCTGATCTGCAAAAGAAAGCGGACCAGCTGGCGAAGGAGATCCGCCGGCTGGACAATCTGCTGCAGGAGAACAACTGGAAAACGAAGCTGATCGAGATCTGATAACAGCGGTAGTTCTGCGAGGCGCATATCAGGCGGCAGCTGCCTCAAGCTGTATTTGTGGCATGGTGTCCGGACAGCACCGGGGTTCGAATCCCCAAGGATCGTTATGTCCCGATCGTGCACACAAGCACGGATACGGCGCATCGTTAATACCGGATATGGATCGCGGAACGAGGGTGGGTATGGGGAAATCGCATGTCGATCACAGAAAATGCCCGGGAGAGTGAAATGTGAAGAGGAGGCCGGCATTCCTGCATATATCAAAATCAGAGGATAAAAAAGCATATATCGATGCTTCAGGACATATCCGGTGTCCACATTGCTTTTTTCTTCCGTATATCCCCTGTTTGCCTCGAAACGTCGGTACTGCGCCGCCCGATATGAGCAAGGCGGGCTTTCAGACAGAATGGAGATCCGCGGTCCTTGCAGGGCCGTGGGATTTTCGTTTGATCAAAGTGGCGGGAAGATAAATGCGGCGGTTTCCATCGCAAAGCTCCGGATGATTGAGCAATTCCAGGGCTTTTTGTGCGAAAGCCTTCGTATCGATGTCCACGCTGGTCAGGGGCGGGCAGCAGGTTTCCGCCAGGCGGGTGTTGTCAAAGCTGATGACGGACACATCCCGGGGACATTGCAGCCCGTGTTGATCCAGGGTGCCAAGCAGATAATACGCAGCCATATCGCAATGGCATACGAAAGCGGTGGGCAGCTCCCGGGGCAGATCGATGTTGGAGGTATACAGGCCGGTGAGCGTATCGTTATTGACTAGTACCCAATCCTCCTGAAATGGGAGCTGGTTCAGCAGCAAGGTTCGGCGATAGCCGAAATAACGGTCGGTGATGGACTTGGTTGCCCCGGGCTGGCCGATGAAGCCGATCTTTTTGTGGCCCTGATCTACCAGCAGCTGAGTGATCACGCTGGCCCAATGGTAATTGCCCGTCAGCAGGGAACAGGCGGTAACGGCGGTGCTTTCAAAATCCATGAGCACCAGCGGTCTGCCCGGCTTTTCAAGCATGCGCAAAAATCTGTCCGGCATTTCACCCGCTACGGCCACGCCGTCAAACTCCTCTATCTGCATTTGAGGCGGCAGGATGTTTTGCGCCAGGTCTCCGTTCCCCACGATGATCAAAGCCGTACTGATGCCGGTTTCCAGGCATTGTTTATTGAATTGATAATACATTTCGCTGTAAAAAGCGTCCGTTTCCAGAAAAAAATGCTTGGAAACCATGAAAGCAAAGCGTTTGGCTTCTTCTGCCGGAATCAATTCATAGCCCATTTCCCGGGCGGTGGAAAATATGGTTTGGCGCAGTCCGTCGCTGATCCCCGCTTTCCTGTTCAGCGCTTTGGATACGGACACCTTGGATATTCCCAGCCTGTCCGCAATGTCCTGCATGGTCGTTTTGCTTGATTTGTGTCGTCCCGGAGGCACTAAACCAACTCCTGTCAGTGTCGAAATATCCCTTAATGCGCGGTAAGATGTTACCAGAATATTATAATTAGGCAATCTTGGTTTTGTCAAGAAAAGCACGGTAAAACCGCCGGAGCATATTGTCCGGCGGTTGTGATTTCAGCTGTATTTTTTATTCCTCGTATACGGCAAATGGATCGGGGATTTCGGCGCGCCAGCTTTCGCAGTCCGAAACACCGGTGTACAGAGTGGCCTGTCCGTTTCCATGCCGCACGATGCCGCCGGTAAACAGCACATCTTTCAGGTCGGGACGTTTGGAAACTGGAGAAGAAGAAATATCGCTTCGGCAGGCGATGATACGAAGCGCGCTGTGAGCGCCTGTATCGGGGTCCAGGGCAAAAGCCATGGACCGGTAATGCAGCCCCTCCGCCGTGCGGCAGGCGATATGGCCTGCCACACCCAGCATTCCGTTCTTCAGCAAATGAATATCGTTGGCGCCGCCCCATTCCTCCGGCAGGAAACAGCTGGGATCAATGACGGCATCCAGAATAGTGTCGGCGCACAGATCCTTGAGATGATCCAGCACGATGAAGCCAATTTTTCCTTTCCCGCCTTTTTTCCCTTGGGGTCGGGTAAGCACTGCGATGCGGCCGTCCGCCATTTCGCATAGGCGGATGTCCTTCATGCAGGAGGGTCCGACCGCAAAGAGCCTGAATTCCTCCGGCGTTTTCCCTTTGAAAAAGAGGGTCTGCCAGGAAATGATGCGCTTTTCATCCAGCGGATGGGTGACGATCTGCACTCCGCCCAGGACAATTTCTCCCTGTACGGTTGTCACGAAGGGGTCCTGCAGACGTTGAAAAGACAGCTTCGGGTAAACCGCGGTATATTCATCCTCGCCGCTTTGCTCAAACAAGCGCACGAAGGACAGCTCGTTTTCCCGCTTTTCCACCCGGCCCGCGATATACGTGCAGCCGCCGCAGGAAAAGGGGGTGGTAATGTTGTAAACGTCGAAGCCCTCCACACCCAGAAACCGAAGCCGACGGGGAAAAGAAACCTTTCGGGGCGCTTCCATCAGCGCGGCGCTGGATTGGGGAGCGCGAACGGCAGCGAACGGCATTATGAAAAACCTCCTTTTGATCATGCGCTCTGAAATAAAAAGCCGGGGCTTTCTGTTTTATAATGTTTCATGCCATGAGGATCCCGTCTTGCTAAGTAACAAAATCATTATATACGGAAGAATCAGAAGCTGTCAATACTGCTTTACCATCTTACGTGCAAAGATGCATCCAAGGATTAAAACGATTCAAAACGCCATAATACTGAATTCTTATTGTTACTTAATAATAAGTAACTTAATTAAATCCATGGAAAATAAATTGGCTTTTCACCGGTTTGCCGTATTGACACGTAATGTATTTAATGGTAAAATAATCGCATTAAACGACACGATATGAAAAATTGTCTTTAATTAGTTAATTATAATTAAAGTAACAATATTCAGTCGGTCGAATGATAAGGAGGAACAGAACATGTTCAAGCGTTTACTGGCTGTGCTGCTGATTGCCGCATTAGCGCTGACCGCCATTCCCGCGTTCGCTGCGGACGACGTAGAAGGCGAGCTGACTATCTGGGTGCGTACCAACGAGACGGGCCGTGAATCTCTGTACGGCATCTGGGGCAACCAGCCCGGCGATCCTTACTATGACTACCTGAAGGAGCAGTTCCCCAACCTGAAGCTGAATTTCGTTATCAATAAGGGCTGGGGCGATATCGCCGGAGCTGCCGCCGCGGGCGACGCTCCCGACATTTTCTTCATCGACGGAAATCCTGATCTGCTGCTGCCCCAGCTTCTGAATCAGGGCCTGATGGAGCCCCTGAACGAATACATGGAAAAGGACGAAAGCTTTGTAAACAACTTCGTTCCCGGCGTGCTGGACTCCTTGAGCGTGAATGGTCAGCTGTATGCCCTGCCCTTTGACGTCATGCCCTACGGCATTTTCGTCAACTACGACGTGCTGGACAACGCCAACGTGGACTATCCCGATCTGGACTGGACTCTGGATCAGTTCGTGGATATGTGCAAGGCCGTCACCAATAAATCCGACCCTGCCAACCCCCGTATCGCCATCGCCCGCAACGTGATCGAAAACGACTACATCCGTTTCCTGACCATGTTCTGCGCAGTGTACGGCGTAAAGGGATACGGCATCAACGCCGAGGGCAAAGCCGTTTCCAACCTGGCCGAGGATCCCAACGCCATCGCCGCCATTGAAAAGTACCTGGAGATCCAGGCCAATGACTACGCCTTCACCCTGAGCCAGGATGAACGCAACGTAGCCGGTTTGGACAACAGCGTGTGGAACATCGACTGGAAGGCCGGTATTTCCGCCACCTTCCCCGGCGTGTCTTCCTGGGCCCTGATCAAGGATGAAAACGGCGAACCCGCCTTCAACCAGGTGTTCTATCCCGCCTTCAGCGGCAACAACGGCGAGCCGGGCGGCGCGCCCATGGAAACCATTTCCTACGCCATCTATGCCGGCTCCAAGAACAAGGACCTGGCCTGGAAGTACCTGGCCGCTATGACCAGCGAAGAATTCCGCAACAACGCATACGCCGATTTTGACGGAGAAACCCAGCACATCTTCAAGTATGACGAGGACACCGTGGGCTTCACCTTTGGCCTACCCCCCTTCACCACCGAATATGAGCTGAACGATGATTTCGCCAAGCTGTATAACGGCCTGTACGCCTCCATGCAGACCCCCTACACCCTGTACGCCGATCAGTTCAACCTGCTGGAAGCCACCCGCAAAGTTGCCCGGGGCGAAGCCAGCCTGGTAGACGCGCTGAAGGAATACGATAACTTCGTCAATGCCAACAACACCGTGGTGTTTCCCGAATAATCCGTGACCCATTTTGGTGGGAAGGCGCAAACCGCCTTCCTGCCTTTTTTCTATCAGCCCCGCCGGGGGACGCGCTCCCGGCGGGCTGTCCGATCAGCCGCGGTAATAACATAGAAGAATGGTGAGGATCTGTATGGACAAAGTATCGCTTCGCAACGTTTGGAAAATTTATCCCGGTGCGAAAACCACTGCACCTGCCGTGCGGGATTTCAACCTGGATATCGGCGACGGGGAATTCATGGTTTTCGTCGGTGCGTCGGGCTGCGGGAAAACCACCACGCTTCGCATGATTGCCGGACTGGAAAGTATCTCCAGGGGCGAAATACTCATTGACGGCAAGGTGGTCAACAATCTGTCGCCCCGCCAGCGCAACATTGCCATGGTATTCCAGAACTACGCGCTGTATCCCAACCTTTCGCTGTTTGAAAACATGGCGTTCGGACTCAGGCTGCGTAAAATGGAAAAATACAAAATCAATGAGCTGGTGAACCAGAAAGCCAAAAAGCTGGAGATCGACCATCTGCTGGACAGGCTTCCCAAGGACGTGTCCGGCGGACAGCGCCAGCGCGTGGCCCTGGGCCGCGCCATTGTGCGTGATCCTTCCGTGTTCCTGATGGACGAGCCGCTGTCCAACCTGGACGCCAAGATGCGCGTGCAGATGCGATCCGAAATCATCCGGCTCCACCAGGAACTGGGCACTACTACCGTTTATGTGACCCACGACCAGACCGAAGCCATGACCATGGG
>JAFWWK010000019.1 GCA_017523615.1 Clostridia bacterium
AATGATCTTATGCGTATCGCCCTGATCAACGAAAACAGCCAGGCCGCCAAAAACAGCCTGATCGAAACCACCCTCCGCAAGGTGGTGGAACCCCGGGGACATACCGTGGACAACTACGGCATGTATTCCGCCGACGACAAGGCCCAAGTGACCTATGTGCAGTGCGGCCTGCTTTCATCCATCCTGCTCACATCCGGCGCCGCGGACTACGTGGTCACCGGCTGCGGCACAGGCGAAGGCGCCATGCTGGCCTGCAACAGCTTCCCCGGGGTGATCTGCGGCCACCTTGTCGACCCCTCCGATGGTTACATGTTCGCCCAGATCAACGACGGCAACTGCGTTGCCCTGCCCTTCGCCAAGGATTTCGGCTGGGGCGCGGAGCTGAAACTGGAGATGATCTTCCGCCAGCTTTTCTCATTCGGCCACGGCAAGGGCTATCCTGCCGACCGGGTGATCCCCGAACAGCGCAACAAAAAGATCCTGGACGGCGTCAAGGCCCTCACCTACCGGCAGCTGCCCGACATCCTGAAGGACCTGGACCCGGATTTCGTGAAGGCCACCGTGGCGGGGGAAAAGTTCGCGGAGCTTTTCTATCCCAAATGCCAAAATGCCGAGATCGCGGAGATCCTTAAGTCCCTCGGGGCGTGACGGGGCGCCGCCGGCCGTGCCGGCGTCCGGCTTGGCCCTTGACGAAACGGCGATTTGATGGTACTATCATTTTCGGACAAAAGCGTTCACCCGCTTTAAATCTCACGAATGGAGAATGTGAACATGGAGAGGATCAAGACCCTGGAGACCCGCAGCCTTTGCGATAAAAAGGGCGGCTGCGGCGAATGCCAGACCAGCTGCCAGAGCGCCTGCAAGACTTCCTGCGGCGTTGCCAACCAGAAGTGTGAGAACAGCGATCGCAAGTAAGCTGAAAAAAGCCTGCAGTTGGGCTGAACAGTGCAGGAGAGGCGGCCGTCACGACCGCCTCTCCTGCGCGTTTACACACGGAGGTTTTCCCGATCTCACCAGCGACCAATTATCATGAGGGGGCTGCTTCTCAGGAAAGCGCCCCTCCGGATAGGGGAAGGAAGATACATGGTTCATCAGTATGTGCTCAACGGCTTCCATATCGTCGTCGACATCTGCTCCGGCGCGGTGCATGTGGTGGACGAGGTGGCCTATGACATCATCGCCCTGTTTGAAAACGGCACCGAGGAGGAAATCACGCGGAAGATCCTGGCGAAATACCCCGGTCGGCCGGACGTGACGGAGGAGGAAGTGCGCCTGTGCATCACGGACGTCCGGGCCCTGAAAGATTCCGGCCTCCTTTTTTCCGAGGATCATTTCGCCCCGATGGCAGGCACCCTCAAGGAGCGTTCCGGCGACGTGGTGAAGGCGCTGTGCCTGCACGTGGCCCATACCTGCAACCTGAACTGCTCCTACTGCTTCGCAAGCCAGGGCAAATACCGCGGGGAGCGGGCCCTGATGTCCTTTGAGGTGGGCAAACAGGCCCTTGATTTCCTGATCGCCTCTTCCGGCGAAAGGCACAACCTGGAGGTGGACTTCTTCGGCGGGGAACCGCTGATGAATTTCGGTGTGGTAAAGCAGCTGGTGGCCTATGCCCGGGAAAGGGAAAAGGAATGCGGCAAGCATTTCCGCTTTACCCTGACCACCAACGGCATGCTGATCGACGACGACGTCATCGACTTCGCCAACCGGGAATGCGACAACGTGGTCCTGTCCCTGGACGGACGCAGGGAGATCCACGACGCCCTGCGGGTGGACTACGCCGGCAGGGGCAGTTATGACACCGTCGTCCCCAAATTTCAGCGCCTGGTGGAAAAGCGGGGCGGCACGCGCTATTACATGCGCGGCACCTTCACCCACTTGAATCCCGATTTTACAAAGGACCTGTTCCACATGGCGGAGCTGGGTTTCACGGAACTGAGCATGGAGCCGGTGGTCTGCGCCCCCGGCGACCCGGCGGCCCTGACGCCGGAGGATATCGAGACCGTCAAGGAGCAGTACGAGATCCTGGCTGCCTGGATGCTCCGCCGCAAAAAAGAGGGACGCCCCATCACCTTCTACCACTATATGCTTGACCTGAAAAACGGGCCCTGCATCTATAAGCGCCTGTCAGGCTGCGGGAGCGGCACCGAATACATGGCGGTCACCCCATGGGGGGATCTGTACCCCTGCCACCAGTTCGTGGGAGAGGAAAAGTACCGCATGGGCAATGTATGGGAGGGCGTCACCAACACGGCCCTCCGGGAAGAATTCCGGGCCTGCAATGTCTATGCCCGGGAGGAATGCCGGGACTGCTGGGCCCGGTTGTACTGCTCCGGCGGCTGCGCGGCCAACGCGCTCCACGCCACCGGCAGCATCCGCGGCGTCTACCGCGCCGGGTGCGAGCTGTTCAAAAAGCGCATCGAATGCGCCATCATGATGCAGGCGGCGGAGCAGCTCGGGGAGGAAAATGAAACAGCCGATCGTTGATTTTGTCAGGGGCTATGCTTCATCGGGCATGGCCCGCTTTCATATGCCCGGACACAAGGGGCGGGGGCTCCTCGGCATGGAGCGGGACGACATTACCGAGATCCCCGGCGCGGACTCGCTGTACGAAGCGTCGGGCGTCATCGCCGAAAGTGAAAAAGCGGCTTCCGCGCTTTTCGGTTCGGCGCGCACGCTGTATTCCACCGAGGGCAGCAGCCAGTGCGTCCGCGCCATGGTGCACCTGGCCGTGACCTGCGGCCGGGGAAACCGGATCGTATGCGCCCGCAACGCCCACCGGTCCTTTATCTACGCCTGCGCCCTGACCGGCGCCCGGGCCGACTGGCTGTACCCCGAAAACGGGAACACGCCGCTGTGCGCCTGCCCCGTCACGCCCCGGCAGGTCAGGGAAGCCCTGGACAGGGAAAAGACCGCCGCGGTGTACCTGACCAGCCCGGATTACCTGGGCGGCATGCAGGACATTTTCGGCATCGCCAAAGTCTGCGCGGAAAAGGGCGTCCCGCTGATGGTGGACAACGCCCACGGGGCCTGCCTGCGCTTTCTGCCCGGGGACAGGCATCCCCTTTCCCTCGGGGCGGACCTGTGCTGCGATTCGGCCCACAAGACCCTGCCTGCCCTGACCGGGGCCGCCTGGCTGCACATATCCCGCCGGGGAGAAAGGCTGTTCGGTGAAAGGGCCCGCCAGGCCATGGAAACATACGGCTCCACCAGCCCAAGCTACCTGACGCTGATGAGCCTGGACCGGCTGAACGCGTACCTCTCGGGCGAAGGCCCCCTGGCCCTTCAGAGGACCGCGGAGGCCCTGGAGGATGTGCGGGAACAGCTGAGGAAGGCGCACTGGCGCGTCCTGCCCACCGATCCCATGCGCCTGACCCTGCGGGCCCCGGTGGGATCGAGCGGTTTTCAGATGGCGGACGCCCTTCGGAAAGCCGGAGCGGAATGCGAATACGCGGACCGGGACCACCTGGTAATGATGATATCGCCGATGAACACGCCGGAGGAGCTTGCCCTGATCCCCCGCGCACTGGGAAGGGCTCCCGGCCCCTGCGGCGAGATCCGCCTGCCCAGGGTGCGGTGCAGGGTGGCCCTGTCCATCCGGGAGGCAGTCTTCGCCCCATGGGAGACTGTTCCCCTGGAAAAGGCCCTGGGCCGCGTCTGCGCTTCCCCCGCCGCAGCCTGCCCGCCGGCGGTGCCGGTGGTCTGCGCCGGGGAGGTCATCGATGAAAACGCACTTATCGTCATGCGGTATTACGGATTTGAAAGCATCCGGGTCGTAAAGGAATAAACTTCCCCGATGAGAGACGTGAAAAAGTTGAAAACCCTGTTTGCCCCCCTGGAGGGCATGACCGACGGGATCTTCCGCCGGGCCCATCACGATTTTTTCGGCGGTGTGGAGGAATACGCCATTCCCTTCATCCGCCTGACCGGGGATTTGGCGCTGACCGGCGGGGAGCGCCGGGAGATCTCCCCCGGGGAGAACGCCGGGATCCCCTGCGTGCCCCAGGTGCTGACAAAGGAAGCGGAGCAGCTTTTATGGGCGGCGGGCATGCTCCGGGACCTGGGCTACGGCACGGTCGACCTGAACCTGGGCTGCCCCGCGCCGACGGTGGTCACCCGGGGCCGCGGCAGCGCCATGCTTCAGGACCCGGCGGCGCTCCGCCGTTTTTTCGACCGGGTGTTTCCCGCCTGTCCCATCCGCCTGTCGGTCAAGACGCGGATCGGCTTTTCCTCCCCCGATGAATGGGAGAAGCTCCTGGACGTGCTGTCAGACTATCCCCTGTCCCGGGTGGTGATCCATCCCAGGACCCGGGAGGAGCAATATACGGGACCGGTCCATCCGGAGGCCTTCGCCGCGGCCTTTGAACGGCTCGGGAAGCGTGCGGTGTGGAACGGAGAGATCAAAACGCCCGCGGACGCGGACAGGATCGCGCGCCTGTTTCCCGGAACGGACAGGGTAATGATCGGCCGCGGGCTGATCCGGGACCCGTCCCTCGCCCGGCGCCTTTCGGGCGGGAGGGCCGCGGACCGGGAGGAGATGAAGGCCTTCTTCGGCCGGCTCTTCGGGGACTACCTGGAGCGCTTCGGCCTGCCCGTGGCCCTGGGACGGATGAAAAAGCTGTTCCTCCTCCTGTCGGAGGGCATGCCGGAGGGCAAAAAAAAGTACAAGGAGATCAAAAAAGCGTCCTCCGCGGACAGGTATCTGGCCGCGTCGGAAAAACTGCTGGACTTATGGCGCCCGGCGGACGGTACGCCGGACTGATAATATAAACAGATTGGAGCGATGGGTATGTTTCTGGATCTTGGCGGTCTTTGGCGCTGCGCGATCCCCGGACAGGAAAAGGACGTGACCCTTCCCGGTACCCTGGACGAAAACGGCGTCGGCCATCCCGAAACGCGGGCGGCCAAATGGCATCCCGACGAGCACGTCAACGAAAGCCTGGCGGAAAGCGGCGTCATAGCGACCCGGTTCACCCGGAAGGTGACTTATGAGGGCCCGGCGGTGTTCACCCGACGGGTCAGGGCACGCGTCCCCGACGGGGAACGGGTGTTCCTGGAAGCCGAGCGGGCCCGGTGCCTGCGGCTGTGGGTCAACGGGCGGGAGGTGCTTCCATTTGAATTATGGTCCCTTGCCACCCCGTGGGTCTTTGAGGTGACGGATCTCATTACCGGCGACGACGAGTTCCGCGTCGTATCGGACAACAGCTATCCCGGCCTGCCCCACGACGACATCGTCTTTTCCTCCGCGGCCACCGACGAGACCCAGACCAACTGGAACGGGATCATCGGCCGCTTCGGGCTTCGGTACGAAAAGGACTGCTTCATCTCCTCCGTCCGGGTGCTGCCCAAAGGGGACCGGGCGGACGTATACGCCGCGCTTTCCTCCCGGAAGGGATGGACCGGCGCGCTGCGCTGCGTTTCGGACGCGTTTGAGGAAGTCGCCGAAGCGCATTTCTCGGTCCATGGCGAAGAGGAGGTCTGCTTCCGGGATCTTAAGATCCGCCCGGACGCCGAAAAATGGGATATCGGGCGCGGCGTCCTCCACACTGTCACGCTTTCCGGCGACGGCCTGGAAGAAAGGGAAGCGCGTTTCGGCATCCGCGGCATCCGCGCCGAGGAAGGGCACATCAGCCTGAACGGCAGGCGCATCTTTATCCGCAGCGAAGCCAACTGCGCGGTGTTCCCCGAGACCGGGCACCCGCCCATGGACAAGGTGTCATGGAAAAGGATCCTGTTTACCCTTTGCTCCTACGGGATCAACTGCGTGCGCTTCCACAGCCACGAGCCCCCGGACGCGGCCTTCGAAGCGGCGGATGAGATGGGCGTCCTGATGCAGCCGGAGCTGGGCTGCTGGAACCCGGTAAACGCCTTTGAAAGCGACGAAAGCTTTGCGTATTACCGCCTGGAATTGGAAGCGGTCCTGCGCCGCCTCGCCTGCCACCCCTCCTTCACGGCGCTGACCCTGGGCAACGAACTGCACGCAGGCGACCTGGGCCATAAGCGCATGGCGGAAATGCTTTCCTTCGCCCGTTCCCTGGATCCCACCCGGCTGTACGCCATCGCCGGCAATCCGCATTACGGGCGCCTCGGGCCCGACGCGGACAGCGATTTTTATACCACTCCCCGGGGACTCAGGTACACCCACGCCGGCATGGGCGGACCCCTCAACCGCGAATACCCCAGCGCACGCACCCACTGGGGCGCCACCGTGGAGGGCTTTCGGGAAAAGGGCTACTTTGGGCCCGTGATCTCCTTTGAGGTGGGGCAGTACGAGGTGCTGCCGGCGCTGGACGAGATCGGCCTGTTCCGCGGCGTGACCCGGCCCGACAACCTGACCCGCATCCGGGATCTGGCCCGGGAGGCTGGGATGGACGTGGACTGGGACAAGCGTGTGGAAGCGTCGGGCGAACTGTCCCTTTTGTGCTACCGGGCGGAGGCCGAGGCCGCCTTCCTCACGGAGGACCTGAGCGGCATTTCCCTGCTGGGCCTGCAGGATTTTCCGGGCCAGGGGACCGCCCTGGTCGGGATGCTGAACAGCCATCTTTTGCCCAAGCCCTATCCCTTCGCCGCCCCGGAAAGGTTCTCGGCCTTTTTCCGGGACGCCCTGCCCCTGGCGCTCCTTGAAAAATTCACCTATGCCTCCGGCGAACGCCTGCGCGCCGAGGTGCGCATGGTCAATTACGGGAAGGAAGACCTGAACGGCAGGCTCTCCTGGCGCCTTGGCGCGTCCGGCGGCGAAGGCGAAAGGACGACGGCCCCCCGGGGACGGGTCACCCGGGTGGGGACCGTGGACATTCTCCTCCGGACGGACAGGCCGGAAAAACTGACGCTGGAGGTCTCCTTCGGCGGGGAGACTCATACTTATCCCGTCTGGGTCTATCCGGACACGGAACCGGCCTGCCCGGCGGGGATCACCGAATGCCGCTCCTTCGGCGAAAAGGCCCGGGCGGCCCTGGCGGCCGGCGGACGGGTGTTCCTGTGCCCGGACAGCGCCAAAGAGGCCCTGCCGCGCTCCATCCAGGGGCAGTTCTCCACCGACTTCTGGTCCGTGGGCACCTTCACCTCCCAGGAGGGCGGCATGGGGCTGATGATCCGGGAAGACCATCCTCTGTTCGACGCCTTCCCCACGGAAGGACACACCGATTGGCAGTGGTGGCCCATGGCCTCACAAAGGGCGTTGATCGTCCCGCGGGAAATCAGCGCCATCGTGACCCAATTGGACAGCTATGCCACCATGCGCCCGATGGCCATGCTCTTCGAGTGCCGCTGCGGCGGCGGAAAGCTTATGGTGTCCTCCATGGGACTGCACCGGCTCCCCTTTCCCGAAGCCCGGGCGCTCCTCAGGGCCATCTACGCCTACATGGCCTCCGACCGCTTCCTGCCCTCGCAGGACGCGGACCCGGATTTGATCGCCGCCCTCGTCCCGCCGAAGGACGAGGACACATAATTTTTTTGCGCCGTTTTTTTGCGCCGTTTTTTTGCGCCGCCATTGGAATTTTTCCCCGGTCCCGTCCCCCGCGGCCCAGACAGGCGGACACTGCCGTATGTCGGCAGCACGCCGTTCGCCGGACCCAGGGTACAGGGGTGATAACCTCTGCCGCGGGGTTTGGGGCCGCGCAGGCCCCAAATGCCCCGGACTGACGCTCAGCACATAGAACCGTCCCTTGTTTTTGGGTAAAAAAACGCAAAAATTGACGTAAAAAATTTCTGATATCCTCCTGCCATCCCTCCGGGGCGCGCGTATCAAACCATGGAAACGCCAGCGCGCTTCCCAATGAATAAAAAAAACAATCGGAGGATCTAAGATATGAGCACTTACGAAAACAAAAACAAGGTCGGTCATCCCGTTCTCGGCATTGTCCTGGCGATCCTGGGCATCGGCAT
>JAFWWK010000170.1 GCA_017523615.1 Clostridia bacterium
AACTTGATTCTGGCCGACCGGCCTTCGGTTACGGCCTGATTCAAGTTCTACACACGGCAGACAGATGGGTTCAGATAGTCGGAATTTGTGCTGAAATGAGAAAATTCATCTGCTTTGGTGAATTGTACGGTGTTGCCTTAGACGTTTTTTCCGGTTCATGATAAAATATCCCGGTGATCCACATATCGAAACGGCACGGTACACGGAACAAAACCGAAAAAGAGGATACCGGTATGACAGTGACCAAAAACAGGCAGCCGAACGACACCATTCTCAGAATGGCGAAGGCCGCGTTCCCGCAGAAGAAGGTCTCGGATATCCGGGAGTTGACCGATGGATTTTGCAATGTCACATATGATATCTCTTTTGATGATGGAAGTGAAAGTATATTAAAGATAGCAGCCGCAAACAGGAATGGGAGCACGTCCAATGAAATCAACCTGATGAGCGCGGAAGTGCAGGCAATGAAACTGGTTCGCGGGCATTGCGCGGTCAGGGTGGCTGACGTTCAGTACCATGATGCCACCAGGCAGATATGTGACGGTGAATATTTCTTTATGGAGAAAATGCCGGGCAAAAACTTTCACGCTGTAAAGGAACAGCTGCCTGAGGGTACCGTGTCACGGATCAATGAAGAGATCGGAGAGATTTCCAGACAGTTAACAGGGATCACCAACGGTGAATTCGGATTCCTCGGCGATCGTCAAAGATACAATTCACTGTTTGATTTCACCAAAGCCATGCTTACGAATCTTATTCATGACGCGAAGCAAAAGAATGTAGACATAGTATATCGGACAGAAGACTTTCTCGACCGGCTGGAAAAAGACAAAACCGCCTTTGAAGGGGTCATGCCTGCCACCCTGGTCCATTGGGACATGTGGGAAGGAAATGTGTTTATCGATAACGGGCACGTTTCCGGTATCATTGATTGGGAAAGAGCCATGTGGGGAGAAGCCTTCATGGACGACCGGTTCAGGTATCACAGCCTGAATAAAAGCTTTTTAACGGGCTTTGGCCGGATCTCCTTTAACGATGACGAGATGACGCGGATCCGCTGGTACGATATTATCCTTTATCTGACGATGATGATCGAGGTCTATTACAGGGAATATGAAACCGAAAGCCAGTATTTCTGGGCAAAAGATAAACTGATGACGGTTTGGTCAAATGCCGCTTTTCATGATTGAAGAATGCGGTCCAGGACAGAAGATCTCAACTCATCAAAAGTGAAGGAGCGTTGATAAACATGGAAGAAAAGAAACTATTCATCAAAGAAGTAATGCCCGGCATTTTCCTGATGGATGAAGCCCATGAAGCAACAGGGTATCTGGTGGTCGGAAATGAACGGGCGTGTGTGATCGATACCATGAACGGGTATAATGATCTTTATCAGGCAGTCAGAGAGCTCACGCGCAAACCGCTGACAGTGGTGAATACGCATGGACATCCGGACCATATTTTCGGCAACATGTTTTTTCAGGAAGCGTACCTTCACCCGGCCGATCGGGAATTGGCCCGGATGTTTATCGAAGACCGGGAGTATAGGAAAATGCTGGAGGCACGAAAAAAAACATTCCCGCCTTTTAAGGACATTCTTCCCGGTGACACGATCGATCTGGGAGGCAGGACGCTGGAAATATTCGGCCTTCCGGGCCATACACCCGGAGGGATCCTGCTTCTGCTTCGGGAAGACAGGATCCTGTTCACCGGTGACAGTATAAACCATCATCTGTGGATGCAGCTGGACGGCTGCCTGACAATGAAACGATTCTTAAGCGAACTGGACAAGGTGATGTTCCTGCAGGAACGGGCGGATATCATCTTACATGGGCATGCTCAGGATAAAGACGATATTTCATTGCTGCGCTGTATGAGAGACGGCGTGAAAGAGATCTGCAGCGGAATGACGAAACAGGACCTGCCATATCAATGGTTTGGAGGGACCGCCTTGCAACATCCTTTCCAATGCGATCCGGACAAACATTACCAGCAGGAAGACCATGTGATCTGTTACCGCGCGTGCAATGTCGGATCGTGAACATGACCGAAAGCTGTTCTTTCAAGCGCTGAGTTCCCGACCGAATCTGGCTTTTCACAGGAGTCCGGATGATCGATGTGTTCTCCGGGCCGCCGCTGATCCCTGCCCCGCCGGGGAACGGCAAGCCGGCAGGTGAAGCTTTCCCTTGTACAAAAGCGCCCGGTTTGCTATAATAGCACTACGATCTGGCAGAAGGAGCATCGGAGTATGAAATACCTCCTCGACAGGCGATACCGGTTTCGCGGATGGTATGGCGCGCCATACGGCATTTACGATACGAAAGTACGCAGCGCGCTTTTCCTTGACGAAGCGCTCTACCGGCTCCTGATGCGGTGCGACGCTGTGCAGGAGATCGAAACAGAGAAGCTGGCGGACCGGGAAGCGCGGTTCCTGAAGCAGCTCGAGCAGGAGGGCATCATCCGTCGGGCCGGCCTGTGGGACTTCCTGCGGGAGGACCAAAGATACCGCACCTATCCGGCAAGGTACCGCCGGGTGGCCCATTGGTCCGTCACCGGCGCGTGCAACCTGAAATGCCGGCACTGCTTCATGTCCGCGCCTCACGCGAAGCATGGCTCCCCAACTCATGAACAGCTCGTCCGAACGGTGGAGCAATTGGCAGAATGCGGCGTTTTCAACGTGGAGATCACGGGCGGCGAGCCTCTGATCCGGGACGATCTTCCGGAGGTCGTGAGCCTTTTGAACGAGCGCGGGATTGCTCTGGAAAACATCTACACGAACGGCTGGCTCGTGGACGAGCCGTTCCTGGACATGCTGGAAGCGCGCGGCGTCCGCCCCGGCTTTCAGCTGAGCTTCGACGGCATCGGCTGCCACGATTACCTGCGCGGCGTTCCAGGCGCGGAGGAGCGCACCGTACGTGCGCTGCGGCTGCTAAAGGAACGCGGGTACAGCACCGCCGTATCCATGTGCCTGCACAGAAAAAACGCGGCCGTCCTGCGCGACAGCGTCAATTTCCTGGCTTCCCTTGGCGTGAGCAGCGTAAAGTGCGGTGCGGTCATGGACCTGGGCGAATGGAAAACGCCTGAGGCGGAGGAATTGAAGCTTACGCGAGAAGAGGAGCTGGCCATTTTCGCCGCCTACATCCCGCAGTATTTTGCCGACGGCGCGCCTCTTGCGCTGATGCTCTCCGGGGCGTTCGCTTACACGCCCGGTGAGGAGGAATGGTTCAGCGTCTATCACCGGGAATGCACGCCGGACGAAGAGGGCCGTGCATTGGCCTGCGGTGTTCTTGGAGATACGTTCTATATCGGCGCGGACGGCCTCGTTTCCCCCTGCCAGGGCATGTGCGACTGCGATATCGCGGGAAGGCTGAGCAGCCTGTACGTTAAGCCTCTCAGGGAGATCCTCGCCGAATCGGAATACGTAAAGCTGAGCTATGCCACGGTCGGCGACGTAAGAAACGGCAACGGCGAGTGCAGGTCCTGCGAATACGTCGGCCGCTGCAGCGGCGGCTGCAGGAACAGTGCCCTCATCGCCGAAAGGGGCTATTACGGCGTCGATCCCGACGCATGCACTTTTTTCCGAGGCGGCTGGGAGGAGCACATCCGCGAGGCCGCCGCTCCGGCGTTCGCCGAGTATCTGAAGAAGCTTCCCCCCGCCGCCGAAAAAAAAGCGGCGCCCGCGGAGAGGCTCCCCAACTGCCTGTGAGCGCGGTCACGGAGGGCAGGCCCATCGGCACCGGGGTGGACGGCCGCGTGTTCACCCCCACGGCGCAGTGGCTCAAGACGCTGGAAGCGGTGCGGGCGAGGGAACACCGACTTTCCGCCGTTCTCCCCCGCGGGGAGGAACAAGAGCTCCTGCTGCGCCGTCTGATCGCGGGAGATGCTAAGTCCCGGATATCCTTCCGGGATGTGCATACCGATACGGAGGCGTTTTGCAGGGATGTGCTTTCCATTCCCGGAGACAGCCGTTCCGTACGGGACCTGCGGGAAAGGGCCCGCGTGCTGCTTTATCTCCGCGGCGGCGCGGCTCTGCCGCGCACTCCGGATGATCTAATCGCGCTGTGGACGAACGCGACCCGGGCGGACCCGGACATCTGCGGCGGCCTGCCCGCGCATTTCAGGCGCGGCGGGGAGCATATCCCGTTCACGGGCGGCCGGCCCGGCGGTGAAGTCCCCCGTGGCTGGGAGACGGTATCCCCCGGAGAGATCCCGCGGGAAACGGACGGCCTGCTTCGCTGGATCCGCGCGGAAGCCTCGCCGGAAGCGAGGGCAGTATGCGCGTTCTTCCTGTTCGGCAGGATCCATCCGTTCTGCGACGGCAACGGCCGAACGCTGCGGCTGCTGACCTGTACCCTTCTCTTCGGAGCGTATTCCGAACCGGTACTGCTGTCCTTTCTCGAACGGCTGCAGGCGAACCGGCCGCTTCTCACGGAGGCGGAGAGCCGCACGAACGCCGAACGGGAGGATCTTTCCATCTTCGGCAGCATGCTGCTGCGCGTACTCGCTCTGGCGCAGAACAGGCTCCTTATCATATCGCAAAGCGGCGCTTGACACCGCCGCAGGATCAAAACGACACACTGCGTCACGCTCACGCGGGACGACTGCGGGAAAGGAGAAACCCATATGGCAAAGAAACAGGCAATGGAATTTCTGAAGATGCTCGACACGGACGAAGCGCTGCAGGAGCAGCTGCGGGAAAAGACCCCGAAGGAGGCTGCGGAGGTCGCACGCTCGCTGTCCTTCGACATCACGGAGGACGAATTGACCCAGGCCGCCGCAGCGCTCAAGGCGGAGCGCGCAAACCCGGATGAGCTGGAAAAGCTCTCGCCCGAAAAACTCGACACCGTCGTAGGCGGTATGTTCTGGGACGGCGAGTTGGCGCCGGACGGGCGCGAAATGGGCTGCGCCATCTTCTGGTACGGCGATCAATGGCAGGAAAAGAACAAGATCTACTGCAACAAGATGAACCTGTGCGACAAGCATTTCCATGTGTGTCTGTCGAACCCGAACAGGAGCCACGACCTCATCATGGACAGCTGATCACCGCGGTTTCGGTTTTCCTTAAGGATGCATCATAAAAAACGAAGCTCCCTGTCTGTCTCAATGGCGGGAGCTTCGTTTGGTCTTCGTACGGTGCCGGAGCGGATCCACAGAAGATCATGCCCCGGCTTTTTGCAGGCAAGCTTTATTGGCCGCTTTAAATGATATCAGTGTTTGCGGCGATCCTCTGAATTTGACTTATCTTCGCCAGCTGCGATTTATCAGGAGGGATACCAAAATGCTGGAAAAAGAGATCCGGAAATTGTTTTCAGCGTATTCGGATATCATCTATGGATTCACCGATATATCCTACTGTTCATATAAAGAATCCTATCATTCGGCATTGGTATTTGCTGTTCCTTACGGGGAACAGCTGACTCCCGACGACTATACCGAAGAAAGATTCGAACAGGGGATCCAGACCGCAAAAGGCCGGCTCGAAACAGCCGCAGCCGAGATCGAACAGATCCTGCAAAAGCATCAGGTGAAATACTGGATCCCTCCGGTCGCGCAGGAGAATGAAACAGAACTCCGGGCCCCGTTTTCCTTTAAAACGGCTGCGGCCCGCGCCGGGATCGGATGGTTCGGAAAGAACGATGTTATCATAACCGAAAGATATGGACCCAGGGTCAGGCTGTCTGCCATTCTGATCGATGAGGTTTTTGCCTATGGGCAGCCGATCACAGCCGGCAGGTGCCCGGAGGAATGTACAAAATGCATCGACATCTGTCCCTGCAAAGCGTTGAAAAACCGGCAGTGGACGATCGAAAAGGACAGATCCGAAATCATTGATTATCAGAAATGCAATCGGATGAGGAGCGCCTTTATCAAAAAACTGGGCCGAAAGAACGCGTGCGGGCTGTGTTTGGCCGCGTGTCCTTTCGGGATATCCGAACAGAAATCCATGAGAAAAAATGATCAGTAAAACCGGAAGCCGCAAACCATGACGGCCTGTTACGGAGGATCATTTATATAAAGAGTATCCTTACCGTCCAGCATACGCAGTCCGAACACCATACCAACGGCATGGTCGGCTCATGGACAGATTGGGACCTGACTGGATCAGGAAAACAGCCTTCCGGGCGATGTGTTTCCCACTTTCAAGGTAATCAGCGGCAAACGCTTATGATTTCGTGGATCTCAGATCGGGATCTGCCGGGAAAGCACATTCAACATGCCGCATCGGCAGGGTTTCAATGCAAAGACAAACAGGGGGATGATCGAATGACGGACCAAAGGACCTCAGAACCGGAAAACAGCCCCGCGGAATCGAAAAGCGTGGTCAGGGAGCTTGATCTTGAAGCAAGCGGGACCGTGATCGAAAGTTGGGATCATGCGATGCTTCACGGCCTTGAAAAGGTCCGCTTCAGCGATCGGCTGGCTGAGATCGGCGACTTTGCCTTTTTCCAATGTACGTCGCTCAAGGGCCTGTCCTTTCCCCGATCGGTCAGAAAGATCGGTTCCGGCGCTTTCAAAGCGTGTACATCTCTTAAGGCGATCGAGCTGCCTGCGCAAATGACGGAAATGGGAAGCGCGGCTTTTGCGGGCTGCAGCAGTTTGGAGACAGTGACGCTCCCGCCCAGGCTCCGGTCAATTCCCATGTGCGCATTTCAAGATTGCGGCAGCCTGCGAACCGTAAACATTGCAGAGGGAACAGTTGAAATCGGCGCGTTCGCCTTCAACGGCTGCAGTTCGCTCAAGACCGTCACGCTGCCCAGGAGCGTACGGATCGTAGGCATGGATGCTTTTGCAAGATGCACCTCCCTGCAGTGTGTCATTGTGCCATCCGGAAGCGCAGCGGAACGGCAGTGCCTCGGCATGGGACTTCCCTGCGCCGCAAGCCCCGGGGGACGTCCAAAGATCGAACAAAACTCCCCCCGTGTCCATTTTTTGAACACCATTCGCACCGAGATGCGGGATTGCCATAATGCGGCGATCGTCCGTTTGACCGGGGGTATGGGGCGGTTCCATGCCGTATGCACAAAAAAATTTGATCCCCAGGTCGCTCTTTGTCTCAATGGTCAGGGTATCGGCGCAATGAATCTGGGGTGTCCCAGCTGTACAGCGGAGCTTCTTCGCTGCCAGAATCAGGGAAACATTGTCGCCGCGCAAGTTGATGCCGTACAGGACATGCTCAATGCGCCGTTTCAAGGGCTGGAAGAGGCAGTGAACCGGCTTTCACCGCTCATCGGGCTTTTCAGCAGCGGTTATTATCTGATCGCGGACTGGGAAATGCTGCCGTCAGAGTGCGGGAAGAGCTTTTGGGAATCGGATAACGGTGTCTATGAATTCCGCTATGGCTATTCTCATACGCCGATCGACTGTCCCAATTACCTGCTGCCGTCTCAGACGGCTGAAACCATACATCCCGGCCAGGTGAATATGTACATGCGGTCGTTTTCATCGGATGAAAAGCATTATCCCAGGACGATCGCCTATTATCTGCGTCATGCAACTTCTGTGATCCTCGATGGACATCATAAAGCGACAGCAGCCTGGGCGATGGGGCACAAGATCCCAACGATCCTGATCATTCCCCTGAAGCTGATGGATGGACAGGACGCAGGCGTTCTGGAACGGGAAAGCCTGACCCTTCGTCATTCGTTCTATTACAGCACACTGACGGCGGACCGTGCCGATTTCCCGCTTTCTTTGAAACGGCTCATGAAAAAGCGCACCGTGCAATACATCCACGAGAACAAAGAAGGGCTGCCGTTGTGTCTGAGCGACGGAACTGTCGCAGCCCAGGCAATTCCTATGTATAATCTGCCCGTGTCGGACTTTGGACATGGCACGGGGTTTTCCGATGTTTGCCGTCTCACCGGACCGGGTCAGGCACCTGGTTTCAATCCCGTGCCTTCCCTGCATGCGTTCCGGATGACAGATCACGTTCAAGCCGACGGTGACTGTCCGACGGTGAGAAGCATCACAAAAGACGACCTGGACGCCCTCGAGCGCATGCGCGGCGCGGACCTTTTTAAAACGCTGCAGGCCATGGCGAATACTTGTGCGCTGTATCCTGAAAAGATCGAGCCGTGGGTGATCGAAACCGTCCTTTCCCGGGCAAGAAAGCTGGGGATCGAACCTTCAATGGATATTGTGTTTGCACGCGGATCAGACAGGTGAGCGCACAGAAACAGAAAGCGGAGCATCGGAACGATCCCACTTTGCCGCAAAACCAATGGAACAGTAAAGCGGAAGCTGTTCTTCCAGGCGCTGCGATTCCGACCTTCTGTTTTTTCGATGCAATAATCGGACCGCTCGCCATCGCCTCGGCGGAGCCCCTGAAGACCCATCATGGCTCCGCCGCGCACCGGGACACGCCGAAGGTCCATTGACGCTCCGGGACATACGCATAGGATTTTTTCATTCCGACGGATCTTTCTTCTCAAGGGCGCCTGGCAACGGCGGCCGTCGTTGTGATCATGCCTCAGCCATTCACTTTTCCCGACCCGGTATACGCTTACATCGTTTTTCCGATCAGCCAGTACAATCCGCCCACCGCCGCCGCCAGCGGCACCGAGAAGGGGATCAGCTGCAGCAGCTTCCATTGCTTCGCATGGACGCTGTGCCAGGTGTCATTGAGATCTTCGGTACCAGGGATCAGCCACCAGTCCGACAGGGCCACCCATATGGTGTCGATGAACAGCCAGTCGAAAAATTCCGCGCCGAGGAACAGCGCGTAAAACTGCCAGCAGCAGTCCCAAAGGCTCCTTGCTCTGTTCACACACAGGATCATGATGCCGGGGATCGCCAGCATCCATGCGATAAGAAGCATGAAAGCGAACCTCTTTCTGTTCCGCAATTCCTCTTCCGTGATCAGCCCCAGCGCTTTCACACGGTCGATCATCACCCGGGGATAGAAGAAGATGCCGCCGATGGGGCCGCGCTTGTGCACAAGAACAGCCATGTAGGCCGCATAGCAGGCCCACAGGATCAGTATTTCAAAGGCAATTGTCCTAAACATACTTACCCCTTCGTTTTTTGAAACATAAAGCAGAAATCGAGTCCCGCGTAATTGCACCTTTTGACAGTTGTGAAGCCGCTCTTTAGGGCCTGCTGCTCAAACTCCTTCATCGTGCACAGCGGCTCCTCCACGTGATCCCATTGGAAGAAGAAGTCCGTCAAATGGACCCCTTTCCTCGTCAGGTCGTTGATATACATTTCACCGCCGGGCCTGAGGACCCGGAAGGCTTCATCCAGGAAGCGTCTCCAGCCCTCCACGTGGTGCAGGATCATAAAGTCCACGATCATGTCGAAACTCTCATCCCCAAACCGGCTCAGATCGGCCGCGTCTCCCCGGACGAACCGCGCATCCGGCAGTTTATGCGCCTCCGCCTTTTCCAGCTGCTCCGGCATGATGTCGATGCCGGTATAGCTTTTCGGA
>JAFWWK010000171.1 GCA_017523615.1 Clostridia bacterium
TACGATACCCTCTGGGCCATGGTGGTGCTGCAGGCCTTCAGCGCCTTTGGCGTCTTCCTGATGCGCCAGTTCTACCGGGGCATCCCCACGGAGCTGTGCGAGGCCGCTCGGATCGACGGGCTGAATGAATACGGCATCTGGGCCCGCATCATGCTGCCCCTGTCCAGGCCCGCCATCGCCACCCTGGTCATCTTCACCTTTATCGGAACCTGGAACGACTACATGGGCCCCATGATCTACCTGACCACCGAGAGCGTCAAAACCGTGCAGGTGGGCCTTCGCCGCTTCATCCAGGAGAACTCCAGCGATTATCACCTGATCATGGCCGCGTCCATGGTCTCCCTGATCCCGGTATCCGTCGTGTTCCTGGCCCTGCAGCGCTACTTCATCGAAGGCATCGCCACCAGCGGCCTGAAGGGCTGAAGCAGTCCTCTTTTCAAAGCTGACCGGAGGCAGACATGTTTCAGGAATTTCTTTCCCGGCATCCCCTTTCCTCCCTGATCGCTTCTCCCGGTCCCTTCACCCTGTACCCTCCCGCGGGCAGCGCCTCCTGGCGCGCTCTTCCCGGGGCAGTCAAGCGGGAAATCGAGGAGGAAGCGGAAAAGGTCTCCGCCCTTCCCTATCCGATGCGCCTTGCCACGGATTTCCTTGCCTTCACGCGCACGGGCAGCCGGAAAGCGGACGAGGATCCCTATTTTTTCAGACGCCGGAAGCTGTGCTGGGCCGCGCTCAGGTGCTGCGCGGACGAAAATGCCCCCCTGGACGACGTGATCGACGGGCTCTGGTGCATTTCGGAGGAAACGACATGGGTCATTTCCGCCCACAACGTCAATCCGATCCCCGGCGCTCCTTCCCCCGCCGAATATCCCCTCCCCGACCCGGACAGTCCTTATATCGACCTCTTCAGCGCCCAGACCGGCATGATCCTCTCCATCGTATCCGGCCTTCTGCAAAAGCGCCTGGAAGCAGCCGCGCCGCAGGTCCTCGCCCGCGTCCGGAGAGAGTTGTGCATGCGTGTCCTCAGGCCCTTTATGGAAAACGACGATTTCTGGTGGATGGGCTTCAGGCGTAAGGATCTTTGCAACTGGACCCCCTGGATCGTTTCCAACGTGCTGGTCACATCCTGCCTGACGCGCCTGCCGGAGGATATTTCTCTCCCCTCCCTGATGGAACGGGCCCTCCTGATGGTCGACCGCTGGCTGGATACCGTTCCCGAGGACGGCGGCTGCGACGAAGGCGCGGGCTACTGGAACATGGCCGGCGGCGCGCTGCTGGACTGCGTCGAGGTGCTGGAAAAGACCGCCGGGAACACGGAGGAGCTTTGGCGGACGGAAAAGCTCCGCGCCATCGCCTCCTTCCCCCTCAAAATGGAGATCGGCCATGGCTGGTTCGCCAATTTTGCCGACTGCGACGCCCGTCCCTTCCTGTCGGGCGAGCGCCTGCAGTACGCAGGGCTCAGGCTCGGCGACGGGGAGCTCACCGCACTCGGGCACCGGCACCGCGGTACCGCCGCGGACCAAATGAAAGACGTGCCCCACCTGACAAGGCTCCTTTCCTTCCTGTTCATGCCGGATCCGGAAGGTGTTCCTTCCCGGCCCGGCGACGTGTGGCTTAAAGACCTGCAGGTCCGCCTGGTCCGCAGGGGAAGGCTGGCCCTGTGCTGCAAAGGCGGGAACAACGGTGAAAGCCACAACCACAACGATGTGGGATCCTTCATGCTCTATGCCGATTCCGAGCCCGTGATCCTGGACGCCGGGAACATGACCTATACCGCAAAAACATTCTCCGACGAACGCTATTCCCTCTGGAACGTCCGCTCCGCGTGGCACAATCTTCCCCTTCCGCTGGGAAAGGAGCAACTGCCCGGCAGGAGCCGCCGTGCGGAGGATGTACGCTGCCTCTCTGACGGCCTCGCCCTTGACCTGGCTTCGGCTTACGGATGCGGGGACATCCTGTCCGTCCGCAGGGAACTGCGTCTCACGGAGGACGCCCTTATCCTGCGAGACCGGATCGAAACGGCAAAAGAAGGCGAAAACACCTGGATATTCATGCTCCGTTCCAGGCCCTACGTCAATGGCAGCGCCGTCGAATCAGGCCCGGTGCGCATCTCCTTCCCGGAGGGCTTCTCCTGCGCCTGCGAAGAGATCCCCGTCATCGATCCCAGAATGGCGGCCAATTTCCCCGGCTCCCTCTTCCGTATCCTCCTGACCGGGCCTGCCTCACGGACCGCAGACGCCCTGTTCACCATCCGTTTTCTGACGGATCCCCATTCTTAAGGAGGCATAAGACATTGCTGAACCGTTATCAGGAAGCCATGCAAAAGATCATGGCCAAGTATTCCTCCGGCATTCAAGAAGCGGCAGAAAAAAATATGATCCCCTATAAAAGCGAGCAGGGGCAGTGGATCGCCTCCCCCTTTGACGGGAACTCCTGGTGGACGGGCGGTTTTTATCCTGCCCTGATGTGGCAGTTCCGCACCGCAGGGGGGGACGAACGCTTCCTTGCCGAAGCCCTCAGGACCGAAAAGCTGCTGACCGACGAATTCCGAACCTTTACCAACCTCAACCATGACGTAGGCTTCATGTATCTGCTTTCCTGCGGAGCCGACGCGAAGATCACCGGCTCCCTCCAGGCAAAGGCCGACACCCTGCACGCTGCCTCCCTGCTCATGGGCAGGTTCAATCCAGCGGGCTTTATCCGGGCGTGGAACCATCCGTCCCAGGCCGGCTTTGCCATCATCGACTGCA
>JAFWWK010000020.1 GCA_017523615.1 Clostridia bacterium
GGATTTACTGCTTCGGTTTTACGTTTACCCTTTGGGCTTCGGATTGGCTTGCACCCTTGCCCACCGTTTAGCCTTGTATCCGGTTTCTGTTCGTAGGCTCCTCGGCTTTGCTACTCCGCTTCCTCCCCTCCTGACATTGCTGTCAGCAGCTTGCGGTTCGCTACACTTGGCGGTAACTACCCGTGGCGGGACTTTCACCCGCAAGAACTGTGCCATGCCCGGCACACAAGGCCAAAAAAGCGTTTCCGCCGCCCGGAAACGCTTTTTCGTTATTCCCTGACTGCCGGCAAATCCGCTTTACAAAACAGAACTGCGGTTGTAACATACAAGATATGATATGTGGAAGGCGGATATCAGAACAATTTGTTGTGCCGAAGACGATCCCCGCCTGAAGGAGAGAGGAAAATGGCCCAGCATCGACTTTACGCTTTATAAAGTCGATGCTTCTGTGTACCATCACGGGTTTGACAAACGGGTGGTCAACAGGAACGAATGGCTGTATAACGCCTGGTTCTCCGAACCGGAAGCCTGCTACGTGATCGAGAAGCCCGTTGAAGGGTATAAGACCCGGTATGAAAACGTGGGGCCGTACGCGCACATCACGGACCGCTGCTGCGACGGCGGCACGATCGTCAATTACCGGGTGCCGAGGACGGGCGACGAAGCGCCCCTTCTTATGTGGCTGGGCTGTGTGGCCGTGGGGCTGACGGTGATGACTGTCGCCGTCAGCGCCGGAAAACGGAAGAAAGCATGCGGAAAATGACCCCATTCTCAGCACAGTGGACCGCTCCCCCGAAACGGACGCCGGAGAAGCAAAACCGGCGGCGTTCAGGGGGAGCGGTCCTTTTTTTGCTTCCGCGGCATCCGATCGCCGGGAAGCAGTTCCTCCCCGGCACGGCAAACGGCAGAGCGATTATTCCCCCGCGAACGAAACGCCGAAGGGTATTCCGGATGTCATATGTCCGCCTCCCCCGGGTTTCCCGTATGTCCCGCCAGGTAGGCCCGTTTTTCCCTTTCGTCCTCCGCCGCCAGGGATTCGGGGCCGAAGACGCCCCCCAGGGATTCCATATGGTGCCGGAACTCGTGGCGAAGGATCCCCCGCAGGATCTCCCGGGCTTCCTGCGCGTCCGCACCGGGATGCGCCCGGCGAAAAGAACCCCTGTACATGACGATCTGCCTGACGCCGCAGGAAACGCGGTATTGTCCCATGACAAAAAGGTCCCCGTCCCAGGCATAGTCCGGGACCGGTGCGGCGTCCGATATGATCACTCCCCCGGTCAGGTCCCGGAAGAAAGCCTCGGGCAGCTCGTCCAGCAGTTCCGATATGATTTTCCTGTATTCCGCGGCGTCGATCATTTCATGTCCCTGCCTGAAAACCGGTCGTTGAAAAAACGCAAAGCTCCGGGACCAGTATACACCATCCCCGTCCGTTCATCAATCCGCGAGGACGGACAGCCGGGAACGAAACCGGAAACCGTCAGCAGGGACCCGGCGGCGGCCGTGCTATGATCATGCCGTTCCCTAAGGGCCCGCAGCACCGGGAACGCGGCATGGCGGCCCGCCGCCGCGGTCAGTGCCAGACAAAGCGTTTCCCGGCGGCCCGGGAAAGAAAACGGAAAGGATGTGCGCTTTATGGATCGGTTCGTCCCCAGGGAAAAGATGAGCAAAAAGGCCCGCAGGGCGCTGGACAGGGAACGGCGCGTCTCCTGGTCCTTCTCCCCGGTGACCCGGAAGGCGGAAAGCAAAAAGCGGTACGACCGGAAAAGGCTGTCCCGCCCGGATCAGGACAGCGGCGCCGCCTGATATCCCGGAAACGGTCCGCAGGAAACCGGATAGGGCCATGATAAGATGACATCGCAAAGGGGACCGGGACGCCCGGGACACCGAAGCAAAAAATGACAGCAGCGAATTAATTTCGATCGATCCAAGGAGGGGAGCATAATGATCAACATTTCATTGGATATGATTGCCGATGCCCTGCAGGTTTTTTATGAGAACGCGGACGAAGCCAACAAGATCATTATGACGGCCGCACTGACGGCCGCCGGGGCGGACGCGATCGGCGGCGCCATCCCCGGCCTGGCGATCCCCGCCACCATCATCTCCTGCTTCGGCACGGTGTGGGTGATGTACGGCGCCATCTGCAGGAAACTGGGCATCACCATGAAGGACAAGGTGTTCAAGCTCCTGGCCCGGGCTGCGCTGGCCAACATCGCGGCCAACCTCGGCGGCGCCATCGCCGCCCTGATCGCGGGCATGCTGGTCCCCGGCGGCTCCATCCTGGCGTCGGCCGTTGTGTCCTTCCTGACCGTCTACCTGGCGGGCCTGGTCTTCCTGAAGACCCTGGCAAAGATGGCCGCGGCTTCCTCCGATCCCCACAGCTTCAGCGACATGTCCGAAAGCGACATGAAGCGGGCGATGAAGGAGACGAAGATATCCAGGGAGGATCTGGATGCCGCCCGGAAGGCCTACGGCGCCGCGAAGGCCCGCTGAAGCCCGTGTGACAGAATAGATCCGGCCCCGGAAACGGTCCGCAGCGGACCGGACACCGGCATGATAATATCACATCGAACCGGGAAGGCATGGGAGATACCCAGAACCCCGGAAACAAAGATCAACTTGGACAAAATCATTTTCGATCCATACAAGGAGGGATTGCAATGATCACCGCTCCCATGGTAATGGTTACCGAAGCCCTGAAGTCTTTTTACAGCAACGCCGACGACGCCAACAAGGTCATCATGACCGCTGCCCTGACAGCCGCCAGCGCGGACGCCATCGGCGGCGCCATCCCCGGCCTGGCCATCCCCGCCACCATCGTCTCCTGTTTCGGCACGGTGTGGGTGATGTACGGCGCCATCTGCAGGAAGCTGGGCATCAATATGAAGGATAAGGCCCTGAAGCTCCTGGCCCGTGCCGCGCTGGCCAACATCGCTGCGAACCTGGGCGGCGCCCTCGCCGCCCTGATCGCGGGCATGCTGGTCCCCGGCGGTTCCATCCTGGCCTCTGCCGTCGTGGCGTTCCTGACCGTCTACCTGGCGGGCCTGGTCTTCCTGAAGACCCTGGTAAAGCTGGCCGCCGCCTCCTCCGATCCCCACAGCTTCAGCGACATGTCCGAAGGCGACATGAAGCGGGCAATGAAGGAAACGAAGGTCTCCAAGGAAGACCTGGAGGCTGCCCGGAAGGCCTACGGCACTTCGAAGGCCACCTGACCTGATGTGAAAAACAAAAAGCAGCCCGTCCTCCCGGAGGCACGCCGCCGGATGGACGGGCTGTTTGCCCGTGATCAGTTGTGATCCGCGATATACCTCACCAGGCCGCGCGCCGCCGACAGCGGGTGATCCGGATACATCGCGTCATATTCGGCGTGTTCCGCCCGGGTCATCAGGTAACCCCGTTTCCAGAAAGGATCATAGGGATCGCTTGCCCACACGCCCCCGTCGTCTCCGTGCGGCATATCCCGCCACGCCTTCAGGATCTCGGACTCCCTCCGTCCCATCTCCTCCTCCCGGAAGACCCCGCTGACAGTCTGCGCCGCACCGCCGTTTTTGACGCTGAGCTCCAGGAAGTACTCAGTGCCCCGCCGGATCCCGTTTCCGCCGGAAGCATAGATCCTGTGCTTGACGATGGAATAGATATACGGGCGTCCGCCGGCTGTTACGCCCTTTGCCACCTCGACGATCCCGGAGGCGCCGTCCAGGCCTTTGCGGATGGAATCGGCCATCTTCCGGGGATCGTCAAAGGGAATGGCCCCGCCGTCGGGGACGGCGCGGCAGGCGACCTTCGCCGCTGCTTCCCCCAAGTCCAGGGCCGCCGGGACGTCATGGATCCCTTCCGGCGCAGAAGCGGTCTGCCTGCCCCGGAACAGGCTGCCGATCAGGCCGTTGACCGCGCTGACTGCATCCGACGTGATGCCCCCGATAACGCTCTCCGCGGGCTTCCCGGAAGGCGCTTCCTCCCTGCACTCAAATATGATCCGGGTGTCACGGGTGATCCAGTCGCCTTTTTTGAAGGACCTCTCCCCATCCGCCAGGGCAGACAGGATCCGCGCGTTCGGCCCAACGTAGGGCGGCACAAATTCCAGCGCCGTAAACCCGGCCTCCGTAAACAGCTTTTCCACATCTTCGCGTTTTTTGCGTGCGCATTCCCCGGAGGACAGGGGTGCGGGGATATCGCACCTGGCGGGATCCGTCAGGCGGTACTGCATCAGGGACTGTATTTTTAAAAACTGCTCGGAAGCAGCCCATTCCCGGCATTCCAGGGCCCGGACGGCGGTCAGGGGATGGTCTTTCCCGCTGAGGAGGATGTACTCCATCGCCTTGTTCCATTTATTATCCGCAACCATCTGTTTGTATTCCGCGGCCTGGGAAAGGAAAGCGTCCAGGTTGGCCGCAGGCAGATAGTCCTTCCCGCAGCCCGCGAAAGCGAAACACACCCTGACCATGGGGTCCGGCCCGCCCTCGCACAGGACGGCGGCCCGGTCGGCGGAGAATTCGCTGCAGCGCATCCAGTAGGCGAAAGCCACCTGGAGGGGAACGGTCAGAAGGCTCGCCAGGCCCGTCACAAACTGGCTGAATCCCCGCATGATCATCATGCCGATGGTCCTGTAAAGGGTGTGGTGGCAGGCGATGTGCCCGCATTCGTGGGCCAGTACCGCTGAGATCAGGTCCCTGGGCAGGTTGTCCAGCAGCCCGGATGTGATCACGATGAAGGGATCTGTATCGCCGTAGGTATAGGCGTTGGGGACCACGTTCATTTCCAGGTAAAGTTCAGGCACCTTGATGCCCAGTTTTTCACAGATCGGGTACAGCAGCCGGTACACCTCCGGCATCTGCTCCTCGCTCAGGCGAAGGTTGGAAGACATGTTGATGATGCGCATCTGCCGCTCGTTGATGATCCCCATATATCCCCTGACCAGCTGGGAAAAACCGGGGATCGCCTTCAGCGCCTTAAGGGCCGCTTTGTCGGACGGATGGAGCAGGAGTTCCGGATCGATCGCCATGGAATCATCTCCTTTTTTAGGCCGGGGCGTTCTCCGCGTTTCCTGAACGCTGCGCCTTACGGGATCACACCCAGTGATTTGTATACTGTCGGGAAAATAATAACATATTCAGCCTTCCATGACAACCGGATCCCGCGTATCCCCCGCATCCGGAAACAGGCCGCAAATCGCTTTGAGGCCCCGTGCTAAGATGTTCCTGCGAACGGGAAAAGCGCCCGCCGCCCAACAAAAAACACCGGGAGGAAATCACAATGTATACCACACAGAACGCTAAGGCCCTCAGGCCCCCCATGAAATGGCACTGTTTCCTGACTTATTTCGGCATCTGGGTCAGCGCTCTGATGTGCGCCGGAGAAGCATTCCTGTGGTTCAGCGGAAACGCCTACGGCCGTTACGTCTACTCAACGCATCCCGGGCTCCGCATGTTCGACATCGTCACCGGCATCCTGTACATCGTGCAGATCGCGATGCTTCTCTCAGCCCGCGGAAAGCTGTCCCGCCTGGAGACGGAAGGGCCCAAAGCGCTGAACGGCGCCCATATCATGCTGGCGGTCATGCCCCTCCTGACCAGCTGGATCTCCTCCTCCATCGCCGGACGCAGCTTCAACGTCACCTTCATCGGCTCCTTCTCCTTCGTGCTGGTGATCGTCGGCGTCCTCGGCTGGATCGTGAACGCGCTGTATTACCACGGCCGCGAAGAGGCTTTCTGCTAAGAAGCCGCGGAGCGCGGCTTGAGGCAAAAGCAATATGCAGCGCGCGGACGGGAACCCCGGCCGCGCGCTTTTTCGCCGCCGACGGGGTCCTGCAAAAGGCCGGTCCGCCTGAACCTCCGGCTATTGACTGTATTTTGCGAAAAATGTATACTGACAGAAACGACGAAAACAAAAACTGCCGAAGGGAGGCGGACACGGGATGACCGGGTATGAAGAACGGTACGACCTTGAAACTGCCGCGGCGTGGATCCTGGGCCACGCCAGGCGCACGGGGGTCCCGGCGCTGCCGGAGGCGCTGGCACGGAAGACCGCCGACGAATGCGCCCCGGAGGAGCTTTGCGCCGTCCTGGAAGCCGGGACCGCCGCGGGATTGAAGCTTTATCCCTTCAAGCGGGGAACGCAGACGCTCCAGAGGACCCGCAGGGCCCTCGGCTTCCTCCGTTCCATCCCTTTTGACACCATGCTGGATGTGGGGAGCGGACGCGGGGTCTTCCTGATCCCGTTCATGAAGGAATTCCCCCACGTCCGCGTCACCTGCCTGGACCTTTTGGATAAGCGCGTCGCTTTCCTGAACGAACTGGCGGACGGCGGTTTCCGCCAAATGCACGCGGAACGCAGGGACATCTGCTCCTGTCCCTTTCCCGACGGCAGTTTTGACGTCGTGACCATGCTGGAGGTGCTGGAGCACATCCCGGAGGTGGAAAAAGCCATCCGCGCAGCCGTGCGCATGGCCCGCAAATTCGTGGTGGTGACCGTCCCGTCCAAACCGGACGACAATCCGGAGCACATCCACCTGCTGACCAAGGATATCCTGACGCGCATGTTCGCATCCGCCGGCTGCACGCGGCTGCATTTTGACGGCGTGGAGGGGCATCTGTTCATGACCGCGGCCGTGGACAGGCAGCCGGATTAAACGTTTTTTGTTCTTACCGACGCATGAGTATCGCTGGGACCTGCCTTTTTCTTCCCGGCCGATACGGAAAGGAGACGATATGATGGACCCTTTCAAGATCCGCAAATACCCCCGCACGCCCCATCTGGAGGGTTCGCGCCTCCAACCCGGGGACGAGGACCTGAGCCAGATCCCCTTTGAAGCCATCCGCGACAGGCACCTGGTGATCGAGGAAAAGTGCGACGGCGCGAATACCGCCGTATCCTTCGGCGCGGAGGGCGAACTGCTTTTGCAAAGCCGGGGGCACTACCTGCGGGGCGGATACCGGGAGCGTCATTATGACCTGATGAAGCTTTGGGCCAGCGCCCACCGGGACGTTTTTTACCGTCTGCTGGGCAAAAGGTACATCATGTACGGCGAATGGGTGTACGCCAAACACACCGTCTATTATGACCGCCTGCCCCATTATTTCCTGGAATTCGACATCCTGGACCGGGAGACGGGCCTTTTTCTGGATACCCCGACGCGGCACGCCATGCTCAAGGACGCGCCGGTGGTCTCGGTCCCCGTCCTTGGCGAAGGCTGTTTCCGGTCCATGGCGGATATCCTCGCCCTGCTGGGGCCTTCGTCCTATATCAGCGGGGACCGGAGGCAGCACCTGCGGGAGGATGCCGAAAAGCTGGGCCTTGATCCCGAAAAAGCCTGTGCCGACACGGACCTTTCCGGCATGATGGAGGGGCTGTACATCAAGGAGGAAACAGACGGCCGGGTCGCCGACCGGATGAAATACGTCCGCGCCGCTTTCCTGCAGTGCGTGGACTTCTCCGAGACCCACTGGATCGATAAGCCCATCATCCCCAACCGCCTGGCCGTGCCGCCGGAAAGCCTGATGGAATAAAACACACGGGCCCTTTCTGTTCGGCATCCCCAGTCCCTGGGGGCAGGAACAGAGGGCGCCGTCGGCCGCTTCCCGCCGACGCGCCGAATAAAAAGCACCCGATAACGGACACGCAGCCCCTTCCGGGAAACCATCCCGGAAGGGGCTGCTTTTCGTCCGCCCTTTGATACCCATCCAAATCAGGATCGCGGCCTGTCATAATATCCGGAGCCGCCGCGCATACCAGTATCTTCGCAGCAAATCCCTGCCCCGCGGCCGGGAACGGATCTCCGTTCCCTGTATGCGGATACCGGCCGGCATTACGGCCCGATCCGCGCTTCGCAACTTTTTTACCGGGAAACCCTTGGGGGAATGTGATAACATCCAAACTGCGGAGAGGAAATCCGCACAGCATCACGAGACAACGACCTTTTGAAAGGAGGAAATCCGATGTCCATGCTGAAGTTTCTGCGTGAGCAGATGAACCGGACCCGCACCGAGAACGGCGCGGCCGCCCACATCACCACCCAGTCCGATTGTCTGGACCTGTTTTCCACCGTCGGCGCCCTGCGTTCCGCGGCCGACCAGGAGATCATCAACCGTTTTTCCCGCGCGTGGGCGGAGGATCGGGACCTGGCGGTCCGCACCCTCTTTTATGCCCGTGACGTGCGCGGCGGCCTGGGCGAGCGCCATGTCTTCCGCGTGGTGCTCCGTTACCTGGCCGAGACCCATCCCGATACGGTCAAGCGCAACCTGCGCGCCGTCGCGGAGTACGGCCGCTGGGACGACATCCTCTGCCTGATGGGCACCCGCTGCGAAGCGGATATGATCGCCATGGTGGCCGAGCAGCTCCGTGAGGACCTGCGTCATGACGCTTTAGGCGAGCCCGTTTCCCTGATGGCCAAGTGGCTCCCCTCGGTCAACGCCTCCGACCGGGATACCGTCCTTGCCGCCCGCCGGATCGCCCGGGCCCTGGATATGACCGAGGCGGTCTACCGCAAGACTCTCTCCCGCCTGCGCGCGCGCATCCGCATCCTGGAGAACAACCTGCGCATGCGCGACTACACCTTTGATTACCAGGCCCAGCCGTCCCGCGCCATGTTCGTCTATCGCCGGGCTTTCCTGCGCAATGACGAGCAGCGCTACCGCCAGTTCATGACCGAGGTGTCATCCGGCAAGGCGAAGCTGCACACCTCCTCCCTGAACCCCTGCGACCTGATGGAGAAGGCCGTGGCTTTCCGCGGCTCGTCCGCGGAGCGCCAGGTGCTGGACACCACCTGGAACGCCCTTGAGGACTTCACCGACGGCCGCAACGCCCTGTGCGTTGTGGACACCTCCGGCTCGATGTTCTATACGGGCTCGCCCAAGCCCTTCTCGGTGGCCATGTCCCTGGGCCTTTACTTTGCCGAGCGGAACCGCGGCGCTTTCCGCAACCATTTCATCACCTTCTCCGAGCATCCCCGGCTTATCGAGATCAAGGGCCGTGACTTTGTGGACAAGGTGCAGTACTGCCGCTCCTTTTCGGAGGTGGCGAACACCAACATCCAGGCTGTTTTCGAGCTGGTGCTCCAGACCGCCGTCGCCCACCGCGTCCCCCAGTCGGAGATGCCCGATACCCTGTACATCATCTCCGACATGGAGTTTGACCGCTGCACCGCCGGAGCCTCCATGACCAACTTTGAGTATGCCCGCCAGCTCTACGCCCGCTATGGCTACCGTCTGCCCCACCTGGTCTTCTGGAACGTCCAGTCGCGCCATGTCCAGCAGCCTGTCACCAAGGATGAGCGCGGCGTCGCCCTGGTCTCGGGCTACACTCCCCGCCTGTTTCAGCAGGTGATCACGGGCAAGACCCCCTACCAGCTGATGCTGGAGGTGCTGGGCGGCGATCGCTACCGCGGCCTTTGCGCGTAAAAAAGCGCCGTGCTGCCGAGATATTTCGGCAGTACGGCGTCTTCTTTTTTGGGCAACGGACAACGGGAACGGAATATATGAGAGCGGGCTTTCCGACGGAGAGGCACGGGGATTTTTTTGCCTGGTCACAGGCGTCAAAAGGTCCTCCGCGGTCCAAGGCATCATCGATCTCTTTTCAGGATGCCGCGGTTCGGGGCAGCCGTTTCCGGCCCGGTCCGGCGCCTGTCCTTACCATTAGAAAAGATCCGCCGCCAAAGGGCATGCGCGGATCTCTTATTTTGACACGGAAACGCTTATATTCGCGAAGGACGGCCCCCGGACATGCCGCTCAGTTCCCGGCCCCCCCAAACAGCATGGCAAAATTGTAGAATCCCAGATACCATACCGAAAAATCGTGGCCGCCGGGGATGTACTGGACGACGAAATTCCCTTCGTTCAGCGCATCCGTCATGCCGTCAAGGCCGTCGGCGGCGGCCCTGGCGCTGGAAAGGGCCACATTGTCCTCGGTGCCGCAGACGCTGTAGAACATCCTGATGGGCAGGTCCCCGGAAGCCTTCAGGATGCCCGCCGTGACCGCGGCCGGGTTGGAAGTCGGAGCGGCGGAAAACGCGCCGAAATACGAAAACAGGTCAAGGCATTTTCCGATGCCCAGATTGATGGTCTGCATGCCTCCCATGGAAAGGCCGGCCATGGCGCAGCTGTCCCGGTCCGTGATGTCCACCGCGTATTTTTCCCGAAGGGCGGGCAGCAGGTCTTCCCGCAGCTCCCGGTCAAAAAGGTAGAAGGCTCCGTATTCGCCGGTATTCCCGGCGCGTCCGTTGGGCGTGACCACTATGAAGGGGCGGATGACCCCGCCGTCGATCAGATTGTCCATGATCTTCTTTACCATGGAATCGTCCGCATTCAGGCCCCATTCCACCTCGCTTCCCCCGATGCCGTGGCAAAGGATCATCAGTCCGCAGGGCTTTTCAGGGTCAAGATCCCGGGGCAGGTAAACGTATGCGGATTTTTCGTACACTGCTTTTTCGTCGCTGAACCAGTCGTGTGCCGCATAAGTGAATTTTTCGACCGTGCCGCCCCTGGGGCATTCCCGCGTGACCCAGGCCGGCACCGCGTCGTCATAGCGGACGCCCCGCTCCGCCCGGACGGCGGCGTCGAAGTCCTTTTCATCGGCGAAAGCCTGCAGGGAGGAAAACACGCCGCTGCCGCTGACCTTGATATACAGGTCATGCACGCCCTCAAGGTCCACGGCGCAGCGGCGCTGGGTATACCGGGGCATGAATTTGACGTTGACGGCGGGCCGCCCTTCCATGCCGTCCACATAAATGGCGACGAACATCTCGCTGTCTGTCGCGCCGAGCAGGCGCAGAAGCTTCGCCCCGTCCCCGAAATCCATCCCTCGCAGGACCAGCGGCTCCGCCGCGGAGGCCTCCACGGCGGAAATGTCCAGCCGGATCGGCTCAAAGGGGTCGGCGGCCCCTTCCGCGCACGCAAAGGAAAATGGGAGCAGCGCAAGGATGATCAGGAAAAGCAGCGCTTTCATGGGATCAGGTCCTTTCCGTCGTTTTATCCGCCCGCGGGTCCTGTCACGGGGACCGCGGGCGCTTTTTCCATAACGGAAGTCTATCACGGCACAGCGGATGCGTCAAGAAAAACGGGGCCTTCCGCCGGCGAGGGATCTTTCGTCGTATTGCGTATTCCGGGACCGGATGATAAAATAATCCCGGAAGCCGGCGCCGGCGCTCCGGGCGGCAATCCACCTGCATGTGCAATGACTTTGGAGGCGGCATGGACCATCTGATGGAGTTACGGGACGCGGCGCTGCCCGGCCTGAGCGGATTTTTTTCCCCGTCCGGCGGAAACGCCGTCGGGGACGGGAGGGTCCTTTCCATGTTCCTTGACGCGGGGACTTCCCACGTGATCCTCGGGAACACGGAAAGCGTCCTCAGGGCGATCGGCGCCGTCCTTACCGGCAGGGAGACACTCGCGGGGGGCGAACTCAGGCTTGACGGGAGCCCGGCGGCGTTCCTTTCACCCGACGACGCCCTGGCGCGGGGATGCGCCTCTTCCCTGGGGGTGTTCGATCCCATCAGTGTCATGGGACATGTGCGCCTGTTGTATCCCGGGGCGAAGCCCCTGTGCCCGGATCCGGGCGCGCTCCTTGACGCATTCCTCCCCGGCGTCGATACGGATACGCCCGCCGCGGACCTGCTCCCGGAAGGGAAGCTGGCGCTCCAGCTGCTTTTATCCGCAGTCCGCGGAGACCGGCTGCTGGTGCTTGAGGACCCGATGAGGGATATCCCTCCCGCCGCTCTCGACGCCGTGGCCCGGTCCGTGGACCGTCTCGCACGGACGGGCTGCTGCGTGGTGATCCTCACCCGCAGGCCGCGGCATGCCCGCATGGGCACGCGCCTCACGGTGGTAAAAGACGGGGAAGCGGTCTTCGACGGACTTTCGGACGATACGGATATCCCGACCCTGGAGGCATCCCTCGGACTTGCCGGCGGACCGGCGCGGGAAAGCCTCCGGGAGTCCATTCCCGGCGGCGTGGTCCTGGAGGTGCGCGGCCTTTCCGCCCGCCGGAAAAGGGAACGGACCGCGCTGCGCGGCGTCTCGTTTGAGGTCCGCGAAGGCGAGATCACCGGCCTGTGCGCCATGAAGGACGAGGGCGGGGAAAGGCTCCTGCGCATCCTGGCAGGACTGGAAAAGCCCGCGGAAGGGCGCATCCGCCTGAACGGGAACATTCTGAGGGATCACGATTATCCCCTCATACACAAAAGCGTCCGTTATATCCCCCCGCCCTCCCCGATGCCGACCGGGTCCATGCCCGGGGTGACCGTCATGGATTCCCTGGCGATGCAGTGCTCGCGCTTTTCATCCCTTTTTGTGCGCGGGGTGCTCCGCAGGGAGCGGCTGGAGGCTTATGCCCGTTTCATCCTGAAGGAATACCCCGTCAGTGCGGAAGAGGACACCCTCCTTTCATCCCTGGACGCGCCGAGCCTGCGGATGCTGCTGGAAGCACCCGAGCTGGACCGCTCCGGCAGCGTACTGCTCCTTTCCCACCCCGGCGAGGGACTGACGCCGGACATGCTTCGCTTTCTCTGGCGCTGCCTGGAGGAGGAAAAGGTGGACCGCACCGGGATACTGTACCTGACGGACCAGGTGGACGAAGCCATGGCCATATGCGACCGCGTGCTTGTCATGCACGACGGGAGCGTCGTTTTGGAATGCGACAGCCTGAACGCCTCCCGAAAGCAGATCGCCCTGGCCATGAGCGGCCGGGGCACGCCATAACGGACGGTTTTGCTTTGACAATCGTTTTACTTTGCGTTATCCTGTAAGCGGTCAACATACACGCGCTCCCTTCGGGCGCCATCGATACGGATAAAGGGATTTATGGACAAGAGGATCTCCAAAACCAAACGCAACCTGAAAAACACATTAAAACGCCTGCTAAGGAGGAAGTCTCTCTCCTCCATCACCGTGACCGAACTGTGCAAGGATGCGGAGACCAGCCGCATCACCTTTTACGCCCATTACAACGACAAATACGACCTGGCCAATGAAATGGTGCGGGACATCCTGCAGGACGCCACGGAAAATTACGACCAGCTGCAGCGGGAAAACAACCCCGAAGGACGCCCCCAAAGGACCATCGAAAACACCGTGGACACCATCCTGGACAGCTTTGACCGCAACAAGGAGCTTTTGTCCTCCCTGTCCCCCAAGGACAGCGTCTACCTTAAAAAAGTGCTGTACGACCAGATCGTTCTTGCCGTGACCCAGCGCCTGCAGGAGCTGCTTCCGGGCGCCCTGGACGCGGGCGACTCAAGGAGATACTCTTTGTTCCTGTGCGCCGGTCTCAATGAATTCCTGAACGAAAGCAGCCGGCAGGGGATCGACGCCTCCTTGGTCCGGCAGGAATGCAAAGCCCTTTCGATCAGGTTCTGCGATGATATCCGGGCCCTGTTCCCGGGCCAGTCAGGAGGCTGAAAATGAAAAAAAGGATCCGTGTGTTTGACCTTGCCGTCGCCATCGCGGTGATGCTGGCCATCACGCTGGTGCTGAACAACCATTTCAACGCCCAATACGCCGCCCTCGAGGCCGAACACAAAGCCCTGCGGATGGAGCAGATCCAATTGGAGGCCATCAAAAGCTCTCTGCAGGGGGAACTGAACAGGAGCGAGACCGACGCCTACATCATGCAGGTGGCCCGGGAGGATTACGGTTACCTGATGCCCGGCGAGATCCTGTTCAAGGTCAGCAATATCGACAGCCTTTACGCCGCCCACGAAGTCACAACGGAGGAGACGCCATGATCCGCGCAGCCATCGCCATCGGCTCCAACTCCACGCGCATGCTCGCGGCTTCTATGGACGGCCCGGAGCCCCTGCCCCTTCTGCGCCTGCGGGAGGACACGAAGCTTTTCATGGGGCTCAAGGACGGGGGCATACTGTCCGACGAGGTCATGGACCGGACGGCCGAGGCTGTCCTGCGGCTTAAAAACGCCGCCCTGTCCGTGGGATGCGGCGCCGACGCCATCGACCTGTACGCCACGTCAGCCACCCGCGACGCTTCGAACCGGGATCGGTTTGCCCGTCGGCTGACGGAGAGTACGGGGCTTTTGCTTTATGTCATGTCCGGCGAAGAGGAAGCCGCGCTCGCTTTTGCCGCGGTCGCGGACGGGACGGACACCCTGGCGGTGGATATCGGCGGCGGCAGCACCGAGATCATCCTGGGAAAGGAGCAGGCCGAGGGAGCCGTCAGCCTGCAGGCCGGCGCATCCCGAATGCTGCGAAGCTTTCCCATCGCCTCCCCGGCCGACGTGCCCCGGCTTGTGGAAAGGCTGAGGGCCATGGTACGCGAAGAAGCCGGCGGTCTTCTGCATGGCGCTGTCCGCCGCCAGATGCTTCTTGGCGGCACGGGGACGGCGGCCTACGACATGCTGGCGAACCGGTTCCCGGAGGATCCCGGCATTACGCCGCAGCGCGTCCTCAGCCTCGCAAAGGACCTGGCCGCCATGACGGCGGAAGAACGCCTGCGCGTCCCCGGACTGCCGGGCACCAAAGCGGAGCACATCGTCCACGGGCTGTGCATCCTTTCCGCCGTGCTCCTCGAAGCAGGCGCCGAAAGGGCGGAGATCTCCAGGAAAACCAATCTGGACGGCTGGATGCGCCGTCTGCACGCAAATATACATCACGGGACCCGGAAGGGAGGACCGAAAACATGAAAAGAAGCTGGATCTGGCTCCTCATTCTGTTTTTCGCCGTTGCCATCATGGCCGGCATCCTGATCGGACACAATAAAAACCAGCAGCAGTACATCGACCGTTACAGGGAAGAGACCCAGGCCCGGGCCCGGGAGGCAAACGAGGAGATCGCGGCCCTCCAGTCCCAGCTTGACTCCCTTACGCAGCAGGTGGATGACCTTACCGCGGAACGCGACAGCCTGACGGCAAGTCATGATGCTCTGACCGCGGACATCGAAAGCCTGAACGCGAGCGTATCCGCCCTGACCGGGGAAAGAGACGCTCTCCTTGCCAGGGCCGAAGCTGTCGAAAGCGAGAACGCCGCCCTTGTCGTCAGGGCAGAAACCGCCGAGGGCGAAAACAACGCCCTCATCGCAAGGGCGGAAATGGCCGAGATCGAAAAAGCCAATTACCTGGAAAGGGCGGAGAAAGCCGAAGGCGAAAAGGCCGTCCTTGTCGAAAGGGCCGAAAAAGCCGAAAAGGAAAAGGCCGCTCTCGTCGAAAGGGCCGAAAAAGCCGAAAAGGAAAACGCCGCTCTCGTCGAAAGGGCGAAAACCGCCGAAGAGGAAAACGCCGAGCTCCTCCAGCGGGCTGAAGCCGCCGAACAGGAGCGGGACAGCCTGAACACCAGGATCATGGATATCGAAGCGGAAAAGGCCGCCCTGGCCGAGAAGGTGAACGCCGCAGAAACCGAAAAGCAGGCGCTGGAAGCCAAGGCCGCCGCGGCGGAAAAAGAAAAAGTAAGCCTTCACGCCGCCGTGGAAGCGCTGAACGCCGAAAAAAAACAGCTGGAAGAAAAAGCGGCGGCGGCCGAGAGCGTGAAAGCTGATCTGGAAGAAAAGGTCACCGCGGCCGAAGCCGCCATGACGGAACTGAAGGGAAAACTGTCGGCATCCGAAGCTGAAAAAGCCATCCTGGAAACCAAAGTGGCGGAATCAGGCGCGGAAAAGGCCGATCTGGAGACTAAAATAGCGGCGATCGAAGCTGAAAAAGCCGATCTTACACAAAAAGTGGAGACTGCTAACACGGACAAGATCGCACTGGAAGGAAAAGCCACGACTGCCGAAGCGGAAAAAGCCGCCCTGGAGGATAAGTTGGCGGCCGCGGAAGCCGAAAGGGCCGCGCTGGCGGACACCTTGAAAGCAGCGGAAGCCGAAAAGGCAACGCTCGAAGAAAAGCTGACGGCCGCAGGCAAGGAAAAGGCGGAGCTGGAAGATAAACTGGCGGCAACTGAAACCGAAAAAACCGATCTTACGCAGAAAGTGGAGGAAATATCCGTAGCTAAGGCAGATCTTGAAGAAAAAGTGGCGGCTGCCGAGGATGAAAAAGTCAAGCTTGAGGCCAAGGTGGCGGAGCTTGAAACCGAACATGCGGCGCTGAAAAAAAAGGCAGCCGCGTCCGAAGCGGAAAAAACCGACCTGGAAGAGAGGATCGCGGCTCTGGACGCCGCCAAAGCGGAGCTTGAAGCGAAAAAGGCGGAAACGGAAGACGCAAAAGCCCAAATTGAAGCCAAAGTGGATGCCATTGAGGCTGAAAAAGCCGATCTGGCCGGAAAAGTGGCGGCTGCGGAAGCAATCAAGGCCGATCTTGAAGGGAAAGTGGCGGTGTTGTCCGCGGAAAAGACCGACCTGACCGAAAGGATCGACGCCCTCGCCGCCGAAAAAGAAAGCCTGGCCGCCAAAGCCGAGGCGGCGGTCGCCGAAAGGGACGGTCTGCAGGCCGGCCTGGAAACCATGACCGCCGAAAAGAAGCTGCTGGAAGAGCGGGTTTCCGCCCTGACCGGCGAGATCTCCTCCCTGGAGGAAAAGGGACGGGAGCTGCAGGCGCAATTGATGGAGACCCAGGCCGAATACGATTCGCTGCTGGAATCCTTCAACACCATGTCGGCCGAAAAACAGTCGCCGGCGGAAACCGCATCCGCGGAAAACAGCGGAGAGGGGACCAAGGTGCTGCTTCACGGCGCGGTGCTTGGCACCTGGACCGAACCCGACGGATACGTCCTCACCTCATACACGGAGGACAGCTTCAGCCGCACCTATACCCCGGCGGAAGAGGGCGGCCCGGCAGCCATCGTTACGGCTGCCGCCCTGGCCGAGCTCGGGACTCCCGGGGGCATCCCTCTGCGCTGGGCGGACGAAAACGGCGGCCACCCCTGTTATGTCAGGGATACGTCCTCTCCGGACGGCACAGCCTTCCGTACGGTCGTCCTGTATCTTGAAGCGAACGGCGGCTTTATGGAATACACGATCGTTTCGAGGACCGTTTCCCCCGGCGCCCTGCCGGCTTCGGTAGACCTGATCAACGCGGTATTGCCGGTCATCGGGGCCTTTCATCCCTGATCCGTCCCGTTTTTCCGTGTTTTCCGTGTTCTTTCCCGGCGTTTTTTCCGGTTAGCTATGGAAATATGCGATGCAATGTGCTAAAATAAAGTGTCTATCTGCTGCGGAGGTGTTGCATTTGAACAGGATCGCTGCGTTCGTGCGGGAAGCTGGATTGAAGGACGGCGAAGGCGCGTACATCACCAAGTCTTCCAACATGTACTACCTGACCGGCTTTACCGGAGAAGGCGTCCTGGCGATCACCCCCGGGGACGCGGCGATCATCACTGATTTCCGCTACACCGAGCAGGCGGGCAGGCAGGCGCCCGGCATTCCCGTGGAAATGGTGAGCAAAGGCGTGGACCATGCCGCCATCGCGTGGCGGATGTTTTCATCCGCCGGGACGGAAGTGGTGTATATCGAGGATGACCACGTCACCGTCCGGGACTGCGAACACCTGAAGGAAGTCATGGCGGGTGCCCGGCTCCAGTCCCTGGCCGGGGTCCCGGAAAAGATGCGCGTGGTCAAGGACGAGGGCGAGATCGCCTGCATCCGAAGGGCCTGCGCCATTTCCTGCGAGGCGTTTGAAGACCTGCTCTCCTTCGCCAAAGCGGGCATGACCGAAAAGCAGGTCCAATTGCACCTTGATTACAAAATGATGGAGCTGGGAAGCGAAGGCCTCGCTTTCCACACCATATCCGCCTCCGGCCCCAACGGATCCCTTCCCCACGCGGTCCCGTCGGACCGGCCCATTGCCCGGGGTGAGATGCTTACCCTGGATTTCGGCGCCAGGTACCGCGGTTACGACGCGGATATGACCCGGACCATCGCCTTCGGGGAACCCTCCGCCGAGATGCGCCGGGTCTACGACACCGTGCTGCGCGCCCACCTGGAATGTGAAGAAATGCTCGCCCCCGGCGTTGAATGCAGGAGCGTGGACGCCCACGCCCGGGACGTGATCGACACGGCCGGGTACCGGGGGCGTTTCGGCCACAGCCTTGGCCATGGCGTAGGGATCGACATCCACGAAAATCCCCGGCTTTCCGCGTCCAGCAGCGATATCCTGTGTCCGGGGCATATCGTAACGGTGGAGCCCGGCATTTATCTGCCCGGGCTGGGCGGCGTCAGGATCGAGGATACCTGTGTCATCACCGAAACAGGCTTCGAAACCCTGGTGCCGGCGCCCAAGGAACTGATCATCCTGTAACGATCGTAAACCATAGGCGGCGTCTGAGACGGGCCTATTGTGATACATACTCTATAAAAGCAAACGGAGGAATTCAAAGCATGATTACGGCGGGAGATTTCAAAAAAGGCATCACCATCGAATGGGACGGCGGCGTTTGGAACATCGTTGACTTCCAGCATGTGAAGCCCGGAAAAGGCGCGGCTTTCGTACGCA
>JAFWWK010000172.1 GCA_017523615.1 Clostridia bacterium
AAGACGGCGCCTACTTCATCTACAACATGGCGATGACCCAGGAAGAATATGACCTGCTGGTCCCCGGCACCAAGATCTGCGTCAAGGGCTACAAGGCCGAATGGGCCGGCGAAGTGGAGAACACCGACGCCGCCTACGAGATCCTGGAAGCCGAGCCCTTCTTCCCCGAAGCGCTGGACATCACCGCCCTGCTGGGCACCGAAGAGCTGATCGCCCACCAGAACGAGCTGGTCTGCGTCAAGGGCGCCGTGGTCACCGCCAAAAAGGACGCCAACGGCAACGACGCCGCCTTCCTGTACAACTGGGACGGCTCCGGCGCCGCGGGCAACAACAACGACCTGTACTTTGACGTCACCGTGAACGGAAACGTTTACAGCTTCACCGTGGAATCCTACCTCTGCGGCGAGGACACCGAAGTCTACAAGGCCGTGACCGCGCTGAACGTCGGCGACGTCATCGACATCGAGGGCTTCCTTTACTGGTACAACGGCGCCCAGCCCCACGTCATCGCCGTGAAGGCTGCCGAATAATCCTGACCCGTTTTCCCGGGCCGCGGAAAGATCCGCGGCCCTTTCTTTATATCCGGATGGATCACGGAAAACGTTCGGGGCATTCCCCATAGAAACACAGCTTGTCGGCGCACAACAAAAGGCGGGCGGCTCTCATACTATTCTCAAATTGATATTATCAATTTGAGAATCCGCGTGCTGCGCACGCTCATGCCCGCTCATGCCGCGCAAAGCGCGTCATACCGTCTCATGCGATCCTGAACGCGCCTTCGGCGCTATAAAAAGGCATTTAGCCTTTTTAAACAGGATCAGTATCAATCCTCTGAACATCGAACCGCCGCGCCTTTGGATCATTCATCCGGTACGGGACTCCGTCAGCCATCCCTGTCCGGAGCCCCGGACCGGACAGGGATTCATTCCCGCAGTTCCTTCACGATATCCATCAGTTTCTTCACCCTTTCGGGATCGACCGGCGCGCTCGTCTCCCCGCCCTGCTTGAACCAGCTGCCCACGATGGCGCCGTCGGCAACGGACAACTGTTCCCGGCAGTTTTCAGCCGTCATGCCTGCGCCGACGAACAGCGGGAAATCCCCGAGGCCCTGCCGGAACTGCCGGATCTTCCCGATCCCCGTATCGATGCCGGTCCCCGCTCCGGTAACGACCACGGCGTCGCAGCGTTCTTTCCCGATCGCAAGGTCTTCCTCCACGCTGCGTCCGGACTTCACCTGCTGGTATTTGAAGCGCACGCCCCCGAGCAGGAAAACGGGATACTCCGCCCGAAGCTCTGCAAGGTTCCGCGCAAAATCGCCGTCACAGGTCTTGTCATAGAGTTTGGGGCTGTCGTGCCCTTTCATGTTGGATCCGGGGCGCAGATGACCGCATACCGAGTCGATCTGAACAAAGGCCGCGCCATATTGCCTGGCAAGCCGAAACCCTTTTTCCGGGTCCCCAAGCAGATTGACGCCATATACTTTTTCCGGATAATTCGTCTTCAGGTAATCCAGCGCCCATTCCACATCGTCCGGCGACCCGAAGTAATCTTCCGCCAGGATCGCGTCCGCTCCGTTTTCGTAAAACTGAGCGATCTCGCGCCTGGCCCATTCGCGGATCCTGTCAGGCGTAAGGCCATTCAGGTGAAGCATGGCAAGAATGGGCTTGTCCACATGAAAAACCTGTTTATACGATCTCATCAATTCTGTTTTCCTCTCCTCTCCGGGCCAGGGTCACTTCGCCGACGGTATGGTCGGCACACTGACGGGGTTGCTGGACCAGGTATGTTCAACGCCCTGCGGATCCTTGCCGACAGCCACGGCGATGCCCGCCACGCAGCCCGTCACCAGCGCGTCCTGTTCCGTTACCGTGTGGGCGGGCACGTCGCAGGTCACCGTCTCGCCGGGGGCGATCGCCGCGATGGTCGATACCACCTGGTCTCCGTCGGTGATCACCACGTCGGTGATCACCTCGTCACTGACGTTTTTGACGGTGAGCGTCCACCGGACGTCTTCGCCCTGCTTATAGAATTCGCCGTTTTCCGGCTCCGCGGCAACGCCTTTGGTGAGCTCAAGGCCCTTAGTGCCGCAGACCGTAGGTATATACAGCATCGCATGATCGGATTCCCGGAGGTTCCCGCTGACGGGATCGACCCATAGGACATACGCTTCGACCAGCACGTAACCCCGTTCCACGTCTTCTTCCTGGATGCTGTGGGCAGGAGAATCGTTATAAAGATCTTTCGTCTCCCCCGGGGCAAGGGGATCGGTGAAGGTGCGTTCCCCCCAGGTTGCTTCGTCTGTATCGTCAAAGAACGACCATCTTGAATACATGGGGGAACTGACAAAGGTGTAATGGATGGTATAACCGGTCACCTCAGCGAAGCCCGAATTTGTTACCTTGACATCAGTATCCCATTCTTCGCCCAGACCGAACCCGGCGGGATCGGCATGGGGGAAGACCTGTTTGATCGTCACGGTAAGGCGGCTTTCCCCGGGTTCCGGAAGGGTCATACCCTTCTCCCGGGTCGCGGGGATGGGTGCCGTTTCTATGTGGCTCGCGTCATACAGGCATACGCGCCGGCGCAGGCCCTCCGTGCCCTTGACGGGCATTTTTACGGTTTCCCAAGGGCCCCAGACATGGTCGCCGTAGCTCCCATATTTGTATTCCTTTTTGCCACACTTTTCGCATATGCGATAGTTCATACCCCGCTGCACACAGGTGCCGGGGTATTCCACCCGCAAGCTGCCCCAGGCATGTCCCGGCGAAGGGATCGACTGCGAGACAGACTTCCCGCACAAGCGGCAGCGGTAGGACGCCGCGCCCGGGGCCGTGCAGGTGGGAGCGACATATCTCTGCCGCACCCAGTCGTGCTGGCCGGTCCGGCTGGCAGGGCACCGGGTGTTGTCGTCAAAAGCCCGGGCCGTCAGCGGCGTCAGGAGCAGCGACAGCAAAAGCGCGAAAGTCATGAGGCGAAAAAAGCGTCCGTTCTTCATGGGATATTTCCTCCTTCCATGGCATAGCGAAACGTCGTCGATGCGCTGCTGTTCCGCCGGGCCGCTTCCGGCGGCGGTCCGGTTTCGGTATCCGCGGGATACTTCACCGCCGGCTTTTTCAACACATCGGACGAGATCGTCATACTGATCATTTTAAAACAGCCAATGCTGTTTTAATAGCGCCGAAGGCGCGTATGAGATCGCATGAGACGAAATGACGCGCTTTGCGCGGCATGAACGTGCGAAGCTCGCGGCATCTCAAATTGGCTAAACCAATTTGAAATTAGTATCAGATCCGTCTTGCCGCCTCCACGACCCAGCGGATGCGCTCGACGGGCAGTTCGTTATGGATGCTGCAGTCAGATCCAAGGATATAGCCCGTTTTGCCGCCCTGGGCGATAAGGCTTTCGGTCTCCTTTTCGATGCTTTCCCTGTCCGCCGTGTACAAAAGGGTGCCCGGGCGGTTGTCGAAGCCGCCCCACACCGTGCGGCCGAAGCGCGCCTTTGCGTCGCCGATATCCATGATGTCGAAATACCTGGACCAGCTGACCACGGGCGAAGAATAATCCTCCCATACCTTCAGGCGGTTGGGGACCTCCTCCCAGGCGCAGAAATGGATGGCGTTCATATCGCTCAGGGTGTTGGCAAAATCCAGGACCTCCTTATCGGAGGGCGTCACCCAGTCCCGGTATTCCTCATAGGTGAACCGGTCCACTTCGCCGTTCTGGACGCTGTAAAAGATCCCGTCCGCCCCGGCCTCCCGGATGAGGCCCTCTGTGAGGAGCTTCAGGTCCCCCGCCACCACCGCGCAGGCGTGCTTCATGGCCTCCGGGTCCTCCCGGATCAGCTTCATCATCATCGGATAGCCGATCTGCAGGCGGATGCAGGACAGCGGAACGAACACCAGGCAGAGGGCCGGACATTCGCCTCCCAGGGCACGGATCACTTTTTTAGTCCGTTCGATCTGCCCGCGGATAAAGGGATGATCCGCGCCCAGGGGGCGGACCCTGTACAGGTCCTCCGCCTTTTCTATTTTGGCGAGGACCGGCGCGGGCCAGCCGAAATACTTGTCGCCGGACAGCTTCATGAAATCCACGTCGGTATCCTGCAGGAACTTTGCCTGGACAGCGGCGAATTTGTCGTCGTCACCCCAGTATTCCGGCGGGACATGCTGCCACATGCACACCGGCACATGGTCCACTTCCTGTCCCCTGAAAGCGGCGGTCACCCTTTCCCTTTTATCCATGGCTTTCCCCTTTCCGGATATTTTAATAGTTTTTTCCAATGTGATTATACCATTCCGCTCAATATTTTTCAATCTGTCTGAAAGCCCCCTTCAGCCGCTTGTACGCCGGAGGCATTTATGGTAAACTTTCAGTATAAAAACCGGGGAGGACAAAAAACATGATCGCACAGACACCGCCCATGGGATGGAACTCATGGGATTGCTGGGGCGCCGCCGTCAACGAAGACACCGTGCGCAAAAACGCCGAATTCATGGCGAAAAACCTGAAGCCCTGCGGCTGGGAATACGTGGTGGTGGATATCCAGTGGTACCAGCCCACCGCCCAGACCCACGACTATGTCCCGTTTTCATCTCTTGAAATGGACGGATACGGCCGGCTGCAGCCCGCCGTCAACCGTTTCCCCTCTTCCGCGGACGGGAAGGGCTTTGCCCCCCTGGCCGAATATATCCATTCCCTGGGGCTCAAATTCGGCATCCATATCATGCGGGGCATGCCGCGCATGGCCGCGCACAAACGCCTGCCCATCCTGGGAACGGACCGGACCTGCGCCGACGCCGCCGACCCCAATTCGATATGCGCCTGGAACCCGGACATGTACGGCCTGAAATGTGAAAAAGAGCCGGAGCTCTCCATGGCCTGGTATAAGAGCATCTTCTCCCAGTACGCGTCCTGGGGCGTGGATTTCGTCAAATGCGACGACATCGCCCGGGAATATCCCCACTGCCAACGGGAGATCGAGATCATCTCCGAAAGCGCCCGCACCTGCGGCAGGGATATGGTCCTCTCCCTCTCCCCCGGCCCCGCGCCGCTGGAGATGGCCTGGCACCTGAAAAAGTACGCCAACATGTGGCGTATCACCGACGATTTCTGGGACGAATGGCGGCTGCTCAAAAACATGTTCGAACGGGCGGAAAAATGGTGTATCCACGCCGCGCCCGGCCACTGGCCCGACGCCGACATGCTGCCCCTGGGCGCCCTGCGGCAGTGCTACGGCAAAAACGACAGCACCCATTTCACCCCGGACGAGCAGAAGACCATGATGACGCTGTGGTGCATGATGCGCTCGCCCCTGATGGCCGGCTGCGACATGGCGCAGATGGATGACTTCACCCTGTCCCTTTTGACCAAAGGCGACGTCCTGGAGATCGAAAAGACTTCCTGGTGCGCCCATCCTCTTTCCACCACCGAAGAGGAAGCCCTGTGGGTCGCTCCCCGGAAGGACGGGAAGGGTTATTACGCCGCCGCATTCAACCTGAGCGATAAGGAACGCACCGTGACCATCCCCGAAAGCGCCCTTGAAATGACGCGGACGCGGGCGAGGGAGCTTTGGACGAACACTGAAAGCGACGCCCTCACCGCCCGCCTCGCCCCCCACGCCTGCGCCGTGTGGCTATGCGAATGATCCTTCGTTTTGCGTTCCCGATAATAAAACGGCCGCCCGCGGCGGCCGTTTTTCGTTGGTTGACAGAGGCTTTCTTTACTCGTCCTCTTCGATGGCTTCGGTGACCTGCCGGCAGAGGTCCGGCACCTGGTCACTGAGCGGGCGCTCCGGATCAAAGACGATGGGCGCCTTCACGTGGAAGGTGTGCCTGTCCAGGTGCATGGGCCAGATCTTCAGGACCTTTCCCGTCTTTTTATGGTACAGCGGCAGAAGCTGCAGGTATCCCTCGCTGGTCTTCGTGTCCGAATGGCTTTTGTAGCCGTCGGGGATGCCGGGGAAGATGATCAGGCTCCTCCCCTTCTCCAGCAGGCGCAGGCTTTCCCTCATGGTGGTCATGACCCGCATGTCGTGGTACACCGGCACGTTGGGCACCGATTTAAGGATGGGCGGCAGCGCCAGGGCCGTCAGGTAGGGGATGGTCTTGTCATACAGCGGGGCAAGGCGGCTTTCGGGATCCCACCAGTAGTCCTGCCGCACATAGGCCGGCACCAGTTTGCGCTCCATGGCGTTGGCGTAGATCCAGATGTGGCATTGGTCCTTCAGCGGGAATTTGACCGCCACCGAGACCGGCCCGTTGGCGCGGTCGTGATTGCCCACAAAGATGCAGGGCTCCCCGTCGAAGGGAACGTCCCAGACCGTTTCCATCTTTGGGGTGAACAGCCTGATCAGCGGCGCGAGAACGCCGTAAATGATTTTTCCCATTCGTCCGTCACTTCTGCCCGTAATAGGCGCCGGGGCCGTGCTTGCGCAGGTAGTGCTTGTCCAGGAGCTCCTGCTGCATCCGTCCCGCCCGGGGATTGAGCAGCAGGGTGTTCAGGTCCATGTAGGCCACCTCTTCCATGACCACGGCGTTATGGACCGCGTTCATCGCGTCGGTGCCGAAGGCGAAGGGCCCGTGGCTGAACACGTTGACGCCGGGGACCTGGGCCGGATCGATGCCGCGGGTCCGGAAGGTCTCCACGATCACGTTGCCGGTCTCACGCTCGTAGGAGCCGGCGATCTCCTCCTTGGTCATCGGGCGGGTACAGGGAATGTCCCCGTAGAAATAATCCCCGTGGGTGGTGCCCATGGCCGGGATATCCAGCCCCGCCTGGGCAAAGACCACGCTGCAGCGGCTGTGGGTGTGCACGATGCCCCCCAGCTGCGGGAAAGCGCGGTAGAGGACCACATGGGTGTCGGTATCGGAGGAGGGGCGGTATTTCCCCTCCACCACCTTGCCGTCCAGGTCCACGACCACCATGTCCTCCGGCTTCATCCCGTCATATTCCACGCCCGAGGGCTTGATGACGACCAGGCCCGTTTCCTTATCCAGGGCCGACACATTGCCCCAGGTAAAGGTGACCAGGCCGTATTTGGGCAGTTCCAGATTGGCTTTGCATACCAGTTCCTTCAGGCTTTCAAGCATATGTTCCTCCTGATACGAGAGTCTGTAATGTGATCTGGGGTGTTCTCACGGCGCGCGCGGCCTCAGCCGTTCACCGCGCACCTTTCCGCCTCCAGGGCGGCGCGGTAATCCTTCATCCAGGCATTGAAGCCGTCCACGTCCGCCTGGTCGGGACGCATCACGACAGCCTTGACGTCCTTGAAGACCTTCGAGGAAAGGTAATCCTCCAGCGTCTCGTTTTCATCCTTTTCAGCCCTGTACATCGCCAGCAGCGCCATGCCGTAGGGACCGCCCTCGCCGGCCGTCTCCATGCAGGAGACCGCCGCGTTGCAGGCCGCGGCCATGTATTTCTGCCCGACAACCGGCGTCTTGAAAAGGCCGCCGTGCCCGGTCAGGGTATCGATGGCGACGCCCTCCTCCGACAGGATGTCCATGCCGATCTTCAGCGTGGCCATGGTGGAATACAGGGACGCGCGCATGAAATTGGCCAGAGTGAAGGGGCTGTCCGGACGGCGCAAAACCATCGGCCGGCCGCTGTTCATATGGGTGACGCCCTCGCCGGCCATATAGTTGATGACGACCAGCCCCGGGTCGGCGTCGCCTTCCAGGCTCTTCTGGTACAGCTTGGTGAACAGCTCGCCCTTTTCCGCGCTGCCGCCGAAGAGGCGGACGGTCTCGTCCAGGACTTCGGTCCAGGCGTTGAAGTCGTTGGTGCAGTTATTGCAGTGGACCATGGCCACTTCCTTGCCGGAGGGCGTGGTGACCACGTCGATCTCCTCATGGACGGCCTTCAGGGGCTTTTCCAGCACCACCATGGAAAAGATCGAGGTGCCCGCAGAGACATTGCCCGTGCGTTCCCGGACGGCGTTGGTGGCCGTCATGCCGGTGCCGGCGTCGCCCTCGGGCGGGGCAAAGGGCAGTCCCTCCGGCAGCATCCCTTCAAGGAGGGTCGCGCCTTCCTTGGTGAGGCATCCCGCCGGCGCGCCCGCGGGCAGCACTTTGGGCAGCACGTTCCTGATCTTCAGTCCCAGGGCCTTCACCTTTTCCAGGGAATCAAAGGCCGAAACCATGCGGTCGTTGTAATCCAGCGTGGCCGGATCGATGGGGAACATGCCGCTGGCCTCCCCCACGCCCAAAACGTTTTCCCCGGTGAGGGCGTGATGGATATAGCCCGCCAGGGTGGTGATGTGGGCGATGCGGCCCACGTGGTCCTCGCCGTTCAGGATCGCCTGGTACAGGTGGGCGATGGACCAGCGCTGGGGGATATTGAAGCGGAACAGGCCGGTCAGTTCGCCCGCGGCCTGTCCGGTCATGGTATTCTGCCAGGTCCGGAAGGGCGCGAGCAGGTTCCAGTCCTTATCAAAGGCCAGGTAGCCGTGCATCATGGCGGAAACGCCCATGGCGTCAAGCCCCTCCAGGCAGTCGGTATGCCGCAGCGCGTCCCTCAGGCCGTCCCAGGCGTCCTTCAGGTCATAGGTCCACACGCCGTTTACGCAGTCGCTCTTCCAGGTGTGGTCCCCCGAGGAAAGGACGTGATACGTCCCGTCGATCACACAGGTCTTGATCCTGGTGGAACCGAATTCGATCCCCAGGGTCTTTTTTTCTTTGGACATCATGATCCCCCGCTTTCTTGGTGTTGCTTCTGTTGCCACCATTATAAACAAATCCCCTGGGATTGTCAAAACCCCGGAAAGAAAGCGCCGTCCCGCCCGGGAAAAAACTCAGAAGATCAAAAAACGAGAAAAAACGCAAAATAATTAGAAATGATCAGAAAAAGCAAGAAAAACACTCAATATTCCTGGAAAGCAGCTCATTTTGACTTACTTTGACCTTTTTGTTATTTGACTTTCTTTGACTTTAGTTGTATCCTTGTCTTGTCCAAAGGAGATGGACCTCCCGGGGACCTCCGGAAAACCGGAGAATAGATCACCAATCAACGTGTGGGCCCCAGCGCCCGATAAAGGAGGAAATGATTATGTATACCATGATTCCTTTTAATCACAGGAATGTTTTGAACCGTGCCAGCGAACTTTTTGACGACCGCTTTTTCCGCTCCTTCTTCAACATGAACGACTGGATGGGCAGCGCGGGCTTCCGTGTGGACATCCGTGAAAACGCCGAAAATTACGTCCTGGAGGCGGAGCTCCCCGGCGTCAGCGAAGACAGGATCAGCCTCTCCTGCGAAAACGACACCCTGACCATCGGCGCCGATTACAACGAAGAGAAGAAGGACGAGAAGACCTGCTACTCCGAGCGCCGGACCGGCCATGTGGAGCGCTCCTTCAGCCTGGAGG
>JAFWWK010000173.1 GCA_017523615.1 Clostridia bacterium
GGGAGCTGGATCTCTGGAAAGAGAACCTCTCCAAACGGCTGGAGGCAGCCAATAACCCCCAAGAAAGGACGTGAACCCATGGCCCTGAAACAGTTGATTCTTTCCCGGAAGCTGCAGGAGAAGCGCGCTTCCCTGGAAGCCCTCAGGAAGAAAGGAGCGGAGCTCAAGGAAAAGCGCTCCGCCATGTCCACCCGCGAAGCGGAGCTGGAAGAAGCGGTGAAGGAAATCACCGAAGAAACCGAAGAAGCCGTCAAAGCTGAGGTCGAAGCCGCCGTCGCCGAGTTTGAGGCGGAGGTCGCCCAGGTCGAAGCCGACCAGGCCCAGACGGATCAGGAGATCGCCGCCGTCGAGGCGGAGGTCGCCGCCATCGAACAGGAGCTCCAGGAGCTCACCGAAAAAGTTACCGGCCCCGCCCCCGAAGAACCCGGGGAAGAAGAGGCCCGCAAAGAAAGGAAGGTCATCACCATGAATCACCGCTCCAAATTCTTTGGCCGTTCCGCGGAACAGGTCCGGTCTTTCCTGGCCGATAATGGCGTCAAATCCTTTATCGGCGAAGTCCGCGCAGCCATCTCCGAAAAACGCGCCATCACCAACGCCGGCCTGCTGATCCCCGACATCATGCTGGGCCTGGTCCGCGAAGAGGTCGCCCGCGCCTCCAAGCTGCTGCCCTTTGTCGATCACCGCTTCGTCGGCGGCACCGGCCGCATGAACATCGCCGGCGCGATCCCCGAGGGGATCTGGACCGAGATGTGCGCCAACATCAACGAGCTGGCCCTCTCCTTTAACCAGGTAGAGGTTGACGGCTACAAGGTCGGCGGCTATCTGGCCATTTGCAACGCCGTCCTGGAGGATTCCGACATCGATCTGGCCGCCGAGATCGTCTCCGCCATCTCCGGCGCCATCGCCAAGGCCCTGGACAAGGCCATCCTCTTCGGTACCGGAACCAAGATGCCCATCGGCATCGCCACCCGTCTTGCCTATACCTCCGAGCCGGCCAACTGGGGCGCTTATGCTCCCGCCTTCACCGATCTGCATACGTCCAACATCATCAAGCTGAACATCAAGGCCAACGCCGGCACCGCCTTCTTCATCGCCCTGGTGGAGAAACTGGCCGTCGCCAAGCCCACCTTCACCACCGAGGGCCTCTTCTGGGCCATGAACCGCAAGACCCACCTGGACATCCTGGCCAAGGCCCTGGAGTTTGACAGCTCCGCCGCCCTGGTATCCAATACCACCATGATGCCCGTCCTGGGCGGCACCATCGTCGAATTTGAAGACGACGAGCTGGCCAATTATGAGATCATCGGCGGCTTCGGCGGCAACTACCTTCTGGCCGAGCGGGCCGGCGTACAGATCGCGTCCAGCGATATTCCGCTGTTCCTGGCTGACCAGACGGTATTCAAGGGCACTGCCCGCTATGACGGCCGCCCCCTGTCCGGTGAAGCCTTCGTCATCGTCAACTATGACAATACCGACGCAACCACCGCCGCCGATTTCCCGGCTGATTATGCCAACGAGGGCCTGAACGACCTGACCATCACCGCGGCCGCCGGCAGCGCAATTGGTAAAACGGTTCTGACCGTTTCCGGTACCGTCGCCCAGTCGAATCCTGTTCTGAAATATAAGCTGGGCGAGATCGCCGTGAAAGCTGGCAGCACTCTGCCCGCCGGTTTTGAAACGCTGACCAGCGGCTCCACCGCCATCACCGCGGCCGCCGGCAAGAAGATTACCGTCGTCGAGCTGGATGCTGATAACCGCATCGTCTCCGCCGGCGTTGTCATCTCTGTTCCCAAGGCTTCCTGATGACCAACCCATGACGGGGTTGGGAGGGATTAGGCATTAGGCATTAGGCATTAGGCATTATACCTCCTACCTCCTACCTCCTCCCTCCTACCTGATAAAACCCTTCTCCCTCCTACCTAAAAAATAAAATCCCGGGAGGTGATCCTTTGACCGATAACACTATTACTTCCCTGGCCCTTCCCATGCTGAAAACCCGCCTGAACCGCCTGTCGGGGGACACCGCCCTGGACGAAACGGCCCTCCTGCCCCGTCTGAGGGGCGGGGTCCTGACGCTGAAAAAGAACGGCATCCGCCTGACCGATTCCGCGGATGACGTCTGCCTCCTGGTGGACTACGCCGCCTGGCGCTACCAGAACCGGGACCAGCCGGGCGAAATGCCCCAATGGCTCCGCCTCCTGCGCCGGGAGCGGTTCCTGGTCGATCCGCTGGAGGGAGGGGAAACGGATGATCCTTGACACCGGCGTTTGTTCCGTCTTCCGCGCCGTCAATAACAACCAGTTCACCGGGGGAAAGCCCGTCAGGGCCTACGCCCTCCTGTTCCAGTCCTGGTACGGGGAGCTGTCCTTCGAGACCTCCCCGACCCGCCCCACCGAGGGCCGCAGGGAATTAAGGACAGACGCCAGGATCCGCGTCCACCAGAACCGCCTGATCCGCCAGAACGACGCGGTCGTCCTGCGGCAGATCGAAACCATGGCGGACAGGGATCCGTCCGACGTCCTCTATAACGTCCAGCGCGCCTGGCACGGGGCGGACAAGGACAGCGGGGAACAGATCACCGACCTGTCCCTGGAGATCACCCAGCCATAACGGAGGATGTGAAGCCGTGACCCTGAAAGAAATCGCTGCCTTCCTGACAAAGGCGGACCCGCTGATCTCCCACTACGAAAGCATGGAGCAGCAGGGTGACTATACCTTCTGGGAGGAGACCAGGCCCCTGTCCTTCATGGCGGACGGATCCCACCAGGGCGGCTGGCGCTTCTACGTCCACCGCTACACCGGCGACGAGGAGGATCCCGTCACCGAACGGATCCGCTCCCTGCTGGAGGCCAGCGACCGCATCGCCTATTCCGAGACCTCCGATTTCATCCAGGAAACGGGACAGATCCATCATATCTTCGAGTGCGAAGGGTTTTGACAGGTAGGAGTTAGGAGTTAGGAATTAGGAGTTAATAGTCATGAGTATATTAAACTCCTCACTCCTCATTCCTCACTCCTCACTTGTTTTTTACCCGACTGAAAGGAGCTCCTATGGCCCGTTTCGACACTTCCGGCCTGGACGGTCTGATCCGGGATATGGAAAACATGGGGCAGCTGTCCGGCGAAGTGGCGAAAGTCATGGTAGAGGCCGCCGCCCAGGAGATCAAGGCAGCCTGGAAGGAATCGGCGGAAGACCACGGCCTCCGGGACACCGGAGCCATGATCGAGTCGATCGACGCCCCTGGCCCCGTGATGGACTTCGGCACCGCCCTGGGAAAGGACATCTACCCAACCGGAAAGGACCGCAAGGGAGTCCGCAACGCGGAGAAGGCCTTCATCCTGCACTACGGCAGGAACGGCTGGCAGCGCATCGCCGCCACCTACTGGGTGGACGACGCCGACGCCATCTCCGAGGTACGCGTCCCGCCCCGCCTCGACGCCATCTGGCAGGAATTCCTGGATACGGGGAAGGTTCCTTCCCTTCCGGCTTCCGGCGGATCCGCCGGGGGCATCACCAAGAAAACAGAATGAGAAAGGACTGAAAATCATGGCATTTACCGGCATGAAATACATCGCCGTCGCCAAGCTGGCGACCGAACCGACCCACGCCGCCGCCCCTGTCTATGAGGCCGGCAAGATCGTCGCCAAGGCGATCCAGGCGAACGTCACCGTCAACCGGAATAACGCCGTCCTCCGCGCCGACGACAGCGACGCCGAGTTCGACGATACCATTTCCGGCATCTCCGCCGAAATCGGCATGGACCACCTGGACAACGAAGACCGCGTCACCTTCATGGACTATGTCAAGAAGGTCGGCACCGGCCAGAACGCCGTCACCGAGTATATGGACTCCGATACCCCGTCCCCCTACGTGGGCGTCGGCTATGTCCGCGTCGGCCAGAAGGAAAACGTCCCCCTCTATGAGGGCAACCTGATCGTCAAGGCCAAGCTGTCCGAGGGAAACGAGCAGGCCCAGACCAAGGGCGAGACCACCACCTTCCAGACCCCGACCGTCACCGCCCGCGGTATGCAGGTGCCCAACTGGATCAAGGGATCCGGCAGCGGCTTCCGCCTCAAGGCCAAGTTTGACACCGAGGAAGCCGCCCTGGCCTGGGTGAAGTCCAAGCTGAACATAACCCCTTGAACCTGACTCTCTCGGGGATCACGATTGAGTCAGGTTATGAGTTTGTTGAGTTGCCGCTCAACAGACCGTTTGATCCACAGGTCAATGAATACACTGTTCAGGTGCCTGCTGAAATCATCGATAATGACGAACCTGTCAATGTCATGTTTGATAAGACCGATTATGACACGTACTGGGGTTATGAGGATGCGCAGCTGAACCGGGAGTGCAAGGCTCCGGCGAACGTTTATTACCTTCTCCCGGGTCAGAGCGAACTGCCTGACACATACTCCACCTGGACACCGCCTGAAGAATCGGTGCTCCATGACAATTCATTCATGACACAGGTTTATTTTACGAATCATGCAGACGCGGACAGAGCGGTTGTAACCATTGGCATATTTAACGGCCAGGCGACAAAGGTGACGAAAATCACCTTCTACAGAGCAAACGCATAATACCCACCCGGGGGCGGTCCAGCCGCCTCCGGGATGTTTTGACTATCAGGAGGAACTATGAAAAAGCACACCGTCACCGTCGGCGGGGAAACTTTTTCCCTGGCTTTTACGATGGACGCCCTGGACAGGATCGAGCAGTCCATCCCGGATTTCAGCGTGAATAAAGCCTCAGAACATGCCCGGCATTCCGGGCAGATGGTGGATATACTGTATGCCATGGTCCAGCAGGGTGAGCTGCTGGAGGGCCGGGAGCTTTCGCGGAACCGCGCCTGGTTCGGATCCCATATTCCGGCCGCCCCGCGGAAGATCGCCCAGATCCAGGTCGCCATTTTCAACTGCATGGCCGATTACATGCGGATGGAGGTCGAGATCGAGCAGCCCGCCGTCCGCGACCTGGTGCTGGAGGAAATCAAAAAAAAAGAAACGAAGGACGCCTCTCCTGGCGAACCCTCGTCCACTATGGAATGACTGCCGGCTTCCGTTATTCGGAGCTGGGTCCCATGCCGCCGGGCCTGGTGTGCGACCTGTTCGTCCTGCGCGTCCGCTACGACGACCAGCAGCACGGCATCACCAGGAAGCCGGAGGGGATGACGGACTGGGAAGA
>JAFWWK010000174.1 GCA_017523615.1 Clostridia bacterium
GGACGGATCCCTGTCCGCCATGGTTTCGATCTGCCGCAGGACGACCGCGTCGTTCTGGCGGATCAGGCGGTTCTGGTGGACGCGGATCCTGGCGTCTGTCCTTAATTCCCTGCGGCCCTCGGTGGGGCGGGCTGGGGAGGTCTCGAAGGACAGCTCCCCGTACCAGGACTGGAACAGGAGGGCGTAGGCCCTGACGGGCTTTCCCCCGGTGAACTGGTTGTTATTGACGGCGCGGAAGACGGAACAGATGCCGGTGTCAAGGATCATCAGCCGCACCTCCCGGCAGAAAGCGCTCCCAGCGCAGTTTCCTGAGCCATGCGGGCATTTCGCCCGGCTGGTCCCGGTTCTGATAGCGCCAGGCGGCATAATCCACCAGCAGCTCGATGTCGTCGATGCTGTCCGTCAGGCTGATGCCGTTCCGCTTCAGGGTCAGGACGGCGCCCCGCAGCCTCGGCAGCAGGGCCGTCTCATCCAGAGAGGTGTCGATCGAGAGACGATTGAGACGGGTCTTCAGCATGGGCAGGGCCGTGGCGGTAATGGTTTCGTCGGTCAAGTGATCACCTCCCGGTGGTTGTCGGTTTGCTCCGGGATTCAGGGATCAGGCCCTATTCCCTGATCCCTGATCCCTTTTCCCTTACGAATTCGCGGTATCCGCCGTGAAGGTGACGGCGTTGGCGGCGACGGTGCCGCCGTTGATGGCGATGGCCACGAATCCTTCGGCAATGACAGGCTTGCCGTCGTAGCGGGCGGAAGCCTTATAGACCGTCTTGTCGGAGGTGAAGAGGAAGTGCTCGGAATAGTCCACGGCGATGCCGGCGCGCTCCACCATCAGATAGAGCTCACCGTAACCGGCGACAATGACGTTATCCGGGATGAAATCGAGCTCGACGATGTCGCCGCCGATGACGGGCATGGTGTTATCCAGCCCGGCCACAATCGCGCCGGCGGAATTGAAATTCAAGGCCTCGGCGATAATGGCGGTGTGGGTCTGTTCGTTCATGGCCCAGAACTTGCCGCCCGCGCCGTACTTCTTCTTGGCGTTGCCGAAGTTCTTGATCAGCTCCTGGAAGAGCTTGATGCCGGTGGAATTGGCGGCGGTGATGACCTTGATATTGGAGGTGTGGAGATCCGCCCAGGGCCGCTCGGTGGCGGAATAGTTTTCGGGGGCCGCGGTCTGGGCCAGCCTCGTCACGATGCCCAGAGGCATCTTGGTGCCGGTGCCGTAGAGGATCGCCTTGTCCAGGGCGATGGCGATGGCGCGGATCAGGGCGAAGACGACCTGGGAAACGAGGTTGACGTCGTTGTCCTCCAGGATGGAGTTGGGCACGGGGATATATCCGCCGGCCTTGTAGCCGTCCACCTCAACGTCGTTGAAGACCAGGGAAAGCTCGTTGAGGTTGGCGATCATCTCCGTCCAGACGGCCTCGGGGATGGTGCCCATGACGGTCTCGCGGCCGGTGCCGGTGAGATCGATCTTGTTGACATACTTGAGCAGCTGGGACTGCTCCTCCACCTGTTCCTTGATCATGGGCAGCATAATCTCAGGAATCAGGAGGTTCTGGCCGGAGATGGCGCGCTTTTCCTTGCCCAGCTGGCGCAGGCGGGCGGCGAACTGCTTCACGTCTTCGCGGGCGAAGAGCTTGGCCCTGGCTTCGTAGGAACCAAACATTTTGCGGATGCTCATGCGGGATACCTTCCTTTCAGCGCGGTCCTCGGGGGCCGCTTCGTTTTCGTCGGCGGGGGCGGGATCCTGTTCGGGATCCTGTTCCTCCACCTTTTTGTTGAGCTCGTCCAGCTCGGCCTGGAGATCTCCGATCTCCTTTTCCAGGTCCACGATGGCCTGGTCGTTTTCGGCCTGATCGGCCTCTACCTGGGCGACCTCCGCCTCGAACTCGGCGACGGCGGCTTCGACCTCAGCTTTGACGGCTTCTTCAGTTTCTTCGGTGATTTCCTTCACCGCTTCTTCCAGCTCCGCTTCGCGGGTGGACATGGCGGAGCGCTTTTCCTTGAGCTCCGCTCCTTTCTTCCGGATGGCTTCCAGGGAAGCGCGCTTCTCCTGCAGCTTCCGGGAAAGAATCAACTGTTTCAGGGCCATGGGTTCACGTCCTTTCTTGGGGGTTATTGGCTGCCTCCAGCCGTTTGGAGAGGTTCTCTTTCCAGAGATCCAGCTCCC
>JAFWWK010000175.1 GCA_017523615.1 Clostridia bacterium
CTGAAGACGGGAGAACACCAGCGGGAAAAGCTCCCGAAGCAGGTCATGGAAAGGCAGGAACTTGTCCCGCTGGTCCGTTTCGGGCACCGACACCGTGTCGAAGCGGACCATGCGGCTGAGCTTTTCGGCGTATTCCTCCGCCCTTCGGTCCGCCGGGGGCGCCTTATAGGACGCCGTTTTGCTTTTGAGGCACAGGGCCCGCAAAAGGGCGGCGAGGAGCGCCGCAAGCAGGAGGCCCGCAAGGATAAGAAGCGCCGTAATCACCCCGCGGCCCTCTCTTTCTTCCACCCGAACCAGGCCAGAAGGATGGCCAGCGCGCCGGAGGGGAGGATCATGATGCTGGTCTGGCTCCTGAGGGACGGCACCAGGATGAACAGCGCGCTCATCAACAGCAGCGGCCACAGGGCCAGCCTCAGGTGCCCGCGGTAATACTTGAAGGCCATCGCGCCGAACAGCGCCGGCACCACCTGATCGAAGGCCGGGCGGAGCACCCGGGATTCCAGCACCGGGAGCAGCGGCTGCAGAAGCAGCACGCCCCCGGCCAGCACAAGGACGGTCACCAGGGAGGATACGGCGATGGACAGGGTGGAGACGATCTCGTTCTCCTTCGTGCCGGCCTTCACCCCCGCCAGGTCGCGGCTGTGCACCGCGCAGGGGATCTTCATGTTGATCAGGTTGCCTGTGATCATGGCCAGGTATCCGCCGCCCGAGCCCAGCATCGGCAGGTAGACCAGGAATTCCACCACCGAGGACACCGTCCACACCAGGCCCACCGAGACGAAGCCCCGGGCCGCGGCGCCCATGTCCGGCATGGCGCCAAGGTACGCGCCGATCACAAAAGGCGCGCCAAGCAGCAGGCAAAGGGTGATCAGGGTGGCGATCCGCCCGATCACATGGGTCTTTTTTGTGTAGCTTTCATAGGGATCCCTCATGCTCACAGCAACGTACCTCCCATCATCATCAGACACGCGCTTTCAGCCGCGGCATCCGTGCCGCCCCCCGCCGCGGGGAAGAGCATCCGGAACAGGATGGCCGCCGCCATGCCCGCGAGCATCGCCAGCGCCAGGGAAAAGTCCTCCAGCCATTTCAGGCCCTTCAGATCGGACAGCCGGGTGAAGAGCATCATCCCCGCCGCAGCGGCCAGGGCGCAGCACAGCGGCACCGGGTCCCCCGCCAGGTCAAGGCGGGCGTTTCCGGAGGCCAGGCCCCCGATATAGCTGCCGATATAGGCGCTGACCAGTCCGATGAACATGGCCGTCATCGCCGTATCGCCGAAGGAGGGGCCCTTCGCTTCCCCACGCCTAAGCAGGGTGGACGAATACTTTTTGTTAAAGAACAGGTTCAGCACCATGCCCCACATGATGCAGGCGCTCATCAGAAGCGCGATGGTGGAAAAGGCCCTTGCCGTCATCGCGTCGCCGGTCAGTTCGATCCCCACCTGCTCCGCGGCGCCGTGGGCCACCTGGGTCTCGTAATGCAGGGCGCCGATGACGCTGAGCCTGAGCCAGGGCCACGGGACGCCCAAAGCCCCCGACAGGGCGATGACCCCCAGCAGGATCGCCACCGCCGGCAGGACGGAGAAGGACGCGCTGGAACGGATCACCTTGAGCATCACCGAGGTGTCCATCCCGATGGCTTTCCCCGCCCGCCACGCCCGCAGGGCAAAGATCACGCACACCGCCGCCACAAAGGCGATGATGCCCCCGCAGATCAGATACATGGTGCCGCTGTTCAACCGCGCCATGACATTCATTTGAGTCACCTCCGAACATTTCCTCTTTTCCGGGTTCACATTATTTTACTCTTATGTCTCCCGCAATGCAATAAAGTTTGCTTTCCGTCCGTTATATGGAATATAATAGGGTGGAACAAAAATCCGGCCCTGAAAAGAAGGAGAGTTCAAACGATGAAAAAACTGACAGCCCTATTCCTTGTCCTGGTCCTTTCCCTTTCCGCCGTCCTGCCCGCCCTGGCGCTGGACAAGGCCGGCGACAAAGCTTCCGAAATGGAGCTTTATACCCTCGACGGCGAAAAAGTGACCCTGACGTCCTTGTTCGGGAAGCCCATCGTGGTGAATTTCTGGGCCACCTGGTGTCCTTGGTGCGTCTACGAATTCCCGGAGTTCGAAAAAATGTACCAGGAATACGGCGACCGCATCCAGTTCCTGGTGGTAGACCTGTGCGACGGGTCCTACGAGACCGAGGAAAAAGCCGCCGCTTTCATTGCCGAAAACGGGTATACCTTCCCGGTATTTATCGCCAAAACGGATTATGCCTATTATAATTTCGGCTACCAGGGCATCCCCGCCAGCGTGTTCATCGGCGCTGACGGCGTTATCGTATCGGACCACCTGGGCGCCTACACGGACGGGGAAGAGCTCCGCGCCGCCCTGGAAAGCATCCTGCCCGCGGAATGATCCCCTGCGCCTTTCAAAGGAGTGACCCGTTATGACGCGTTTCCTGCGGTCCCTCTGCCTGCTGTCGGCCCTGGTGATCCTCAGTTTTCCGCCCGGGGCCGCTCTGGCTTCCCTGACTGTCACCGCCAACCAGAAGCTGGCCACCCGGACCGGCCCAAGCACGCGGTATGACGAGGCCGGCACCTTCCTGTACGCCGGGGCCAATGTCACCGCGGTCGCCAAAGCCTGGGACAGCTACAACGAGATCTGGTGGGTACAGGTCGATTTTGCCGACGGTCCCTCCCGGTACAGGGTCTACACCGGGCTTAAGCGCCTGAACGTAAACATCCAGAGCCTCACCGAGGAGCGGAACCTGGGCAGCGACACCGTATCCGAGACGGCGAATGCCCGCTACGGGCCCGGCACATCCTACGCGCCCTGCTCCCTGAACGTGCCCTCCGGCATCCGCGTAACGGTGTGGGGCAGGGAAAACGGGTATTCCCTGGTGGAATACAGCGACAGCCGCATATCCAATCCCCTGCGCCGCTGCTGGATCCCCTCGGCCTGCCTGAAGAGCGGCGGCGGGGGCGGCGGGGGCGGATATTACAGCTATGGCCTTCCCCTCAGCTACGCCGCGGCCTCCAGCTACATCCGGGGCAGCGATCCCTCCCGGTATGTCCCGGACCGCCTGATCGACGGGGATTCCACCACCAACTGGCAGTTTTCCACCACGGTCGATCCCCTGGGCAGCGGCTGGGCCGCCGTCTACCTGGCCGGCGCGTCCACCGTTTCCTCCATCCAGATCCGTTCCGGCTACTGGGGGGACGGCAGCATGACCGGGTATTTCCGAAACGGCCGGCCCCAGACCATCGCCGTGGGCTTCCGCTACAGCTATTCCTACGATTTTTCGGACGAGGTGATCATCACCCTCACGGACCACACCTCCTCCCTTTACTGGCAGACCTTCCACCTGGGGACCCATTACAACGTTTCGGCGGTGCGCCTCAGGATCATCTCCGCCTATCCCGGCAGCAAGTATCCCAACGACATCGTGATATCCGACGTGGCGCTGTTCAACTGACGGGCCATGAATTTCGCCCCGCGGATTGCTGCGGGGCAGTTTTTTTGTGCGGCTGGTGCTGTTTTTCATCTGTAAGGATGTTCAGTGCGGAAGTCCCGGGGCCTGCGCGGCCCCGGACCCCGCGGCAAAGGCTTCGCCCCTGCACCCCGTATCGGCGATCGGGCCCGTCGCGGATAAACGGCTTGTTTCCGCCTGTTTGGAAACGTTGTATAGAATCATTTTGACATTCATACCGATACGGTGGTCCTCAGCCGTTCATGATGCGAAATGCCATTGAGATTTCCGTATTCCGTGCTGTCATTGCCGTGCAGGGGTGAAACCTTTGCCGCGGGGTTTGGGGCCGCGAAGGCCCCAAAAAAAGTCCCGGCTATGCGCGTAGAAAACAGAGAACCGTCCCCTGTTTTAGGGAAAATGCCCCGTGGTCGGCGCAAAAAAAGACCTCCCTCCTTCGGGAAGTCCGGTCGGTATTTCAGTCACGCGTGGATCGGGGCGTACCGTTCGCTCATCAGTACTTCGAGCATGTGCAGAAGCGGTGTTGTTGAGCTGGTATACTTGTGCTTCATGTGTTGAGTGGTCCTGCCGCTGGACAAAGCCGTTCCCGACGTATCAGAGAGCACAGGGGTCTGCATCTGCTGGCTGCTCACATTGTGAAATACCACCGTGGGCACTTCATAACCGGCTTTTTCAAACGATTCGCGGAAATCTTCGTATAAGTTGGCATACGGATCTGTAACCGAATGGCTGAAATCCATATCCGAATAGATCACGATGGCGGACGGCATGTCATTCTGCGCCACGCCGTTTCGGACTGCCATGCGCAGCAGCATGCTGTAAACGGCTTCCAGGTTTGTTGAGCCGCCCCAGCTTGCATTGTGGATATTGGATAGCTTCTCCGCAAGCTGATCGCCGCGTATCTTCATGAGTTTGGGTTTGTCACTGAAGGTAATAAACTTATTGTGAAACGCCCCGCGGGCATGCTCGGCAAAGAACAGGCCCAGTGAATCCGCCAGCGTATGCGCGCCGTAGCCCTCCATGGACGAGGATGTGTCGATGATGCTGATGGCGTTATCTGTGCCGACGGATCCGGACAGGCATTTCCAGAATTCATCCTGGTGGTCCATGCGGTATGAAAGCCGGTTTTGTGTCTCACTGAATATGTGCCGGGGGCCGGCAAACCTGCCGCAGATCCGAACGACCAAATACAGCGAATCGCTGAGATACACCCACTTAAAGCGGGTTTCATGCGGATCAGAAGGGTGCTTCCAATCCTGAGGCCGGCGGGTATTATAGATCCCGAGGAATTCGATCCGCCTCATGGGTGTGCATTCCGTCCAGTGGCGCAGCTTGTAATAATACGCTTTCCATTTGCGGCTCCGCTGGTCAACATTTCCCTGAAAGGCCATGATCGTGCGGGATCCGCCCGAATTGGGTCTGCGGACGATTTTGATGGGAATGAACTTTCCCCAGCGCTGGCGCACAGGAAGAAGCCGTTCCATGGCGGTCGTTTGGGTGACGCTCCACTTTGCCGCGATCCCGCGTCCGCCGCTGCGGTTTTTATAGTCGCCGCAGAGTTCAAAACCGAAGCAGCCGGTGCGTCTTACGATCTGATCCGGCGTCAGGGTCGTCGCGTTCATATGCCGATAGCCGCCGCGGATCCCCCGCATGAAAGCTTCGTAACGCTCGTTGTCAAACTGTGTGAAGAGCCTGTCATAGCAAAGCAGCGCCTGGGACGGAACATGATCATAGCTGATACGGTCGAACTGCCGGCGGCTCACAAAGTGTTCCGTCAGGCTGATCGCCGACCTGAGCTGGGTCAGGATCGCCCGATACTCTTTTTCATTCAGCCTGAGCAGCCGCATGAGCATCTTCGCGTTTCCGCGGGTACGGGCGCTGGATGTGTTGGACGACGGCATCCATTTGGCGCACAGGGAAATGTGTGCATGGGTCTCGCCCTGCCGGCGGCGTTCCAGCGCCGCCATGTCCGCGTCCAGCTGTTCCCTGATCATGCGGACGGCTTCTTTTTCGGCTTTGGTGCCGAACAGGCAGATCAGATCGTCCCATCTGCCGTATTCGATGATCCACCGCACATTTTTGATCGCGGATTCCGGCCATTTCTTTGCCACCGTCCGGATCAACTGCCGAAAAATGTCACGTTCGCCGATCCCGCCGCGGATATCACGGATATAGAACAGCAGCTTCATGGCCAGCTCAGGATTCTCCCTGTACGCTTCAACAAACTTCATGTTGACGCGCTGCATGTCATGGTAACGCATTGCTCCGGCGATGAAAAAGAGATCCAGGCATTTGTCCCCGGAGGAGCTGTAGCCCATCGCGCCGCCGGCGGTTCGAAATTGATAAAGCAGATCGGCACAGTCTTCACGTGCTGTTTTTATCATCTGTCGTTTTCTCCTTTCCTCCGTGCTGACGGCATTTCAGCCGCCGCGGGAACAGCCTTGTCCCTCTTTATCGGTGACCGATCAGGAGGTGCATCCTCCGGTCTGACATCCCGGATGAAGCGCTGAAGCACCTTCGCGCATTGATCCGGGCCGGAAAGAACACAGCGGGCCTTGCCGGGGTCCGCACGGTCATGGCGGGTATTTCAACCCACCGCGCCGCCGTCTCTTTCCGCGAAAAACCTTCCTCGTTTCCCATGTCCCGATACGTTTGTTCTCAGGCTGTTCTCCCCGTTTCGGGAAGTCCTGCGTCTTTTTGAGCAGGATTTGGCAGGAGGAGCAACCTTGCGGCTGTCCGCTTTGTTTGCGCTTTCCCGGTCTGTATGCCTCCTCAGCGTCCCGTTCCGTTCCGCTCAGGCGGCAACCATGAAAGCGTTCACATACGCGATCCATCCGCCGTTTGCCTGTCTGTCGCTGCGATCCATTGCCCCACCTCGGACTGCGCTGCGGTTCCAGGCCACCGCTTGGGCACAGTTTTTTCCGCACAGTACACGGGGCGACACCATCCGGAGGGAAAGTCACAGAGCTTTGATAGACGCAAAGTAGGTTGATGTCACATTCTTTTCAGACAGACATCGAAAAAAGCGGGATTTTCACTAGCCCATTGCTGACCGCACCTCCTTACAGAACGGTTGCGGTGCGTGGGTGGAAAAAGAGCCTCGCAGCTGGACATGTCAACCGGGAATAATTCCCGGGATTCAGCCCTGATTCTGCTTCGAGTGCTTCGCTGCTGACGCGCCTTCTCTGTTATAAGCGTCCTCTGGATGAGAAGCCAGCCTCCTGCCGGGCTTCATGATATGTGAAGGGCTCGTTTGACGAGCCTCTCAACATCGAGATCGATACCGGGATCCGGGTTTTCAAATCCCGGGAATAAACGTGAGCGTTTCCGTCCGTTACAAATGTTCGCCCGATCGGGTCGCCGTGCCGCCAAGTTCTCTCCATGCCGCGACCCATGCGTCAATATGATCGAAGTCGGATGTGAAAATCAGCCTGAAGGGTTTCTCTCCATGGTTGATCCCATGCAGAAGTTCTACCGTTTCTCCAAAGTTCAGCGCCGCCCGTTCTGTCTGTTTGATCATTTTGAACAATAAACGGGCGTATTCGACATCCCGCCTGCAATCATAGGAATGAAGCAGGACGACGGGGCGCCGGCTGGTTTCACGGTTAAGACAGGCGGCCGCAATTCCATGCAGCGCGTTCCAGGCCTGCAGAAACGGCTTCATCCGGTCGGGTTTCTTTAAGAAGGACAAACGGTAGGGATTCTCTGCGGTGATGTTTCGGCATTGTCTTTTGCACTCAGCCAGGCTCACGGAAGGCTGCGCATCATGAAGCAGATGGGCAAACGCCGTCAGGTTTTCCGGGTTTACGCTGCGCAGTTCCGCAATGGCGCGTTGTTTGCCATGGCAAAGCGGGCAGACCATATCGCCGTCCACATGCACTGAGCCGCAAAGGCCGCATCGCGTTCGGCCCGGTGTTGTGATCGACCGCTTTCCGCATTTGGGACAGGTTTTTTCCTGCTTCATATCTACCCATTTTCCGCAAACGAAACAGCGAATTTTTCGATGGTCCCGAAGGACAGGCCTGTATTTGACCGGGTATGGTTTCATTATTATTCCTCCTTTCGGCTTGGCTGACGGCATTTCAGCCGCCGCGAGGACAACAGGCCCGCCATCTGGGGATACGATCGATCCTCTCTCCAGCCTCCCCGGAGCGCACTGCGGGGGCGTTCCCGCAATGCCGGAACCACCGCGCTTTCGGCTGTTTCGCCCTGACCGAAATCCGGGGCAGGAAGGGCCGCGACGCCTGTGCTGAGAGGCTGCGCCGGACGCCGGGGACATTTCAGCCGCCCGTACCGTTTGCCGTCATCCTGCCGGGACCTTCATCGCCCCGTGTTCCTTCCTTGATGGCTGTTCCTGTGTCCTCCCCGTTTCGGGAGGTCGTCACGCATCGGGGTCCGGCTGCCGGAGGGGAGAGGCAGTGTGCAGAGGACAAAGTACGGTGTCTGGATCGGCTGGTTCCTTCCGTACTTTGTACTCTGGACGCTGTTCCTCCGTCTCCTGCCGCCCGATGCCTTTCCTGCCAGAATAAACAGGAAAGTGTTTGTTTTCATGCTGATACCTTTGGCTGTTCGGTTGTCAAGATGCTCCGATCGGGGCTTTTCCTGACCGCGGGTCCATTATACCACGGTCTTTGGCGGCGGTTTCATGCCGGTTCCGGGTGCCTCACGGCCTGGGAATGCGGGGCATGGCCTGCTTTTCCCGGCTGCGCCTGATCCCCTGCCGGCGGAGCTGCGTGCCTGAAGCCATTTTTTGCCGGACATCTTCGACCTGGGACCCTTTTTTGTGTGTCCCCTGTCGATGGCCGTATCTTAACATATAAAAACAGACCGGTCATTAAACCGGTGGTTGAACTTTGGGTAAAAACAGGGTCTTTTCCCGTTTCCCGTCCCCCGCGGCCCGGCGCCTTTCCGCGCCCGCCCGCAGGGCATTTTTCCGTTTCTGTCCTCTCGTTCCAGGCAGGCGTGCCATTTGTCGGCGGCCGGGCTGTTCGCCGGATCGGGGTGCAGGGGTGAAACCTTTGCCGCGGGGTTTGGGGACGCGCAGTCCCCGAATTGCATGGCCTGATGCATGAAACAGATAACAGTCCCTGTATTATTCGCGCCGGGACGCGGGGGACGAGAACAGGGAAAATACCCCATGGGCGGCGCAAAAAAAGACCTCCCTCCTTCGGGAAGTCCGGTCGGTATTTCAGGTCAGGCGTGGATCATGCCGTAGCGTTTTCCGTTCAGCACCCGCAGCATGTGGTCCATGGGGGTGATGTTGCCGTCAAACTTTTCCTTCAGCGCGTGGGTGCTCGCGCCGCTCTGCAGCGCCGTTCCCCGTGTGTGCGCGGTGACCGGGGCCTGCATCTGCCAGGAGTTCACGTTGTGGAACACCACCGCGGGCATCCGGTAGCCGCAGGACTCGAACTTTGCCCTGCAGGTCTCGTACACGGTCCTGCTTGGGTCTTCTACCGCGCAGTTGAACTCCATATCGGAAAAGATATAGAGTACGGCGGGCATTTCCTCCTGCTTCGCTTTTGCGTTCACCGCGGTTCGCAGGATCAGGTCGAACACGCTTTCCAGGTTGGTGCTGCCGCCCCAGGGCAGGCTGCCGATATAGCGCAGTTTGTCCCTTAGGGTCTTTCCCTTGATCTCCGCCAGGTGGGGATCGCTTTCAAAGGTGATCAGGTGGTTGTGGAAAACTCCCGCGCACCTTTCGGCGCAGTACAGTCCCATGGCCTGGGAGATCAGAGCGGGCTTCAGTTCCCTTCCTCCGTACATGGAACCGGACGTATCCACCACGCTGATGGCATTGGCCGAACCGATCTCTCCGGGCAGGTGCTTCCACAGCTGTTCCAGCGCACTCATTCCCTTGGGGTCGGTTATGCTCCAGCAGCAGTCTGTGAAAAAAGGCCGGAGCACCTCATAAGGGAACAGCGTTCCTGTATGGATGCGTTTATTGCCTCTCCGGACGTCGCCAAGGTACCGGCGAAAACGGTCGGCGTCTCTTTCCCCGAAAGCGCACCGGTACTTGAGCATCGCCTGGGCGGGCACCGCCTCGTAGTTCACCTTTTCGGGATGCCCTTTGGACAGGCACCTTTCCGTCAGGCCGATCCTGGCGCGCAGCGCGGTCAGCATGGCGCGGTATTCGCGTTTGTGCATGTCCAGCGCGGCGATCAGTTTTCGAGCGCTGCTGCGGGTCTTCGTACTGGACGTGTTGTCGGAAGGCAGCCATTTGGCCAGCAGGGAGATGTGCGCGTCTTCCTCGCCCGCTTCACGCCTTTTCAGCGCGGCCATGTCGTCCTTAAGCTGCTGCCTGATCACCCGCACGGCCTCTTCCTCGGCGGGGGTGTCCAACAGGCACAGCAGGTCGTCCCAGCGGCCGAATTCCGCTACGAACCGGACGTTTTTCTTCGCGGTCTCGGGCCAGGCGAAGGCCACGTGGCGCAGAAGGGTGCGGAACAGCTTCCTTTCCCCCATGCCTCCGCGGATATCCCTCAGGTGGAACAGCAGCTTCGCGGCCAGCTCCGGTGTCTCGATATACGCCCGGTCGTACAGCGCGATCTGGTCTTCCTTCCTGCGATAGCGCATGCCGCCGGCCACGGCGAAAAAGTCCAGGCACGCGTCCCCGGTGCTTCCATGGGTCCTGGCCCCGTTCAGGGTCCGGGTGTAGTTTGCTTCCGTTTTCAGGTTTTCAAGATAGCTCATGCGTTATTCCTCCTTTCCTCCATGCTGGCGGCATTCCAGCCGCCGCGAGGATCAGGCGAACGCTGTCGGGGATACTTCGCGCCTCCCGGATGCTTCCCGCGGGGGCGTTCCCGCGGCGAGAGAACCGCCGTGCTTCCGGCGATATCGCCTTGTTCCGGAAGCCGGGGCGGAGAGGACTTCCCTGCCCTTGCGGTCGGGCGGGCCGGGCTCCGCGGGTATTTCAGCGCCGCGTGCCGTTTGCCTTGTCTCCGCGGAGGACCTTCATCGTCCCCCTGTTCCATCCTGACAGATGTTCCTGTGTCCTCCCCGTTTCGGGCCTTTGGGGAGCCTGTGTCCAGAGAATGTTCCGCGCCGCTTTGTCCTTCGGAGTCCCGCGTCCCATGCCGCGCTGTCCGCGCCGCCTTCCGTACGTTCCCGTTCCATTACCGTCCGGAAAGGCCATGAGATGCGTTTATCCGCCGTTCCGCCGCAGCGTTTCCCACGCCGGTCGTGAAGGACGCCGGCCAATGAGCGCAGGTAAGAACCGGATCTTTGTGCAGACGCGGAATGATAATTCCGTTATCTTAAGTTGTGCCGCATGTCTTTAACCCATCGGCGACCGCGCCTCCTTTCGGAACGGTTCGGGTCCTGGGGGAAACGGGTGCTTCACGGCCTGGAGGATGCGCCGGGTGTCCCGGGCCTTGCTCCTGTCGGAATTCCTTCGTTTGCTGTGACATGCGCTGCTGTATGCGTCTGGATCCGGGAGGAAAACCTTCGCCCATCAGGAAGCCGGTTCTCTGGCTGGCTTCTTCAACAGGGAAGGGGTTCTTCCCTGTCATAGGCAGAGGGGGGCCTCCCGGCGGAAGCGTTCCTTCCGCCGGGAGGGTTCTGGCAGAAAATGCGGTCCCACGGGCCTGGAGAAGCGCCGCGCCGTTCATCTGTTTGCGTCCGAAACCGCTGCTGTCAGGCGTTCCCATTCCGTAAATACGCCTGAATTCAGCCAGATGTACCGCGCTGCGGACCCCGGTTTCCATGGCCTGCACGCCGGCCGTGGCGGGCGCCATGAACCATGCAGTTGAAGCAGACAGGCGCGATGAAGAATAATCAAATCGTTTTGTCAGATCGTCGTTTTCTGTGAGCGCCTTCCATCTCACGCCACCTCCCCGGTGGAATGGTTTCACGATGGTTCCGGGTGCCTCACGGCCTGGATCCGCAGGGGTTGATCTGCTTTTCCTGGCTGCCGTCTGACCGCGCTGCTGTGTGCGCCTGATCTCCTGCCGACGGGGCTGCATGGTCGAAGTCGGTTTTCTGCCGGACTTCTTCGGCCGGGGATCCTTTCGGGCGTTTCCCCTGTCGATGGCTGTATCTTAACACGCTAAAGAAGACATGTCATTAAACCGGTGGTTGAACTTTGAGCATGGGTCTTGCTTCCCAGATCATGGCCTTACAAACAGAAAACGGACCGCCGCCGCTGTGCGGTGACAGTCCGCCTGATGGTTTTGCTGTGCAGCGACCGGATCCGGCCGCGCTTGTCAAGGCTTAAACAGAAGCGGGAGCTGCTGTGTTACTGCAGATACGGGAGTTTCCACAGAAAATCGAGTGTGGTGATGTTATCATTATAACCAACGATTGTCCACGTGGGACCCTGACCAGGAATGTCCACAAGTTTCAGATGATACAGAGTTGCACTGTCGATGACGTTGGAAGCGATCGCCGCACGGGGCCTCTCCCAAGGCGCCGTCGGGACTTCATCAGGATGTACAATACTGTTGTCGGAATCCGCAATCAGAATGCCAACGTACCTGTCTTCCAATGATTCCGCCTCGTCATTGACGATGATGCCGCAGACCGTCAAAAGATGGGCACCGTTCAACAGTTCTCCGGTCACGGGATCATGCCAATGGACAGTAATTCCGTAGGTGTTGTTGTTGAAATCCTGGAGCAGCTCGATATTTTCATACAGCTTATTACCATTCTCATCTTTACCGAACGCTTGGAAAACCAAATCATCAACATCCACATTATTGAACGGGAAGAGCGCTTTAATTTTCATTTCCAGCTGGGAAATTCCGTCTACTCCATCAAGCGGATTGAAACCATCCAGTAAAGCATCGATTCCCTGGGCAGGAGTTCCGTCAAGATCCGTATAGATGTGCCTGAAATAATCAAACACTTCGTCAACAGACTCAAAAGGCCGGCCGGTATAAGGACTGAGGGTATTCTGCGGATATCCCGCCTGCCACAGCATATTCGCCGCGGTAGCAGCCCAGCACATCAAAGAGTCGTATTCTAAGCCTTTCACATAAGTATACTTTTCAGCATCCAGGATGAGCCCCGGCATAATGATTTGTGTGGTGGGATCGCCACTGCGCATAGCGTCGAGGATCGCGTTGAGCATGATATCCTTCGCAGAATCCGCCACGCCGTTGAAGAAGATACTAAATCCTTCATCGACGAAATGCATTTTCACAGTCGCAAAATCTTCTTCTGCAGGCCTGATGTAGCGCTGGTGGGTCATCCTGATGCGGCCGGTATCTTCGTCATAGTAGCCAGGCTCCGTATCGGCGAAGGCAAAGCCTGCGGACAACAGCATAAGAGCAGCAAGGATCAATGCAGTGATCTTTTTCATAATCTTCCCTCTTTTCAATGCTTGTTTTATTTGGCACTTTTCCGGTCACTAGTTTTGCTGCCACTGTCAGTGGGGCAGCAATGATTGCTGAAACGGACATAGCCGCCGGCATCCATACGGACGCAGGGACTATGCGTAACCCAAGAAGAACCCTCCTTTCCCGCAAGTCGAAAATTATCGAAACACCCAAATCCTAGAGAAATACCAATGCTGGGTGTTATAATATCATAGTTGGTTGCTGAATGCAATAGGAGAAGAATGGGTATTTCACGGCTCACGCATGAATGACTTCATCACTTTTTCGAGGTAGTCGTCATCAGTTTTGTCGATCAGGACAAACCGGCTGCTGCAGATCACTATCAACACTGTTTGGCTGCTGATTAACAGAAATAGTTA
>JAFWWK010000021.1 GCA_017523615.1 Clostridia bacterium
TCTTTGGCGAAAACAGTGAAAAATACATCACAGGGCATCTGATCGGCGCCCTGGCCGTGCTTCCGTACATGTGCTGCGTGGACGAGTTCCAGCACGAGGTCTACGCCCATCCGGAATACCGCAGCGCCGACTGGCGCAAAGCGTGGCGGAGGATCGAAAAGGCCTATATGCCCTGGAGGTCCTACGACGGGGAGCCTTTCCTGGAGGAGGGCGGCTTCTGGATGCAGAAACAGCATATTTTCCTGTATCCTTTCTATTACATCGACTATGCCCTGGCCCAGATGTGCGCTTTCCAGTTCTATGGAATGATGAAGACCGACCGGGAAAAGGCCTGGCAGGATTACCTGAGGCTGTGCCGCGCAGGCGGGACCATGGGATACTTCGACCTTCTGAAGCTGGCGGGGCTTGACAACCCCTTTGCCGACGGCACGGTGGAAAAGAGCGTCGGCCACGTGATAAAGGAACTGGAGGAAAGATACTGACGCGCTTTAGGCCTGCGCGGCTGTTCTGAGGAGTTGAAAGAATGATCAGACGCTATGATTACGGAAACCCATATCCCTCCTTTGCGGCGGTCCTGGACCTGCCGGCGCTGAAAGAGGCACCGCCCTTCCTGGAAACGGAAACGGAGGGCGGGGAAATATCCTTCACCCTTTCCCTTCACAACGTGGATGCCCTCTACGGCCTCGGTGAAGCCGTCGGGCCCATCGACCGCCGGGGCAGGCGGTACCAAAGCTGGAACAGCGACGAATTCAACCACGCCGAGGACCGGCAGAGCCTGTACGGCAGCCACAATTTCCTGATCGTTTTTCGTGCCTCTGAGCCTTTCGCCCTCTTCCTGGACGATCCCGGCCGCGTCCGCTGGGACCTGGGATTTGAGGATCGGGGCAGGATGAGGATCACCAGCGAAAACGGCGATTTCAGCCTGTATGTCATCACCCCGGAGGAAGGCACCCCGAGAAAGGGGATCTGCGCCGATCTGTGCAGGCAGTTCCGCGTCCTGACCGGCCGCAGCTATATCCCGCCCCGCTGGGCCCTGGGCTATATCCAGAGCCGGTGGGGCTATGCCGGGGAGGAGGACCTGACCGCCGTCGCCCGGGCCCACCGGGAAAGGCATATCCCCCTGGACGGGATCTGCCTGGACATCGACTACATGGACGGCTTCAGGGACTTTACCCTCAACGAAAAGGCGCTGCCGGACCTGAAGGGCGTCGCCGGCCGCCTCCTCTCGGACGGTGTGCGCGTGATCCCCATCATCGACGCGGGAGTGAAAAAGGAAACGGGCTATTCCGTTTACGACGAGGGGCACGAAGAGGGCTATTTCTGCAAAAAGGCCGATGGCAGCGATTTTGAGGCCGCCGTGTGGCCGGGCCTCAGCTGCTTTCCGGACTTTTTCCGTGAGGACGCCTCCCGCTGGTTCGGGGACAAATACCGCGTCCTTATGGATATGGGCGTGGAGGGCTTCTGGAACGACATGAACGAGCCGGCCCTGTTCTACAGTCCGGAGGGGCTGGACAAGGCCTTCGCGGAGGCGGAGGAACTGCGCTCGGGAATGATGAGCCACGATTCCTCCTTTATCCTGACCGCCGCGGTGGACGGCATCAAGAACAGCATGGACGACTACCGGCGCTTTTACCACCGGATCGGGGAAAGGACCGTGCGGCACGATAAGGTGCATAACCTTTACGGCGCCCTGATGACCCACGCCGCAGCCGAGGGGATGCGCCGGGCGGAGCCCGACAGGCGGCACCTGCTTTTCTCCCGTTCCTCCTTTGCCGGCAGCCACCGGGACGGCGGCATCTGGATGGGAGACAATTTTTCCTGGTGGAGCCACCTTGCGCTGCACCTGAGGATGCTCCCCAGTCTGAACATGATGGGCTTCATCTATTGCGGGGCCGACGTGGGCGGCTTCGGCGCGGACGTGGACGAGGAATTGCTGATCCGCTGGATCCAGCTGGGGGCCTTCACCCCGCTGTTCCGCAACCACAGCGCTTTGGGGACCCGCCTGCAGGAAGTCTACCGCTTCCCGAAGTGGAAAACCATGCGGGACGCCATCAAAGTACGCTATTCCCTGATCCCCTGGCTCTACAGCGAGATGATGCACGCCATCCTCTCGGACGGGCTGCTTTTCCGTCCCCTGGGCTTCGACTATCCCGATGATCCCCTGGCCCGCGCGGTCGAAGACCAGGTGATGCTGGGCAGGCAGTGCATGATCGCCCCGGTCCTTGCTCCCCACGTGCCGGGAAGGAATGTGTACCTGCCGGAGGACATGCTGCTTGTCCGCTTCCGCACGCCGGAGGACTACGACACCGAAGAAATTGAAGCCGGGTGGCATTACGTGCGCCTGGATGAAAACGAATTCCCGCTCTTTATCAGGCGGGGGACCTTCGTGATCCTTGCAAAGAGCGGCGAGCGCACGTCGGACCTGTCCGTGGAAGGCGCCGCGACCCTCGGCTGGGATGCGGAAGATTACGTCCTGCCCCTGTACTGTGACGACGGGATCACCTTCGGCGCCCCTGACGGGCATATCGTCCCGATACGGATGGAGCGGGATACGGAACAGAACTGATTATGACAAAATCTTAACATTTTTTACGGAAATTTTGCGATTTCTTTGGGGACGGCCATGGCTTTGTCCTTTAACGGCTGAGAATGCAAAAAAAGGGAGGAAGACGGATCATCAGGACAAAAAATGTCGGAAACACCCTCAAAAATGGGTATATATGGGAGGCGTAAGACCTTCCGGAGAGGGCAAAAAGCACCTCCGGCGTTCCGGTTTGTTTACGATTGGCTTTTCAAAAAGGGTTGACGCCTCGGCCCGCCTGCGGTATAATATCTTTACGGTCGCCACCGCCGTGAAAACGGCTGTAGTCGCAGGCGAGATGGCGAAGGGAGGGAAAACAAGTGTCTGAAGTTCGCGTCAAGGAAAACGAGTCGCTGGAAAGCGCGCTGAAACGGTTCAAACGGCA
>JAFWWK010000176.1 GCA_017523615.1 Clostridia bacterium
CTGCAGACCCGGGAGGAGATCCGCCGCATCCAGCAGGAGACCGGCATCACCACCATTTTCGTCACCCACGACCAGGACGAGGCCATGAGCATTTCCGACATGATCGTGGTGATGAAGGCCGGCGTCGTCCAGCAGATCGGCGCGCCGCAGGAGGTGTACGACGACCCGGTGAACCTGTTCGTGGCCACGTTCCTGGGCACCCCGCCCATCAACGTATTCGACGCCTCCGTCTCGGGCGGCTGGCTTGTGATCGGCGGGGACCGGGTGCTCCGGGTCCCCGGCGTGAAGGACGGCAAGATCACCGCCGCCATCCGGCCCGAGGGCTTCGTCCTGGACGGGAACGGCCCCTTCAGCCTGAAGCTTACCCGGGTGGAGGTCATGGGCAGGGACACCAGCGTGGTGTCCACCCATCCCGACTGCCGCTCGCCCTTTGTGCGCTCCATCATCCCCTCCCGGAAGGATTTCCACTCCGACGGCGGTTTCGTCCGCTTTTCGCTGGTCCCCGAAAAGGTGCATCTTTTCGATCCCGAAAGCGAGAAACGCGTCCCCTTTGAAGCGGGAGGGACGGTGCAATGAAAAAGAACAGCCTGAAGGCCTGGCTGTACCTGCTGCCCGCCATCCTATTCCTGGGCTGCTTCATGGTGTACCCCCTGGTGGACGTGCTGGTCTATTCCCTGGAGGAGGGCTATAATTCGGCATCCCAGTCCTATTACGGGGTCGGGCTGTACAATTTTTCCTATGTGCTCCGGGACCCCTATTTCCTGCAGGCCGTCAAAAACACCTTCCTGCTGGTGATCATCACGGTGCCCCTTTCCACCGGCATCGCGCTGCTCATTTCCCTGGGCCTCAACGCCATCAAGCCCCTGCGCGGCTTTTTCCAGACGGTGTATTTCCTGCCTTACGTCACCAACACCCTGGCCGTGGGCCTGGTCTTCATGATCCTTTTCAAAAAGACCGCCTATACCGACGGCCTCGTCAACCTGATGCTGCACGCTTTCGGCGCGGGGACCGTGGACTTCATTGACGGCCCCTACTGGGCCAAGATGTTCGTATTGTGCTTCTACACCATCTGGGTGGTCATGCCTTTCAAGATCCTGATCCTCACCAGCGCCCTGGCCTCGGTGAACCCCGAATACTACAGCGCCGCCCGGATGGACGGGGCCAATTCCCGGCGCATATTCCGCAAGATCACCCTGCCCATGATCTCCCCGATGATCTTCTACCTGGTCATCACCGGCTTTATTGGCGCCTTCAAGGCTTACAGCGACGCCGTGGCGCTTTTCGGCACCGATCTGAACGCCGCCGGGATGAACACCATCGTGGGCTATGTGTACGACATGCTCTACGGCAACAGCGGCGGCTATCCGTCCTTCGCCTCGGCGGCCGCGCTGATCCTGTTCGCCATCGTCCTGACGATCACCTGCATCAACCTTCTGATCAGCAAAAAACGCGTGCATTACTGAGGGAGGCATCGGCATGGAAGCAAAACTGGATTATGACCTGATCGAACGCCGGGCGGCCCAAAGAAAGCGCCTTTTCCGCACGGCGGACTACTTTTTCCTGGTCCTGTGGGCCGTGATGGTGCTGTTCCCGTTCTACTGGATGATCCTGACCAGCGTCAAGAGCTATTCGTCCTATAACTCGGAATACGTTCCCACCTTCTTCACCCTGGCGCCGACCCTGGACAACTACCGCGAGGCCTTCAGCGCCGTCCCGCTGGCCAGGTATTTTCTGAACACCCTGATCTTTACCGCGGCGACCACCGGGCTGATGATGGCCGTCATCATCCCCGCGGCCTTTGCCTTCGCCCGCCTGGAGTTCCGCGGGAAGCAGCTGGCCTTCACCTTTTTCCTGTCCCTGATGATGATCCCGGGGGAACTGGTGGTCATCACCAACTTCGTCACCATCACCAACCTGCACCTGAGGAACACCTTCACGGGCCTTATCCTTCCGTCGGTGACCTCGGTATTTTATATCTACCTACTGAAGGAGAATTTTGAGCAGATCCCCGACGAGCTCTACCGGGCCGCTCAGGTGGACGGCACCTCGGACTTCAAGTACCTCACCCATGTGATGATGCCCATCAGCAAGCCGACCCTGGTCACCATCGTGATCCTGAAGGTCATCGAATGCTGGAACTCCTATATCTGGCCCCGCCTGATCACCGACGATCCCGCCTATTTCCTGGTGTCCAACGGCATCCAGGAGATCCGCGAAAACGGCTTCGGCCGGGAGAACATCCCAGCCATGATGGCCGCCGTGGTGGTCATTTCGGCGCCGCTGATCGTGCTGTTCCTGATCTTCCGCAAAAAGATCATGGCCGGCGTGTCCCGGGGCGGCACCAAGGGCTGACCCCGATCCCTCCGCGGCGAAAGACCGCCGCGCTTGTCCCGGCACAACATTAATACGGCCTTGACCGCGTCCGGACAAAAACGTCCCGGATCCGTCCAAAGGCCTGACAGGTGAGCAAGATGAAAAAGATCATTGTCTGGCTTCTTCTATTGACCCTCTGCCTCGCGCTGACGGGCTGCCACGGCTCCAGGGAGACCGCGGACTTCGCCGTCCCGGATAAATTTGACGCCTCCCGGACCTACGAGATCACCTTCTGGGCCAAGAACGACACCAACAAGACCCAGACCGCGATCTACGAAAAAGCCATCGCCGATTTTGAGGAGCTGTACCCCAACATCCATGTCAACCTGCGCCTGTACACCGATTACAGCCGGATCTACAACGACGTCATTACCAATATCGCCACCGCCACCACCCCCAACGTGTGCATCACCTACCCGGACCACATCGCCACCTACCTGACCGGCAGCGGGGTCATGGTGCCGCTGGACGACCTGTTCGCCGACGAAAAGTACGGCCTGGGGGGCAGCGAGGTGCGTTTTGATTCCCCCACCGCGGCCGAGATCGTTCCCGCCTTCCTGGAGGAGTGCAAAATAGGCAGCCATTACTACGCCATCCCCTACATGCGCTCCACCGAGGCCCTGTACATCAACAGGACCTATGTGGAAAAGCTGGGCTACACCCTGCCCGACATCCTGACCTGGGATTTTGTGTGGGAGGTGTCCGACGCCGCGGCGGCGAAGGACGAAAACGGGATCTACCCCGTCAACGGGCAGAAGGTGATGATCCCCTTCATCTATAAATCCACCGACAACATGATGATCCAGATGCTCCGCCAGCGGGGCGCCGACTATTCCACCTCCGCCGGCGAGGTGCGCATCTTCAACGACACCACCCGCCAGATCCTGATGACGGTCCGCGACCACGTGGCCGCCGGGTCCTTCTCCACCTTCAAGATCTCCAGCTATCCCGGAAACTTCCTCAACGCCGGCCAGTGCGTTTTCGCGGTGGATTCCACCGCCGGCGCCACCTGGATGGGGAGCCGCGCGCCCCACATGGACATCGCCGCCGACCAGGTGGTAGATTTCGATCTGGCGGTGCGCCCCATTCCCCAGTTCGATCCCTCCTCGCCCCGCATGATCTCCCAGGGCCCCTCGGTGTGCGTCTTCAACAAGGACGACCCCCAGGAGGTGCTGGCCTCCTGGCTGTTCGCCCAGTACCTGCTGACCAATGATGTGCAGATCGCCTATTCCCAGACCGAGGGCTACCTGCCGGTGACCCTCAAGGCCCAGCGGAGCCCGGAATATACGGATTACCTGTCCCGCAAGGGCGAGGACAACGATATGTATTACAGCGTCAAGATCGACGCGGCCGAGATCCTTTTGAACAACACCGGCAACACCTTCGTCACCCCGGTCTTCAACGGCTCCGCCTCCCTGAGGGACGCAGCCGGCCAATTGATCGAGGAAACGGCCAAGGCGGTGCGGCGCAAAAAGACCGTGGACGACGCCTTCATCGACGGCGTGTTCACCCAGGTGGCCTCCCTTTACCGCCTGGACCAGATCGGCGAGAACGCCGGCCGTCCCGCCGCCTCCGGGGAAGACATGGGTCCCCTGCCCTCCACCGCGGTCTTCCTCCTGGCCGCCCTGGCCGTGGCCTGGGTGCTGATCGCCCTGGTCTTCCTGAGGAATACCCTCAGGGAAAGGAAAAAGGCGTAAAAAAAATAAATTTTGTTTACTTGTCTCCCGGAATTGGATATAATAAACGCAGTTCCCAAATTTCAGAAAAAGGAGATTACGATCATGAAAAAGTTCTTTGCCCTCTTCCTCGCCGTGATGATGCTCTCCGCCCTGGCGCTGGCCGAAGCCCCCGCCGTGATGACCCACGAAGAATACGTCGCCGCCGAATTGGAGACCGAAGTGACCGTAGTGACCTACGTCCAGGCCAAGCAGGGCTGGTGGGACAACAAGGCCACCATCTACACCCAGGCCGAAGACGGCGCCTACTTCATCTACAACATGGCGATGACCCAGGAAGAATATGACCTGCTGGTCCCCGGCACCAAGATCTGCGTCAAGGGCTACAAGGCCGAGTGGGCCGGCGAAGTGGAAATCACCGACGCCGCCTACGAGATTCTGGAAGCCGAACCCTTCTTCCCCGAAGCGCTGGACATCACCGCCCTGCTGGGCACCGAAGAGCTGATCGCCCACCAGAACGAGCTGGTCTCGGTCAAGGGCGCCGTGGTCACCGCCAAGAAAGACGCCAACGGAAACGACGCC
>JAFWWK010000177.1 GCA_017523615.1 Clostridia bacterium
AAGCCGCACCATGCTCCCCATCGCTTTGGATGGATTACGTGGACCGTTTTGCCTGCGACTGGCATCGGCTTGCAACCACAGACCCGCTTCAACCGGACATATTATAAAACGAATCCTGTAAATACGCAAGCGTTTTTTTTTGAATTACTTCCGATCTGCCGGTCTTGTACAAAATTGCTTAAAAAACGGCTGATGTTCCGTCAATTGCCCTGTTCAGTCTTATTATCCTGCTGTTTTCCCTGGGATCGGGCATCCGTATCGGCTTGATTTTCTGTTGTCACCTGGTTTTTCCTGTGATAGAATATTTTAGATCCGCAGTTATCCAATATCGATATTTTTATAAAGGAGCGTCTTTATGGCAAAACGGGCAGTCGCACTTCTTCTGATGCTCACGTTCGTTTTAAGCGGCGTCATGGCTTCCGCGCGGGCTGACGGCACGGTTCTGAATGTCCCCGTCAGATGCCGCGAAGGAGTCACGATCACCCCGCTGAGCATCCGTGTCAGCGACGGGATCTCTTCAAAAAACAGCCCGGGAAACGGCAAGGTCTACGTCATTGTCGCCTTCCGGCTGACCAATAACGGTCCGGGCAGATATTCATTCCTGACGGGATTGAACCTGTCCGCTAAACAGGACGGGAAAAACCTGGACCGCATCATTCCATACAATGTCATGCTTGAGATCGCCGCAACGTCAAAAGCCGGGCAGAATTACGATATCCTGCCTGCCGGGGAAATGGCGCCCGGTGAAACCTACGAGGGCGAGATCGGATGGATCGTCGACAAGAACTGGAAAACACTGGAGATCACTTACTCCTATGAGGAATTCGGTTCCGCTTCCGCCGTTTTCACCTTCCGCAGCGGCAGCCTTACCGGAGGAGGATCCGACCTGACGACGCTCTACAGGTCTGATTTTAACCGGCCGAACACGGACGGATGGTATGGGCACATGTGTTCCCTGTCCGTCATGGACCAGGGCGTTCTTTTCGTATCCGGCAGGACGCTGGACTGGAACGGTCCCAGACGGGGATTCAAGCTGAAGCCCGGCGTCGAGTATACCGTATCCGTGAATGTATATTATTCCCGTCACGTCGGTCCCGTCACCTTTATGATCACCCTGGAACAAGACGGGGCAAACTGGAGAAACCTGGCCGCCGGGAAAACGACATGGGGAAAATGGGTAACGCTGGAGGCCACCTTCACGCCGGAGCCCTACGGTTCATATACCCTCTATGTGGAGACAATGAACGCACCGGACCTCGATTTCTTTATCCGTGATTTCACGATCCGGGGACCGAAGGGCGGCCTGTGACCGGCCTCGTTCTCCGGATGCGTAAAAAAATACTCCATGAACCTTCGTCATTCGTTCATGGAGTGATCGCCGGAGGATCGCCTGCGCGATCCTCTTTTTTTGGTTTCCGTTCAGCCGCCTCATGTATCAGGACGAAGCCCCGGAGGTCCCGCCGGTCCGCATCCGCATCAGCGTGAGCCGCGGCTGCTCAGACAGGTCCTCCTTCGTCACCCGAAGGACGTCAGCCTCCTCGGCGCGCAGTCCCTTTTCCGCGCACATCCTCAAAAACGGCTTCTCGTCGGAAATAGGCCAGGACGCGTTGTACGCCGTGCGGTAATGCATCGGGATGATCATGGCGGGGGCGAACAGTTCCGCCGTCCGCACCGCCTGCGCCGCGTCGATGGTGAAAAAGCCGCCCACCGGGATAAGGAGGATGTCCGCCCCTCCTGCGGCCGAGAGCATCTTTTCGTCCGGCAGGTGCCCAAGATCGCCGCAGTGCAGCACCCTGAGCCCGTCCATTTCGATCAGCATCATCAGGTTGGGACCGCGCTTTTTTCCGCCCGCTTCGTCGTGGAAGCAGGGAATGGCGGTGATCTTTACGTCCGGCAGGGGCATACGCGTCCCCGCCTCCCGGATGATCACGGGAGAGCCGGTCACTTTATCGGTGAAGCTGTGGTCGCCGTGGGCGTGGGACACCGTAACGACGTCGGCGCGCACGTCGGTCATGGGATAGCCGGTCGACGCGTCGTAGGGATCGGTGACGACCCGCTGTCCGTTTTTGTCCTCAAGGAGGAACTGGCTGTGCCCCTGATATCGGATCAGCATCAGATGGGACGCTCCTTTCCCATGAAGACCAGGGCCAGGGAACCGGGGCCGCAGTGGGCGCCGATGACCGGGCCGATCATCTGGATGCGGATCTCCTTCAGGCCGGGCAGGCGTTCGGCTATCCTGGCCTTCATGCGCTCGGCCTCCTCGGGAGCGTCGGCGTGCATGACAAGGACAGTCTTGCCCTCGGGATCGTCGATGTTCTCCAGCATGCGCTCAAAGATCGTCTGCAGGGCCTTCCTGCGGCCCTTGGCCTTTTCGGCGGCGTCCATCTTGCCGCCTCGCCCCAGGACGATGATGGGCTTGATGTCCAGCATCGACCCGAAGAAGGCGGTAGTGGGCGAAAGCCTGCCGCCGCGCTTTAAGTAGACCAGGTTTTCCACCGTCAGCCAGACCTGGGCCTTCAGGCGGTTTTCGATGATCCATTTTTCCACCTTTTCCATCGAGGCGCCCGCCAGGTACATGTCGTGGGCGGCTTCGATCAGGAGGACCATCGGCGTGGAGATGGACAGGGTGTCAACGATCTTCAGCTGCCTGCCGGGATAGCGGACCTTGAGTTCGTCCCAGGCTTCCCGGCAGTAATTGAGGGTGGCGCTCATATTGGACGAAAACGCCACATACAGGATATCCTTTCCGTCGGCGAGGAAGGGCTCCAGGAATTCGATGTAGTTGATCTTGCTCAGGCAGCTGGTCACCGGCACCGAGCCCGCGCGCATTTTGTTGAAGAATTCCTTCAGCTTTTCCTCGCCCTCACGGCCGTTGTCGTCCATATATTCCACGCCGTCCACCGCATAGGGCATGCGGATGACCGGGATGTGCCTTTCGTCCGCGATCTTGTATGACAGGTCGCTGTCACTGTCTGTTATAAAGACATAGGTCTGTTCGGCCATGATCTTTTCCCCCTTTACCGGATTCGGAAAATAATTAACAATCCTTTCGCATTGTATCATTATCTATATCAAATTGCAATGTTATCTAAGGATATCAGGCGTTTTTCTTCCCGTCGCCCTCCTCTTCCCGGAAATTCATGATATCGGACAGCTTTTCCATGACGCGCACCGCCTCCCGCATCATTTCCGTCACATCCTTCCCGTTGTCGCGCAGCAGTATGGCCGCCTGGGAGGAAGCGGAGAACATCAGACGCCGGTCCGTTTTCGTCAGGGCAAGGTACAGCCTTTCCGGGTCCGGGCATTTATCCAGGACGAAGCTTAAAAGCCCCTTCGTGCCGGTGACCCTGGATACGAACAGCGAGGACGAGACCGACTTCAGATGGGCCACGTCGATCAGGTTCATGACGCTTTCCGGGATCTCGCCGAAGCGGTCGATCAGCTCCTCGATCACATCCTCCCGGTCCTCCCGGCAGCGGATGAGGGAAATGCGTTTGAACACTTCCATCCGCTGTCTTTCGTCCCGGACATAGGTCTGGGGCAGGAAGGCGTCGACCTTCAGCTCGATGCGGGTCTCGGTCCGCGCCGACACGTCTGTGCCGCCCTTGATCTCCTGCACCGCCTCCTCGATCATCCGGCAGTACAGGTCATACCCCACCGCGGCGATGTTCCCGCTCTGTTCCGGACCGAAAATGTTGCCGGAGCCGCGGATCTCCAGATCGCGCATGGCCACACGGAAACCCGAGCCGAAGGCGGTGAATTCACGGATGGCGCTCAGCCTTTTTTCGGCTACCTCGGAAAGCATCTTGTCCTTCTTGACGGTAAAATAGGCGAATGCCGTCCGGTTGGACCGCCCCACCCGTCCCCGCAGCTGATACAATTGGCTCAGTCCATAGCGGTCGGCGTCGTAGACGATCATGGTGTTGGCGTTGGCCACGTCCAGGCCGTTTTCGATGATGGTGGAGGACAGGAGCACGTCGTATTTGTGGTCGTAGAAATCCAGCATCACGTCCTCCAGCAGGTTCCCCGGCATCTGCCCATGGGCCACCGCGATGCGTATCCCCGGCAGGATGCTCCTCAGGTGGGAGGCGAAGGTGTCGATATGCTGTACGTGGTTATAGAGGAAATAGACCTGTCCGCCCCTTCCCGCTTCCCTGGTCACCGCGTCCCGAACCAGGGCGTCGGAGTATTCGGTCACATAAGTCTGTACCGGATGCCTTTCCTCGGGCGGGGAGGTCAGAAGGCTCATGTCCCTTACCCCGATCATGGACATATGCAGCGTCCGGGGAATGGGCGTGGCCGAAAGAGTCAGGACATCCACCTGTTTTTTGAAGTTCTTGATCTTTTCCTTGTGGCTGACGCCGAAGCGCTGCTCCTCATCCACCACCAGGAGCCCGAGATCCTTGAACTCCACCTTGTCGGAGAGCAGCTTATGGGTGCCGATGACGACGTCCAGCTTGCCCTCCTTGAGCTCCGTCAGGATGCGCCGGGTATCCTTGGCCGAGCGGAAACGGCTGAGCACATCGGCGCGGACCGCAAAGGCCTGGAACCTTTCCTGCACGGTGTAATAGTGCTGCTGGGCAAGGATGGTGGTGGGGCACAGTATGGCCGCCTGTTTCCCTGACATGACGCACTTGAACACCGCCCTCAGGGCCACCTCGGTCTTTCCGAAGCCCACATCCCCGCAAAGCAGCCGGTCCATGTTCATCGGCCGCTCCATATCCCGCTTGATGTCCTCCACCGCGTTCAATTGGTCGCCCGTCAGCTCATGGGGGAAGGCGTCCTCGAACTCAGCCTGCCAAGGCGTATCCGGCGCAAAGGCATAGCCCGGCTTTTCCTGCCTTTCCGCGTACAGCTTCACCAGGTCGAAGGCCAGCTCTTTCAGCCCGGCGCGCACCTTTTTGCGCTGCTTCAGCCACCGGTCGTCCCCCAGGCTGTTGAGCTCCGGCGGCGCGTCGTCGCTCCCGCCGATGAATTTCTGCACCCGGTCAAACTGATCCGTGGGGACGTACAGCCGGTCGCTGCCCCGGTACTGGATCAGGAAATAATCCCGCCAGGAGCCCTCGCTCTGCAGCCGGACCGTACCCCGGTAAATACCCACGCCGTGGCTTTCATGGACCACATAATCCCCTTCGGAAAGGTCGGTGAAGGCGTCGATCCTGGCCGCCGCGGTATCCCCGCGCACATTGCGCTTCTTTTTTTCCTGCCGGGAGGCTCCGAAGATATCGGAATCCGCGATCACGTTCAGCCCGTCCTCGGTCAGGATGAAGCCCTGGCCAAGGGAATAGGGCAGGATGCCCTCGCCGGGAAGGGGCCCGGGCGTATCCGGGATCACTTTGATATCGATGTTGAACTCGCTCAGGGCATGGATCAGGCGCTGCTGCCGGTTTTCGCCCCCGGCGCACAGGTAAAACCGCGTTTTTTTCTGCCGCCAGGTCCTGATATCGTCCGCCAGGTCCTTGAGCCGTGAAAAATACTTGACGGAGTTCGTTCCCGGCCAGGACATGACCCGGTCGGCATGGAAGGAAAGCTGTCCCCTGAGGAATTTCTGCAGCGTCACCGTATGGCAGGCGGCAAAGGCGTTCCTTACCTCTTCCCGGCCCAGGAGGGCGTCCTTCCATTCCCATACGGCGTCGCCGCGCTCCACGGCCGCCTTCAGGTCGGCAAGGAAGCCCGCCTCCCGGTCGTCCCAGGCTTCGGAAACATGCTCCGGGTCATCCAGGAACACGACGGGCGGCTTATCGAACCAGGACCAGACTCCCGTCCTTTCAAATCCGAGAAATCCGGCCCATTTCATCAGGTCCCCGGGATAATGGCCGGAGGACTCCGTTTCCAGAAGGCGGTCGCTTTCGCTCCTCAGGCCGCCCGCCTCCAGGGAAGCGGCTTCCTGCCGGTCGATCTGTTCCCTGACGGCGCGCATCATGTCCTTCGTTGGGGCGTTCCCTCTCTGATCCCACAAAAAAACCCGGGCGGGATAGATCCTTGCCTCTTCCTCCATGTTTTCCACGCTCCGCTGCGTCAGCGGATCGAAAAGGCGGACCAGGTCGATCTCATCCCCGAAGAATTCCACCCGGATGGCCCGCTTCTCCCCGGCGGGCCAGATATCGGCGATGTCGCCGCGCATGGCGTACTGCATTGGGCCTTCCACCATGCTCCGGCGCTCGTAGCCGGCCCGGCGCAGCTTTTCCCCCAGGTCCTCCTGCTTCATGGGCATGCCTCGGGAAAAGCTGATGCTCTTCTCACGGAATTCCCGCATGGGACCCAGGGGCAGCATTAGGCTTCCCGCCGACGCCACCAGTACGTCCACCCGGTTTTCCGCCAGGGCCCTGAGGGTCTCCAGGCGCTGCTCCGCGTTTTCCGATCCCCCGACCCCGTCCACAAACAGGACCTCCCGATCGGGAAGGCAGCGGCACTTTTCGCCGAGATAAGCGGCGATCTCGCCGGCCATCCTTTCGGCACGGCGGGGGGAGGATGTGACAAACAGCACTTTTTTTCCTATTTTTTCCGATGTCACCGCCGAAAGGAGCGCCTCCTGCCCGTCGCAGACGTCATAAAGCGCGGCGCTTTCGTTTCCCTTAATGGGCCCCTCCGCGATCTCTTTCAGGCGGCCGGAATAAAACAGATCCAGATAACTCATCGATCCTCCCGCTGGTCCGTTGCTTTCATTATCCATATGTGATCAGGCCTTCGGTTCGCCTTCGGCGTCGACGGAAGGCTTTTCAGGCTTCGAACGCACGTTGAAGCGGTTCATGCAAAGGCTGATCCCGTTCCTGATATAGAAATCCGCCGCGTCGGCAGCCAGGCAATAGGCGTCGTAGGCCGTCTTTCTCTCCTCCTGGCTGGCATAGGAGGAAAGGACCCAGTCCTTCAGGTCCCATTTTTCCGGCGCCCTGCCGATACCCACCCGGATCCTGGGAAAATCCTCCCGCCCGGTCAGGTAAACGATGTTCCTCATCCCGTTGTGGGTCCCCGGACCACCGCCGGCGCGGACCCGGACCTGGCCGAAGGGCAGGTCGATGTCGTCGTGGATCACCATGACGTCCGCCGGCTCGCATTTATACCAGGAGATCAATTCCGCCACGGCCTGGCCGGACAGATTCATGAACGTCTGAGGCTGCACCAGGACGCACCTGGCATCCCCGACCGTCCCTTCACCGATGAGGGCGTGGCATTTCAGCTTTTTCAGGGGGATATTCTCCTTTTCCGCCAGGAGCTCTACCACGTCAAAGCCCACGTTATGCCGTGTGCGCGCGTACTGGCTTCCCGGATTCCCCAGACCGACGATGATTTTCAGATCCATCCCGGACTCCTTCCCGGACCGGATCGCGCCGGCCCTCCAAAAAAACACGTCAGGGCCTCCTCCCAGCGGAGGGGCCTTTCAAAAGATCGCGCCGCGCCTTTTCCCGCCAGAGGGTTTTTCGGGATCAACCTCAAAAATGCCAGAAAGGCAAAAGGAAAAACGCAAAAAGACGCAAAAAGACGCGGAATTCATTATATCATGCTTTTTTTATGATTAACAGAGAAAAAAATATGTAAAAACAGGCTGAAAGCAGGGTAAAAAAATGCTCCGCTCTTGACCTTGTAATAATTTTGTAATATAATTTAACAGAATTTAAAGATTTTCAGGACCCTTCTCCCGATTTTTTCCATCAGAACGGAGGGACTTTATGGTTCGTTTCACGCAAAGGTTTTCCCCCGCCTCATCAGCGGCCGGACTGCACGATTCGCCGCGTTTTCTCAGGCTCCCCTCTTTTGCCGGGAAGTCATGCCTCCTCCTGGCCCTGTGCCTGATCCTTACGCTTTTTCCTGCCGGGCTGTCCGCCTCCATGGCCGATACGCCGGGCTCGGGCTATGTCAATTACAACCGTGTCTTTTTCCGCAAGACGCCTTCCACCGCCAATAATTCGGAATACTGGGGGCTTCTTGACTATGCATGGCCTGTGACGATCCTTGGAAGCGAGACCAACGCCGACGGCGCCTGGTACAGGGTGGAGACCGCCCTGCCGAGGGATCCTTCCCTTTCGGTCGCCGGGTACATCATGCAGCGTTACGTCACCGTCACGGTGCCCTTCGTCACCTCCGCGCCGACTGCAGCGCCTACCGCTGTTCCGGCTGTTTCCCAGGCAGCCTATATCAATACCGACCGGGTCTATTTTCGCAAAAACGCCGGCACCGCCTCCGACAACTGGACCCTTCTGCCCATCGACTGGCCCGTGACGGTCACCGGCTTCACCTATGTCGGCAGCGCCAAATGGTACAGTATCTCCGCAGCCCTTCCGGGCGGGGATGACACGCCGGTCACGGGCTATGTCCGTGCCGATTACGTCACCCTGGGCGCTCCGGCGGTCCCGTCTCCCTTTCCCTCCGCGGCAGATGCGGAAGGAGCCGATTTCTCCGGCTATGCCCTGGTGCTTTACAGCGGCACCAACGTCCGCCTGACCGCGGATCCCGCTTCCGTCCCTGTCACGGCGCTCATGTCCGGTCAGGTGGTGACGGTGCTGGAGGGCGAAGAAAACGGATCGGTCCATATCAGGTTCCAGTTCGTGGACGGCTTTGTCAGCGCCTCCTCCCTTAAAATGCTGACAACGGACGAATACGCAGCCCTGACGGACCCGTACTACGTCCCCTCCCCGGCGGCACAGCCCGACCCGGCCGAGCCTCCGGCCGGGGATACCGCTGAGGATATGTCTGAAGGACCGTCCGCGGACGAGGATGTCCCTTCGTCCTCCGGCGTTCTTTCCGGCTATGCACTGATCGTAAACGACGGCGCCAATTTGCGCTTGGCGGCGGACCCGAACGCCGTCTCCTTCACGACTCTTCCCGCCGGACAGATCGTAACGCTGCTTGACGACGGGGAAAACGGCATGTTCCATATCCACGTCCAGGTGCTGGAGGGGTTTGTTTCCGGTTCGGACATCCGCCTCCTGACGGAGGAGGAATACGCCTCGCTGATCGATCCTTCCTATACTTATGCGCCGTCCCCCGCTCCCTCGCTGACTCCGGCGCCCACCTTCACCCCGGCGCCGACCCCGGCCTATATGACTTTGGGCTACATCCAATTGACCAAGGGCGGCGTCAACCTCCGCTCCGAGCCCGGCGGCGCTTCCCTGAATCCTTCTGAAGAGACACAGCTGATCAGGTATACCTATCTCCCCTACATTCAGCAGCCCGTCTTCCATGACGGCTGGTACTGGATCCAGGTCTATTCCCCGCAGTTGGATGCCTACGGCTATATCCGGTCCGACTGCTACCAGATCGTTTCCGCCACCCCGGCTCCCTCGCCGTCCTCCTCCGATCCTTCGGAAAACGGCCCCGAGATCACCGGATACCTCCGCCTTACCCGGCCCGATGTCAATCTGCGCTCCGCCCCCGGGGGTAAATCCCTGACTCCGGACGAAAAAGACCGGCTGACGTCTGACGCTCCCATCGCGTTTTACGGTGTCCCCGTCAACCAGGGCGGCTACACCTGGGCCTTCATTTGCCATAACGGCGTGTACGGCTACATCCGGTCCGACTGCTACGAGATCCTGCTTTCCACCCAGACCCCGGAGCCCACGGCCACCCCCGCCCCGCAGCTCATGGGGTATATCCGCACCGTGACCGAGGACGTCAACATCCGCAAAGCCCCAGGCGGCGCTTTCCTGCTTAGGGTAAAGACCGGGACCATCCTGCCCTGGTACGGGGATACGGTCCATGAAGGCGAAACCTGGAAAAAGGTCTGGCTGGAACAGAAAAAGACCTACGCTTACGTCCTGGGTTCCCTGACCGGGGAATACACCTATATCACCCCCGAGCCCGTCCTTTTGCCCTTCACCGAGGCCCCCGCTCTCTCCCCCGCGCCGACGCCAGCCTATATCACGGCGGTACCCGCGGTCACCGCCACCCCCGCGGCGGCCTATGGGTACGCGGTCACCACCGCGTCCCAGGTCTATGTCCGTTCCTCCGCTTCGGCGGATTCCCGTCCCCTTTTCCTTGTCGCCGACGCAGGTACGGTCGTCATGACCACGGGAGAAGCTGTCACGGACCACAGGAACCAGTGGATCCCCGTCCTGTATAACGGGACCGCCGGCTTCATCAGCGGCGATTTCATCCGCGTCCTGAGCGACTGGGAATCCGGCGTCTATCAGGCCGAAGGCGTGATCCCCACGCCCAGTCCCATCCCGGTGGATCCTTCCCGGGATTCCGATCACCTGATCATCACCTCCGACAGGGTCTTCATCCGCACCGGCAGCGGCTACTCCTTCAATTCAGAGCCTGTTTTCGCAAACAGCGGCGATACCTTCCTTTATTATGGCAGCGCCGCTGACGCGTCGGGTTCCGACGCCATATGGTACCGCGTCGATTTCAACGGCGCCGAGCGCTATATCAACTCAAAATTCGCCCGGATCCTCTCCATCAGCGAATATAAGGAACTGACGGCGGCGAACGCGGCCCCTGACCTGACACAAACGCCCGCGCCCTCTTTGGAGCCCGTCTCCGCCCCTTTGCCCGACGGTCCTTCCTCCGATGCGTCCTCTCCGGACCTGTCCGGGGAGATCATCGTCGAGATCCCCGCCAATTACCGCCTGCTTTCCAGGGACAGCGAAGGCCAAGATGTCACGGAACTGCAGGAAGCGCTTTACCTGCTGGGCTACATTGAGCGGGAAAACATCACCGGGATCTTCGATCCCGCCACCCAGACGGCCGTCATCACCTTCCAGTCCGAACACGGCCTGGACGTGACGGGCATCGTCAACCAGGATACCTGGGACGGCATCTTCCTGTATTTCATGGACGCCGAAGGCTGAATCTCCTGCGGCAGCCGCGGCAAAACACGGCTGCCGCTTGTTTTTTGATTTCTTCATTCGATTTCTTTTTCATATTCTTTTTCGTTTTTTAATTTCTGTTTTTCTTTTGTCATTTTTGCCGGCATGTTCATAAAACGGTGGATAAACGGCGCCTTGATGATCTCCCGGCTCCGCAGTTTTCCCGAATGGAGCGGGCTTCGTTTTCAACCGGACGGTGTTATCCCTCCTGTGGATTTTGTGGATAACCTTTTATTCCTCCGTTTTTGCTTTTGCCGCCTCCGACTTGATTTTTGTCCGTTTTTATGCTTTAATAATTTTTGTGACGGAAGTGTAAACCAGTTTTTTTCGATTGTTTTTCTTTCAGGAAACAATTTGTTTTTCCCTCAGGCCGCGCCCGGTCCCCCTGCCGTCCTTATCCACCGCCGAACAGGGTTATCCAAAGAAAACGCCGTCCCTGTCCACCGACCTTAAACCCCCGCAAACCGTGTATTTACGGGCCGGTCCGGGGGTTATCCACTTTTTCCACCGCCTCTTATTCTATAACGATACTATTATATATTCTTCTTTCTGCTTTCATTTTCCCGTACTGAGACCGCCGCGGGACGAAGAGCCGGAAAACCGTTAAAAAAGGAAGGGAAACCAAGTGAAATTCAGCGTAAGCACCGGAGATATGAACTATGCCCTCTCCATGTGCCTCAGGGCCGTCACTGCCAGGCCCGTCAAGCAGATCTATGAAGGCGTCCTGATCGAAGCCCAGGACCAGGGCCTGATCCTGACGGCGACGGACGGTGAGATCACCGTCCGCACCCGCATCGCGGCGGCGGTGGAGGAGGAGGGACGCACGCTGCTTCCCGCCAAGCTTTTCGGCGACCTGATGCGTTACCAGCCCGATGGCGAGGTCATGATCAATGTGGACGAGCGGGGACGCGCCCAGATCAAAAGCAGGGGCACCAGTTCCTCCATGGTTTCCATGGACGGGGACGATTTTCCGGACATCGACGAGATCCAGGGGGGCACGGAGGTCCGGCTGAACTGCGCCCGCCTGAAGGACGCGGTCTCCAAGGTGATGTTCAGCGTTTCCACCGACGAAAGCCGCAAGATCCTGACAGGCGTCCTGATGGAAGTCTATCCCCACGAGACGATACTTGTGGGCCTGGACGGTTTCCGCCTGGCGATACAGCGCATCGAACAGGACAACAGCCTGCCTGAAAAGAGCCCGGAAAAGCTGTCCAGCGTGATCCCCGGAAAGATCATGAACGAGATCGGCCGCATGCTCCCCGACGACGCCGACGCCGAGGCCCTGCTCACCTTTACCGCGGGCAGGATGACCGTTTCCTTCGGTCCGGTCATGGTGTACGCATCCCTGCTTACGGGCGAGTTCATCGATTACCACAAGATCCTCCCGAAAAACTGGACCACCGAGATCTCCCTTTCCAGGGACCAGCTTTCCAACGCCATCGACCGCTGCAGCCTGATGGCCAGGGAAGGAAAAAACAACCTGATCCACTTCAGCATCCGCAGCGACGGTATCCTGGAAATGACCGCCAACGCCGAGAGGGGCGAGGTCGTCGACCAGATGGAGATCCATTTTGAAGGGAACGAACTGAATATTGCCTTCAATTCCAAGTACCTGATCGACGTGATCCACAATATCTCCACGGAGAGGATCAGCATGTGCTTCAATACCAACGTGTCTCCCTGCATCATCAAGCCCGAGGAGGGCAAGGAATATCTGTTCCTTGTGCTCCCCGTCAGGATCTTCGGCCGCTGACGCATCAGGGAACAGCAAAAAGACCTGAAGCAAAAGGGTGCTTCCAGACGGGAAAACGCAAAAAAACACAAAAAAAGATTGACAAAACCGCCGATCGTTCTTATAATGATAAAGCCTTTTCGTGCGGTGGTGGCGGAATTGGCATACGCGTACGTTTGAGGGGCGTATCCGTAACTGGGTACGGGTTCAAGTCCCGTCCACCGCACCAGAGCCTCGCCTTTCCGGCGGGGTTTTTTTATACCCCGTAATTTATATTGTAATTTTTTATTAACAAATTTATCTTGTCAAGATTGACTTTTCGGTCTCAAAATGATAACATTTTGTATGGAAAATCATTTTTATCAGCATTGGCGGCTATATGGGAAGAAGGTCATCTGTCTCCCCGGGCATGCCGATATGTCAGCCGGCACTGGCAGGAAGGAAGTAAATTGCGTCAACAGTTGTCGATCCGGCAGTATCGGCGAATCGATCTTCTTTTGTTTTCGGTGATCCTCTGCCTGTGCGAATCCGTGATCATCCTGGCGGGGACCAGGTGGTTCCCCGGCGAACCGTATGTCATGAGCGTTACCGGCGCGGTGTGCGCCGTGATGATGTTCCGGTGGGGTCCTTGGGCGGGGATCTACGCGGTCCTCGGGGCGGTCCTGAGATGCGCGCTGTATCACTGGCCCCTTTGGCAGTACGCGGTCTGGGGCATAGGGAACCTTCTGTGCATGCCGGCCCTGATCCTGATGAAAAAATTCGGCTGGCGGAAGATAAGGGACAATACCCTTTTCTGCATGGGGTTCGGCCTCCTTGTGATCCTGCTGATGCAGACCGGAAGGGCTCTCCTTACCTTCATCTTTACAGGCAACGCTTCAGCCTGCCTGATGCACTACACCACCGACGTGATCCCCTCGTTTTTTACGGTCATCCTGATGTGGATCGCGCGCAGGGTGGACGGACTCCTGGAAGAACAAAGGCACTACGTTTTAAGGATCGGCAGAGAAACGGCAAGCGAAACAGAAAGTGAAAATGCAGGGAGGATGAAACCATGACAGCAAAAGCTTCAGACTTTCTCATCTACGACAAAGCGGCGGGGGTATACAGGGAAAACCCCGAGCAGGTCGT
>JAFWWK010000178.1 GCA_017523615.1 Clostridia bacterium
ATGTACATCTTCGACGAAGCCTTCGACGCCTGGGGCATGGGGAAGCAGCCCGGCGACTATAACCAGTATTTTGAGACTGACTGGGAAAAGGACCTGACCGCATTCGTAAAGCGCGACCGGTGCCATCCCTGTGTGATCATCTGGTCCACGGGAAACGAGATCACCGAACGCGGGGGGCTTAACGACGGTTATGTATGGGCCTCGAAGCTTGCTGGGACCATTCGGTCCCTGGATCCCAGCCGGCCCGTTTCCAACGGCATCTGCTCCTTCTGGAACGGGCTGGACGACCAGCTCCAGCAGGAACAGATGCGCAGGTGGAAGGAAAGCGCTTCAGGAAGCCTTCAGAACGCCGACATCGGCGGCAAAAAGGACCTTTTGTGGGAGGAATATACCGAAGCATTTGCCAACGGCCTGGATATCGTGGGCTACAACTACCTGGAGGGCAAGTACGCACAGGACCATGAAATGTTCCCGGAGCGGGTGATCCTGGGCAGCGAAAATTATCCCAAGGAGATCGGCATGCACTGGCCCATAATCGAAAAGACCCCCTGGATCATCGGCGATTTCACCTGGACAGCCTGGGATTACATCGGCGAAGCGGGCATCGGCAAAGCAACCTTCTATGAGCCCGGTGATCCCAACATCGGAAATCCCTGGGGCGCACCCTCTCCCTTCCCCTGGCGAACGGCGAACGACGCGGATTTTGACGTGACCGGCGTCATCCGTCCCCAGGGTGTTTACCGCCGAATCGTGTGGGGCAGCAGGGAAACCGGCCTCTTCAGCTATGACCCTGCCGTGATCGGCAAGGTGGAAACTCTGTCCAGCTGGGGCTTTCCCGGCGTATGGCAGAAATGGAACTGGCAGGGGCGGGAAGGCGATCCCGTTGACGTGGCTGTGTTCAGCGCCGCCGAGGAAACGGAGCTTTTCCTGAACGGTGTCAGCCAGGGCCGAAGAAAGGCCGGAGAAGCGCCTGTACAGGGCATGCCGCTGACCTTCCTTTTCCGCATCCGGTACCAAAGCGGTACCCTCGAGGCGGTAAGCTATTCCGGCGGCAGGGAGGTATCCCGAGCCGCTCTGAAGACCGCCGGCAGCCCCGCCGCTATCCGCCTGACCGCCGAAAGCGACAGTCTTCGCGCCGACGGCGAATCGCTGTGCTATGTCAATGCCGAGATCGTCGACAAGGACGGGAACACCGTACCAGACGCCGACATCCTGCTGAGGGCGAAAGCAGCGGGCGCGGCGGACCTCCTGGGCTTTGGCACAGGCAATCCCATCACCAGGGAAAACTATGCGAAGGGCGAATTCACCAGCTGGCAGGGAAAAGCCCTTGCCGTGCTGCGCGCCGGTTTCGACGCGGGCGATGTCAGGCTGACCGTAAGCGCGGAGGGGATAGGAAGTGTCGATATCGTTCTGCCTGTAATAAAATAATTTGATCGGTCATCCGGCAAATCACTTTCATCCTTATGTCCGAAATAGCCCGGTCCTCGGCAAAACCGGCATCAGAAAGGGCGGCAGACAGCCGATCTGTTTGACCGGATAACCGCCGCCCTTCCCTATACCCCTGCCTTCGATATTTCATGGCTGCTGCCGGCGCTGTCGGAACGTTATACCTTGATCCCGTCCAGTTCCTCCGTCAGGCGGCATATCTCGTCGATGAGGGAACCGATGTAGTCGATGGTGGCGTTGAGGGGAGCGTCCGTCGTGATGTCAAAGCCTGCGATGTGCGCAAGTCCTACGGGATCCTTCGTTCCTCCTGCGGCGAGGAAGTTTTTCCAGTCACGCACGGCTTTTTCACCCTCTTCTTCGATGCGGAGCATGGCCTGGGTTGCCACTGTCAGTCCGGCGCTGTATGTATAAGAATACAGCCCCATATAATAGTGCGGCTGGCGCATCCAGGTCAGCTCCGCGCCTTCCGTGATCTCCACCGCGTCCCCCCAGAAAAGCTCCAGGTTTTTGCGGAACAGATCGCTCAGCACATCCGCGTTCACGCTGCCCCCGCCGTCGATGATTCGGTAGACCTCCCGCTGGTACCAGGCTTCCCTCAGGTGGGTCACAAAATTGTGGTAATAGGTGTTGCTCACAACATTGGAAAGCACCCATCTGCGGAGGCGCTTATCCTTGCTGGTATGCGCAAGATGGCTCGCAAGCAGCAGTTCGTTCATGGTAGAAGGCGCTTCCACAAGGTAAGTGGACGGATCGGTATCATAGTACGACTGGGCCTTGTCCCCATACATCGATTGCCCCGCGTGCCCCAATTCGTGCGCGAGGGTGAACACATCGGACATGCGGTCGTTCCAGTTCAGCAGGATAAAGGAATTGCGGCGGTACATGCTTGAGCAGAAGCCGCCGGTGCTTTTGCCCACGTTCCTCGCGAAATCGACCCAGCGCTCCCGGTAAGCGCGGTCTACCATGTCGAGGTAATCTTCTCCAAGGATCTCAAGGCCTTCCCGGATCAGGCGGTGGGATTCATCGATGGTCACCTTTGGATCGTATCCCGGGTCCACCGCCGTCTTGAGGTCCGCGAACGTCATCCTGTCCAGGCCATGTTTTTTCCCGAGCAGTGAAGCGTACCGGCGCATATGCGGTGCCAGCCGTTCCGTGATCAGGTCGATCTGCCGGTCGTACATTTCCCTGGTCACCTTCTGTTCAAACAGCAGGCTGTCGAACACATTGGGAAAGCCGCGCAGCTCCGACATGGTCTTCTCCTGTGCTACACAGGCATTGTAGGCCGCGGCGGTCGTGTTCTTGTACTTGCTCAGGGTATCGTAAAAAGCACGGAAAGCCGTACGGCGCACCTTGGTATCCGATTCAAGTTCGTAATTGTCCTCAAAAAGCGAATAGCCGAGGGGGTATTCCCTGCCGTCGACGGTGAAAGGATCAAAGGCGATATCCGCAAGTTTCATCGTGTTGTAGATCGTGTACGGCACGTCCATGGTCTTACCGAGGGCCGCCAGGGTCCTTTCCGTTTCCGGGGAAAGCATGTGAGCCTTTTTCGCGATCAGGTCCTGAAGGTATCTTTTGCAGCCCCGCGCTTTTTCCACCGCGGCCTTCAGTTTCTCCTCCGGCGCCAGCAGGATCTCGCTGTCCACAAAGGCCAGATCCCTTTGCATCCGCGTCATCTCGTCGCTTACCTTTTCATCGCGCTCACGCAGTTTGTTGTCGGTGTAGTCGGTCTCCACCGCCAGGCCGGAATAGCTCCAGATGTTCGATATGTTTATCAGGATCGGTTCCATCTCGTCCAGGCATTTTACGATCCTTTCCGCGGTATCCAACTTTCCGGCATAGTCTTCGGACAGCTTTTTTACCATGTTTTTTGTCTCTTCCAACGCTTTCCACATCGTCTTTTCATCCGGAAAGATCAGGGAAAGGTCCCAGGTTTCGTTGACCGGCACGTCTTTGCGCGCGCAAAGTTCCATATCAGTTCCTCGTTTCCGCCCTTGCGGGCTTTTTATGACGTTTCAGACAAAAAGCGTTTTCTCGATTATCTTACAGGCATGCGTACATTGACGCCATCAGCTTTGGGATGAACCTGTAATGGTCTCCCGGGAGGTTGGTGGTCAGGTACACGCATGTCAGTTTTTCCTTCGGATCCACGCAGAACCAGTTGCCGAAGGCTCCGTCCCAGCCCCATTCACCGACGGAACCGTTGATATCGGCGATCTCGGGGTTTGTCATCACCCGCACGCCCAGTCCGTAGCCATAGCCGCGCTGCGTATCCCAATTGTGGGTCGCCTGCTGCTCCGGCGTCAGGTGGTCCATGGAGATCAGGTCAACGGTCTTCCTGCCAAGGATCCGGACGCCGTCCAGCGTGCCGCCGTGCAGAAGCATCTGGGCAAAACGCGAATAATCCCTGACGGTGGAGAACAGTCCGCCTCCGCCGCTTTCAAAAACAGGTTTTTCTCTGGGATATTCCCTCCTGTCGGGCGTCATAGCGTCATGGATGCGGTACAGCGTGGCGATCCTGTCCTGTTTGTCCGCCGGAACGAAGAAACCGGTATCCGTCATGCCAAGGGGATCAAATACCGTTTCCTTCAGGTATTCCCCAAGGGTCCTGCCGGTCAGCGCTTCGATGACGCCGCCAAGGATATCGATGGAAAACCCGTACATCCACCTTTCACCGGGCTCGAATGCCAGCGGCAGCTGCCCCACCATATCGCATATCTCCCGGGTCCCGGGGAATTTGCCTCCCTTCGTACTGAAAGAAGACTGTGTTTCCTTCTCTTTTTCCATGCGTATCCTGGCCGCCGCGGTATCCTTGCCGGCATACGGGACGCCACTGGTCATGGTGAACAACTGCCTCATGGTCACCTCGCCCTTGGCGTCCACGATCTCATATTTGCCGTCGGCCTTTTCCACGGCGATCTTTGGGTTTTTGAACCCAGGCAGGTATTCGCTGACCGGATCCCATAATTTGAACAGGCCCTGCTCGTACAAACGCATGATCCCGACGATGGTGACCACCTTGGACATGGAGGCGATGGGAAAGATGGTATTTTCGGACATCAGTACCTCTTTTTCGATGTCCGCGTAACCGAAGCACCCTTCAAAGCGGACCTCGTCGTCTTTCATGATCCTGACGGAACACCCGGCGATCTGACGGTCCTTTACAAAGCGGCTGAGCGTATTCTGTACCAGATCCATTTACATTTCCCTCTCTTTCGCTGCTTCAGGACGGCTTTCCGGCGTGCCCCTCGCAGTATTTCCTTACCCAGTCCTCGTCCATGTAGTCTTCGCCCTCCACCATCACGCATCCATAGCACAGGTCGTCGGCCATTTCCATGATCACGGGGAGCATTTCCAGGTCCGCTTTCCATTTTTCCCCGATGGCCTCTTCACCGATAAATGCCCCGAGGATATTCCCCGCCACCGCACCGGTGGAATCGCTGTCGCCGCTGTGGTTGACCGCCGCAGTTATGGCCCTTGTGAAGTCGTCCGGATAACGCAGGCAGCAATAGAGGGCGATGGCCAGGGCTTCGTCCCCGGTCCATCCTTCGCCGATAGAGCGGATTTGGTCGACGTCGTTTCCTTCGGCCGCAGAGAGCTTCTCAGCCTTGACGATCAGTTTTTCCATGGCGTCAAGGTTATAATCGGATACCCCGCCGCCATAGATGTTCCTGACCGTTTCCCACGCTTCGTCCGCCGCCGCGCGGATCGACTTTCTGCCGTCCCCATAAACGCCGACACCGATCATATGCGTCATCACGGCGGCGGGAAGCCAGCCCAGCGGATGCCCGTGGGTGATGGCGGCGATCTCAGCGCCGTCCTTATCCAGGAACCTGCGGTCATCTTCCGTTTCCGGCCTGTAATGCAGGCCAAGAGGCGCGACCCTCATGACCCCGCCGCATCCCTTGCTGTTGTTGAGGGGCTTCTCCGTACTGCCCATTTTGCCCGACCGGAGCGCTGAAAGGCAGGTAAGGCCGGGCGCCCGGGGAACGTGGAGCGTGGGGATCTCAAAAAGCCAGCAACGATGGTCCATATTCATCACATCGGCCCCGTGTTCCTGGGTAAGCTGCCATTCCCTGTATGCGATGTGGACGTAATCGGCTATCGGGCCCTGGATGCCCTTCAGGCGCCCGTGCGTTTCGCCGATCAGGATGCCGTTTGCCGTAAACAGCGTCATCTGCGTATCGTCCGTGATGACAGCGTTTCCCGTCATTCTGTTTATGCAATAGCTTTGTATCCCCTCCGGCCCATACTCCCTTGTGATCCCTTTCCAGGGCATGAATTCCACCGGATAACCCAACGCATCGCCGACCGCGCCGCCAATGAGGCTGCCCCGGATCCTTGAAAGGTATTTTCCCCTTTCCGCCCTGCGCTCCATTGCCCTTTTTTCAGCGGCCGCTGCGGCCTGTTTTTTTCTTTCTTCCTGCCGTTTGATAAAAGCATCCGTATCCAAGGTTTCATCGTCCTTTCATTTTCGCAAAGTCATTTTCTATGAGATCCATGGCTTTTTCCGTTCTGGAATAAAGATCCTCAAAAGTCTCTTCAAGCGTTGCTCGGGTGTATTCCGGGTCCCGCACGCCTTGGAAGATCCTGCTTATAGGCAGCGCTTTGTCATCCGGTACGCAAAGGGAGTAAAAACGGTCCGCTGCGCCTTCCGATATCGCGGCAAACAGCGAAAACCGGGGAACCTCTTTTTCTTCAAGGTACCTGGCGGACGCATAGGTCCTGTCTGGGGGAACGCCGTGATCCTCCAGGGTTTTCCACACCTCATCCGGGACCGGCCAGCCCTGTGACGAGGGATGGGCGGACCTCGCTTCTCCCCTCACGTCAAGTCCCCGTTTGGCCGCCAGACTGTTCAGGATGTTTGCAGCCATCACGCTGCGCATCAGCCCTCCGTCGCAGCAGAAGCATAACCGCAGGGGCACATCCAGATACGTCCGCATATCCGAAAAAACCTGCGCCGTGAGGCTCTCCGGATAAAAGCAAAAGACCGGCGCGTTTTCAGGGTCGGCCTGGATCCGATCCACTGTTCTCCCAAGCCTGTCCCCATCCAGCGTCCCGGGCGTATAATAGGCAAGTGTGATATGGGGAGTCAGGGGATACGGAAGCGGCCGTATGCAGTCAAACCGGCGGTAAATCTCCGTCAGCGTTTCAAAATCCTCATCGGTCTGAGGCCGCAGCAAAAGAACGAGGGACTTTGACACCATGTTGACGATCCTGTCAGGAACCATATGTATCCGCTGCCCGGCCAGATCCCGGACGACCGAATCGACGATCTCCCCGGCCCGAAGGACGCTTTCCAATATCCTTCCGGATCTTTCCTCCGCCGTGCCGGAAATGCCCGCTTCAGGCGAAAGCAGGTCATGCAGCGTCATGTGGACCGTGGAGACGGGAAGGCGCTCCGCCAGCATACCGGAGCCACGCAGATCTTGATACAGCAGGTCCTGCATCATGCCTATGACCCGAAGGCATGTTTTATCCGCCCTGAACACCACGGTGCTCCCGTGGAAAGGGACAAAACATCCATCTGGGCCGACCTTGCTCACGAGGCTTTCCGCCGTATGAAAGGTTCCCCGGATCGATTCGTATTTCCAGGCTGTCTGCCTGTCGTAATCCTCCAGAATGGACATCTCTGATTCTCCCGTGATGAGGAATAATCATGGACAAAGCTAAATACTGCGCCTTCGGCCAGGAAAGCCAGTGATCAAAAAGGCGGATTTGGGAAACCGCTTTTTCCGTCCCGCGGTATTATCAGAACAGGCCCAGCACACGGCCGGTCTCGGTATCCACATCCACCCTTCTGTACGCGGGATTGCTGCCCGTCCCCGGCATCATGCTGATGGCCCCGGCCATCGGGCAAAGGAACCTGGCGCCGCCGTATTCCAGAATATCCATGATGGGCAGCCGCCATCCCTTGGGAACGCCCTTCAATTTAGGATCATGGGACAGGGAAAGGTGGGTCTTCACCATCATGGTGCAATAATCCGCGTATTTCGGGTCTGTTTCGAAACGCCGCGCTTTTTCCAGGGCAAGAGGCGCCCAGTCGACGCCGTCCGCTCCGTAGACTTCCCTAGCGATCAGCTCCACCCTTTCCCTCAGGGGCATTTCAAGGGGATACAGGGGCTTGAAATCAGTTTCTTCCTCGCATGCCTCGACCACGGCCTTGGCCAGCTCCATGGCGCCTTCGCCGCCGTAACGCCAGTGCTCGGACAGGGCGCAGCGGACTCCCTGCGCCTTGCAGAGGGACCTTACAAGCTCGATCTCGGCGTCGGTGTCCGTATGGAACCGATTGATGCAGACGACGGGCACGATACCGGATTTTTTGACGTTCTTCACATGGTGGAACAGGTTTTCGCAGCCCTTTTCAAGCAGGCTCAGGCTTTCCCTGGTATATTCCTCCGGCAGAGGCCTTCCCGGCACCACCTCCGGACCGCCCCCATGCATCTTGAGGGCGCGTACTGTGGCCACCAGCACGGAACAGTTCGGTTTCAGTCCAGAGAGCCTGCACTTTACATTCCAGAACTTTTCAAAGCCGATATCCGCGGCAAATCCCGATTCCGTCACATGGTAATCGAACAGCTTCAGACCAAGCCTGTCGCCGATCACCGAGGACTGTCCGATGGCGATGTTGGCGAAGGGGCCGGCGTGGACCAGGCAGGGCTGGTGCTCCACGGTGTAGCAAAGAGTCGGATTGATGGTGTTGCGCATCCAAGCGGTCATCGCCCCGGCGACTTCCAGATCTTCTGTGGTGACCGGGTCCCCTTTTTTGTCGTACGCAAGGACGATCCTGCCGATCCTCTCCCGCAGGTCCTTCAGGTCCCGCGCCACGGCGAGTATGGCCATCAGCTCCGAAGAAACGGCAATGTTCGCGCGGGTCGTCATCCTGTATCCGTTCATTTTGCCTTCCGCCAGGCCGATCTCCATCTTTCTTAGCGCCTGGCAGCAAAAATCGAGTACAAAGCTCCATTCCACCCTTTCCGGGTCGATATCCAGCCTTTTCAGGCCGATGGAAGCCAGCTTTTCGTCATCGTAATTCCTTTCATGCTGCATACGCGCGTTCAGGGCCGTCATGGCCAGGTTATGCGCGTTCATGATGTCGTTGATATCCCCGGTGAGCCCCAGGGAAAACTCAGTCATGGGGATCAGCAGTGCGTTGCCGCCGCCAGCCGCAGAACCTTTTACATTCATGGTCGGTCCGCCGGAGGGCTGGCGCAGGCAGCCGCCCACATTTTTGCCAAGCTTCCCCAGGCCTTCGATAAGGCCGAGGGAGGTAGTCGATTTGCCCTCGCCCAGGGGCGTGGGGGTAATGGCGGTGACCTCGATGTATTTACCGTCGGGCTTATCCTTCAGCCGGTCCATGATCCTGATAAAATTCAGTTTCGGCGTGCGGCCGTAGGGAATGATCTCGTCGGGCTTCAGGCCCATGTTCTCACAGAATTCCGCCACTGGCGGAAGGCTTTTTTCAGCTTCTTCGGCTATCTGCCAATCCTTGTAGATCGTCGGGTCCAGCATAATCAGTCCCCCTGTTGTTTATTTTCATATCATATCGATTATAATTCATAAAGAAGTTTCACGCAAGGAAAACAGTCCGCCATCCACGGTTTTCCAGGGCGGATTTACCCCTATGTCAGTCGGTATATGATCAATAACATCGGATCTGCGTATTTACTGAAAATGTCTCTTGTGTTAATATTCTATTCGTCCGCCTGTGAAAGGTCTTTTTTCCCGGGCAGGCAATCCGAAAAAGGAGGGAACAGAATGAAAGATTTAAAGATATACGCTTTTGCCGACGAGGCCTCCGGACAGATCAAAGGCCAGATCGACGCCATGCTCCGCAACGGCCTCGACGGGCTGGAGATCCGGGGTGTCGACGGGCAGAACATCTCCGATATTTCCATGGATAAAGCCCGGGAGGTACGCCGAATGCTGGATGACGCCGGCCTGGAGGTCTGGTCCGTCGGCTCTCCCATCGGCAAGATCTCCATCGAATCGGATACTTTTCCCGCCCATCTGGATAAGCTGCGTCATACCCTGGACCTGGCGCAGGCGCTGGGGAGCAATAATCTGCGGATGTTCTCTTTTTATATTCCAGACGGCAGGCATGCTGAATTCCGCTTAAAAGTCCTTGATTGGACAGGACAGATGCTCAGGGCCGCCGAAGGCAGCGGGATCGCCCTTTGCCATGAAAACGAAAAAGGCATTTACGGCGATACGGCAGACCGGTGCGTCGACCTTTTGGATGCGTTCCCATCCCTCAAGGGCATTTTTGACCCGGCCAATTATATCCAGTGCGGTCAGGATACCCTGCGGGCCTGGGCTCTGAACAGGAACCGCGTCCATTATCTGCACATCAAGGACGCTTTGCCTGACGGCCGGGTCGTCCCCTCCGGCTGCGGTATCGGACATATAAAGGAAATACTGCAGGATTTCCGCGCGCTTGGAGGCGGCGCCGTCACGGTGGAACCGCATCTCAGCGTATTTGACGGTCTGAAGGGCCTCGAACAGGCCGGAAACAGGACCCGGACGGATGCTTTTTCTTATTCGTCAGGCGACGCGGCTTTTGACGCGGCCTGCGATGCTCTGAAGAAGCTTGCGGGCTTAGCAGAAGCATGACTTTTATGTCATCCTGATCAACGTCCGCTGTTCTGCGTCCATATATAAGAAACGATCGGAGGAAACAAAATGGAAGAACTGGATCGGGTGATCAATCAGAACCGTTTTCTTAAGATCTTTGATGAAAAGATCAGCGGCGACAGGGCAGGAAAGCAGGCCCTCCGGGACTGGCTGACCGGAGACGACTGCGATTTTTTTACCGCCCCCGCCAGCACAAGATATCACGGGAATTATCCCGGCGGCCTTTGCGAACATTCCCTCGATGTTTATGACATGGCCGTCCGCCTGACGGAAACCTTCTCCGAGGAGATCCGCAGGCAGTACCTGGTACTGAACAGGCCTTACAACAAGCAGGATTTCATGGAATCCCTGGCCGTCGCCGCCCTGTTCCACGATCTGTGCAAGGTAAATTTCTATACGATGCGAACCAGGAACAGAAACGCCGTTTACGTCGTGGACGAACAGCTGCCCTTTGGCGGGCACGGCTCCAAATCCGTCTACGTCCTTTCCAAATACCTGAAGGACATTAAGGACGAGGAAGCCATCGCCATCAACTGTCACATGGGGTTTTCCAGGTCGGAGGACAATTCCGTCAGCGTCGGGGAATCCTTCGAATATTCTCCGCTGGCCTGGATCATCCATACGGCGGACAGCGCGTCCACTTTCCTTCTGGACCGTTCGGAGCCGGAGGAGTGACTTTTCCGGAAGCATCGAACTCATACTGAAAAAGCGGCTGCCGATCGGCCGCCGCTTTTTTATGCCCGCCTCCATAACAGCGTGCTGTCCTCGATCATCGCACAGATCCGTCCCTCAGCTTTTAGCCACGCAAGATAGGACCTTACGGTGCTGCCGATCAGCGCATGCTGTTCAAAAGTCATTCGCAGGCCATATCGTTCAAACACGCGTTTGAGCAGCGCTTCGAAAGACATGGGTTCCTTCAGGAAGCCGACAACGGTATCCGCGATCTGAAGGACGCTTTGGATATTTTTCTCCGCAAGGGGGGCGATGTCCTCCGTCGGCGCGGCGTGGGAAGGGATAAACAGGCGGGCCTTCATCTCCCTGACGCTTTTAAGAGTAGCAAGGTACGCGCCCACGTCCAAAAGAAAAACGATACCGTACTTATCCAAAGTTTCTTCTCCCGACAGGCAGTCCGCGAGAAAAACGATATCTTCGTCCGTCCTGAAGCCCACCATGTCGAAAGAATGCCCCGGAAGGCGGATCATTTCCAGGCCTTCCGGCAGGCACGCTTCGGTCAGGGGCAGGACTTCACATCCCTGGGCCATCAAAAACTTGTGCCTTAGTTCCTCCGGAGGATCCCCTCCGTACAGGAATGAAGGTTCCAGAATGGGGTGCTCGGTAAAATCCCTTTCGATCCCGGGGGCAAAGATCCGGCAGCCGGTCCGGCTCTGCAGGTATTGGTTCCCTCCGATGTGATCCGCATGGGAATGGGTATTATACTATTCTCAATTAAGATTGATAAATAAATCTATATATGATATAATACCCCTTGAAGGGGGCATGAAGGTGCGGAGGCAAACAATCAGCGAAGAAGAGTATAAGAAGATAGTAAAAGCAGAGAAAAAGACACAGGATAA
>JAFWWK010000179.1 GCA_017523615.1 Clostridia bacterium
AAAATTAACTGACAACAGCGAAATCGCTTTCGCGGCCTAAGGGCTGCGCGTCGGCCTCAAGCGCTCACGGCTTGAGTCACCGGCGTCATTGATGTGAGGAACTGGCCCGCCAAAGCTTTGAGGCGAAGCCGGAATCATGAAGCTACCGAGGTTTCGAGCCCGGCTGTGGGCGCCTGACCGAGGGAAATCCAAAACGCGGCCTGCGCTCGGAGAAACTTGTGCAATCGGATCTTCGGACAGGAGTTCGATTCTCCTCACCTCCACCACTTTACGACCCTGATCCCGATACGGGATCGGGGTTGAAGCTTTTTGGGCCTATGCCGGTTATTCAGGCTGCCTGCGCATGGCTGCAGTATATCAGGAAATGGCCCGTGAGGCCTTCTCTGTTATCCGGCATCCTGTGTTCCATGGGTTTTAGGAATACTATGGGTTGTGGAATGCATAGCAGGGTGTCTTCAAAAAACGGGAAGAAAATTTCCAGTTAATATATAGTAAAATATGTGAAAAGTATATTTTTGTCCGGATGCCCGGAAGATGGACGGGGGACCATGATGGATCACAGGCCGCGGGTACGGGCCATCCCGACCGAAACGTATTTTTCCATGGTCCGCGAGAGGCTGGCGGCGGAAGGGCAGGCTTATGTCCGTGTGACGGGGATAAGCATGCGGCCGCTGCTGGAACACCTGAGGGACGGGGTGGTGATCGTTCCTCCGGACCGCGTCCGGCGGGGGGACATCGTCCTGTTCGACCGGAATAACGGGCATTATGCCCTGCACCGGGTCATCCGGAAGGGAAAGAACGGCTTTACCATGGCGGGCGATAACCAGTGGTACTATGAGACGGACCTTCCCTATGAAGGAATCATGGGCGTGGTATCCTTGATCGTCCGAAAAGGCAGGGTCATTCCGAGAGGAAATTTTCTTCTAAAAAGTTATTCTTTTTGGGTGACACTGCTGACTGTGCCGCGTATAAAAGGGTGGAAGGTACTCCGAAAGCTCCTGAAACCCTTTCGTCACGCCGGATAGCATCGGAAAGGAGCAGCTGATGAAAATTCGTTCCGGGTATATCCTTCGGAAAGTGATGGATATCTACGCCGTATTGGGGGTCGGCAGCGAAGTCTACGAACCCAACCGGATCATGAGCGTAAACGAAACCGGGGCTTTTCTGTGGCGCCTTCTCGAGGCTGGGGCCGAAAAAGAAGAACTTGTGGAGCGTTTGACGAAGGAATACGACGTCGGCGCAGAAACCGCCGCTAAGGATGTGGACGCGTTCGTGACAAGGCTCAGAGAGACGGGGCTGATCGAGGAATGATCGAAAAGACCTGGGACCTGAACAGGATCACGGACCGGATACAGATGCAGGCGATCCAAAGGAGAAGGCCCCTCAGCTGTACTTTGGAACTGACATACCGCTGCAACTTTCACTGCCGGATGTGCTATATCCGCATGACCGACGCCCAGGCGGCGCCTTTCGGACGGATGCGCACCGTTGAGGAATGGCTGGACATGGCCCGCCAGCTCTTCGACGCAGGTGTTTTGAACCTGACCCTGACGGGCGGGGAATGCACCCAGTACCCGGGGTTTGTGAGGCTGTATGAACAGCTCTCCAAAATGGGCTTCCGTATCACAGTTATGAGCAACGCGGGGGCATACAGCGACGAAATCAGGGATGTCTTCAGGAGGTATCCGCCGTCAAGCGTGGGCGTTACGCTGTACGGCGGCAGCAACGAGACCTATGCGGCCGTTACGGGCGATCCGAAGGGCCTGGACAAAGTGGCGGAGAACATACGCTTCTTCCGGTCCATCCGCGTGCCGGTAGGACTGAATTTCACCGTCATCCGGCAGAACGTGTCGGATCATCCCAAAGTGGCGAAACTGTGCCGGGAATTTGACCTTCCCTACACGCTGATCACCGACATCACCGGACACCGTTACAGCGCTGATTATTCCGAGGCGATGATGTGCCGTCTTTCACCGGCGGAAAGGGCCTGCGTGGCCTGTTATCCTCCGGAGGAAATCGGCAGTGCAATGGAAGAAGCGGGAGAACTGGAAAAAGAGCTTGTTCATTTCCGTATGCCCGCCGCGCCTGCCGAAACACCGCCCTCTGCAAAGGACGCGTGTATCGGCTCCTTCTCAGGATGCGCGATCTACTGGAACGGCGAGATGGGGACCTGCATTTCAATGCGGGGATACCATAACGCCAAGCCTTTTGAAACCGGCTTTGAAGCTGCCTGGGCGCAGCTGAAGGCCGAAGAGGACAAGGCCTTTATCCGTCCTCTGGCATGCGCTGTGTGCGGCATGGCAATAGATTGCCTGCACAACTGCGCCGGACGGCGGTTTGAAGGAACCGGCTCCCCAGGGGAACCGGACCCATATACCTGTCAGTATGTTTACCTGCTGAAGCATTGCAAAAAGCGGCGCAACGACCCTGACGCACCCAAAGCTGCCCCGTGCAGCTGACAGGAACCGTCCGTAAAACGGACAAAGAGAAGGAGAGGATACCCATGAAAAAGTACGAAGCCCCGATGCTGCACGTAGATGAGTTTGCCCCGGACACCATGATCGCTTCTGGTGGCGGCGGGCCCAAGAATGACAATGCCGGCAACAACCAGAATTGCTGGGGCTACAATTGCGTTCCAGGTGCCGTTGAAGACGGAGAAAACGCCTGCCTGGGTGGTGGAATTGGACAAGGATGCTGAGAAATTAAATGCTCATTTCCGTCGGACGATTTGTTTTGTCTGTTGAAGGGAAAGCCGTTTCAGAACTTTCCCTGCCTGACAGCTGGCAAAAATATATTTCTGCCGGACAGGCTCCCGAAGGAGCGGTGGCGATCCGCCTTGAGGAAAACGCTTTTCTGAGAGGGAACCGTTTCCGTGACGGATGGGAAGTCTATGACGGATCCGAAGGGAAGTCGGCGGTTTATTCGGATCACGGGAAGGCTGTTTTCTCGCTGCGGTACAACGAACCGGAAAAGATGACCATCGTGTCCGTGGGTGGACATGGAAGTGGATCTCTGAGGCTTGGATTGCAGTATGGGATGATGTTGGCGCTTCACCGGGAATGTATCGGCCTGCATGGCGTAACGCTGCTGTGCGGAAATGAGGTCGTTATCCTTTCGGCTCCAAGCGGAACGGGGAAGACCACACTGGCCGCTCTGCTGGGAAAATACGGCGACGCTGCCGCGGTCAACGGCGATTTTGCTTTGCTGAGCCCGACGGCAGACGGTGTGATATTCGAACCCACGCCGTTCTGCGGATCATCCGGCAGGAACCTGAATCACAGGCTGCGGGTGGACCGGGTCGTGTTTCTGAGCCAGGCCAAAGGCAATACCTGGAGAGGGCTGAACGGACGGGAAGCGATAAAAGAGTTCATGGACAACTGTTTTATTCCGACCTGGGACAGGGAAATGCAAAAAGCGATCCAGACGAACGTTGTAAATTGCATCGGTTCGGTCCGGGTGAACGCTTACGCTTTCGCACCGACACAGGAAGCGGCGGATTTGTTCATGCGGGTTACGAAAACGCGGGAATGATGGAACGCCCGCCCCGATACGGATCCACCGCAAAAAACTGTGACAAGAACTTACGAATACAATTGATTTTAGGAGGAAATTTACAATGGCAGATTTCGATTTCAAAGTCCCCACCAGTCAGGCTGAATACGAAGAGATGAAGAAAATGATCCGCGCTGAGATCAGCGACAACGATTTGGACAACATTGTCGGCGGCAATGATGACCTGAAGGATAAGATCGACATGATCTGGACCTGCCCCTTCTGCGGCGCGGTCGTTAACTGCAAATTTGTGCAGGACGCCGCGAAGCACATGACCAAGTGCCCCAACAATCCCTACAAAAAGTAATTTCCCGATCCGTTTCGATCCCGCCTGGCAGGCGCGCCTGCCAGGCGTCCTTTCTATGGAGGCGTATCCATGAAAAAAGGCCTGAAGATCCTTTGCGCCGCTGCCGTCCTGATCCTCGTTTTCCTGGCCGGCTGGAGCCTGATGCCGAAGGTGTGGCCGGGAATAAAGGAAGCGGTGGTCTATCCCGTTTTCCCGCAGATGAAGCCCACCCCCGCGCCGACGCAGGAGCCCTACCTGTCAAAGAGCGACACCGCCTTCGGCGACCCCATCTCGGAGAGCGACAGCCTGGTCTATTATTTCTATAAAGACTACTGCCCCTGGTGCCGTCAGCTTGAGCCCCTGACATCCGGCCTGCCGAAGCAGATCACGCTGCCGGACGGAAGGGTGAGCCGGGTGAAGCTGGTGTGCCTCAACAAGGTGGAGGACCGCTTTCTCCGGATCATTACAGATTATTACGAGGAGCATGGCGTGCCGGAAGAGGAACAGTACGTCCCCGCCATCGTGATCGGGGGCCGGTATCTGTTCGCCGGAGACAAGATCATAGGGCAATTGATGGACGCTCTGACATTAGGCGAGGGACTCGATACGCCTTTGCTGGACGGGAACCGGAGGACTGCGGCGAAGTGAGCATACGCTGCGTTCCGCCTGGCCGCATACCTGAAGGCCGGGAAAACAAACAGAAAAAAGACGCAAGAAAAAACGCATGAAAAAAAACGGGCATGGTTTTGCGCCATGCCCGTTTTTTGGGGAATATCAGGCTTTGGTCCCTTTGAGGGCGGAAGCCGCCGAGGAAAGGGCATGGATCACATTGTCCGACCAGCGGTCGAAATCCGGATCCTCCTGCCGGCATTCGGGATGGGACATGATGTATTCTAGGGCCATGCGGACACCCTGGTCAAAACGGACCGTGCACTTAAAACCGGGTACGGTGCGCTTCAGTTTGGCATTGTCGAAGATCACCGAATTGGCCTTGTCCCCGATCAGGCTGCCACGGAAGTCATAGGGACCGATCGCAGAAAGAAAGTACGATGAGACGTGGAAGGCACGAAGCGGGACGCCGAGGGCGTCGGCGATGCGCCGGTGGATGCCATCCCAGGTGAGGGATTCGTCCGATGTGATGTGGAAGGCTTCGCCGATGGCGCGGGGGTTCCCCATCAGGCCGACGAACCCTTTGGCAAAATCAGAGTTGTGGGTCACCGTCCACAGACTGGTCCCATCGCCGTGGATGATCACGGGACGCTTTTCCATGATCCTTTTGACCACCTGCCATGATCCCCTGTCTCCGTGGACGCCTACGGGAATGCTGCGCTCGTCGTAGGTGTGGCTGGGACGGATGATGGTGACAGGAAACCCGTCCTCCCGATACCAGCGCATGAGCAGGTCTTCCATGGCGATCTTGTTCCGGGAATATTCCCAGTAAGGGTTGTACAGCGGCGTACTTTCGGTGATCAGGGGATCGCCCAACGGTTTCTGGTAGGCGGAAGCGGAGGAAATGCACATATACTGGCGGGTACGTCCTTCAAACAGGCGGCGGTCACGCTCAAGATGCCCCGGAACAAAGGCGATAAAGTCGCATACCGTGTCGAAGGTAAGATCCCCCAGCTTTTTTTTCATGTCTTCTTCGTTGTTGATATCCCCTTCGATCAGGCGGACACCTTCCGGCAGGTCCGCTTTGCGCTTGCCGCGGTTGATGAGATACAGCTCCCATCCTGGATCGTCGGCGATAAGGCGGGTGATGGCCATGCTGATCGTGCCCGTGCCGCCGATAAACAAAGCTTTCATGATGCAAGCCTCCTTTTTGATGCGGTCCCGCGCCGAATGGAATAGCGGAAGACCCGGATAAAAGTGTTCAAGATACCGCAAGTATATATGAAGTGTCGGCGAAAGTAAAGGAATACGTCATATTTGCATAAAGCGGGAAAATTAAGAATCTTTTAATCATTCCCCGTAGAAAAAGCGGCGCAGATGAAGTATAATAAAATATGTTATGCGTATGTCCTTATAACGGCAGAAGGGGATGACGGAAATGAAAAAAGGTTTGATCGCGCTGGCGGTGGTCCTGGTGGCTGCATTGGTGGCAATCGGAGTGCTGATCTCCAGGAACAAAAACCTTGATTCCGAATTGACGAACACCAAGGAGACCCTGTCAAAGACAGAGACTCAGCTGGCGGATACCCGCAGCGCCGCGGAAACAGCCGCGAGTGAAGCGGCCGCGGCGATATCCGGGCTTCAAACGGAACTGAGCGATACGAAAGCCGCCGCGGAGACAGCCGCGAGTGAAGCGGCCGCGGCGATATCCGGGCTTCAAACGG
>JAFWWK010000180.1 GCA_017523615.1 Clostridia bacterium
CAACTGGAAGCCTAGGGCGGCGGTCAGCATATTGTCCGTGATGGACTGGAAGCAGAACAGCATCAGCTCTTTCGGCCTGGAGAAGGCCGTAAGATAAGCCTGCTCCAGGTAATGCTCGGTGATATGCACGTCAATGGTATCGAACCAGCCGCCGCCGTTGCGCCCGGGCCACATGTTTTCAAAATAGGTCATCAGGGAGAAGCTGAGATACCGGGGCAGGTGCTGGTCGGTGGTCACCGGATCCCGGGTCTCGGTGCCGGTATACAGCGCGTCGAACAGCTTGCGCTGCTCTTTGGGGTTGTATCCGGTCTCCTGGTAGCTCTCCGCCCAATTGGGATATTTGATGATGATCCGGCAGGCAGGATTGGCCTCTTTGGCGGGGTTGATGATATCCTCGACGCTTACGCGGCGCAGAAGGTCCAGCCGGTAATCCTGCCAGCCGGCGGCAATGCCGTGCTCCCGGTTGAAGGCATCCCTTGCCCTGACGCAGAAGGAACAAGTGCAGTTTGTAAAGAAGAAATCGTCGATGATGAACTCGTCAAAATGCTTTCCGATAAAGGCGCTTACCTCCTTCAGCTTTTGCCGCATGGCGGGGTCGTTGTAGCAGAAGGTGTTGAAAAGGCGCTGCTTGGGCTTAGCGCCTTCAGGGGTCGGGATCACGGTGGTGAGGCCGCCAGAGACCGTGATGCCGTGGGCGTGGAAGACTTCACGGCACATTTCGATCTGTTCGTGGCTTGCCATTTCTCCCCGCCAGGGTTCCAGGTAGACCTTGTCCAGACGGATGTGCTTTTCAACGAAAGCCAGCTGCTCCTCCAGCTGGCTGCGGGTGACCCGTGCGGCTGCATGGGCCACAAAATAGGTGGCCAGGGTGAAATTCCTGTAATTACCCATGATTCCTCCTCCGTTGTCATGCGTTTATCGGGTTTCTCCGGTCCGGGTCGCTGCCGCCCGGACCGTTTGTATGTTCAGGAAAAATTATATATCCCATGTGCGTCATGTCAAGAAAAAGCCCTCCGGCGAATGCCGGAGGACGAGGAAAACTGAATCATCCGCGGGACGGGGGAGTCCTTTCCGTTTTTTTTCCCCTGTCCGGCATCTGACAGACCAGCGCCGAAAAAAGGATCATGCAGCCCCCGACGACTCCGCGAGGGGTGATCCCTTCACCCAAAAGAGCCGACAGGGAGACGGCGACCAGCGGGTCGATGTAGCTCAGGAGTGCGGCGGTCTGTCCGGGCAGGTCCTTCAGCGCGGAAAAGTACATGCAGTAAGTGATGCCGGTATGAACGACGCCCACCGTAACGAGGCACAATATGCCGGTGGGATCGCCGGGCCCGGGAGCGAATCCGCCCGTCAGCAGCACATAGGGGAGCAGCACCGACGCGGCGGCGCAGAATTGCAGGAAGGTGCGGTGAAGGCCGCCCACATTGCGTATGGCGCGGTTGAGGAGCATGACCGCCGAGTAAAATACCGCCGCGCCAAGGCCAAGCAAGACGCCCTTTACATGGTCCGTTTCCTGAGCTGCGCCCTCTGCTCCGGTGATCAGGACCATGCCAGCGGCGGACAGGATAATGCATACGATCTTGACGACAGTGAGCCGCTCCCGGAAGAGCAGCGACGAAAGGAACAGGACGATGACCGGAGCGAAATAGTAGGCAAGGGTGGCGGCGGAGACCGTGGTATAGCGGTAGGCTTCAAACAGCAGTATCCAATTGAAGCCCATGGCGCCGCCCGAAAGGAACAGAAGGGGGATCTCCCGGCGCAGAGCCTTCAGGGGAATAGACTGCCTTTTGACAAGCAGCCACCCTCCCAGAAGGAGGATGGCCATCAGGGCGCGGTACAGGGCGATCTGTGCCGACGGGAGGCCGATGCGGCGCACGAAAAAGCCCACTGTACCGAAGACCGCCGCTGAGAGGACCATCAGGATGCCGGCCCTACGGCCGGAAACGGAAGGATCCATATAACATCCCCCGGTCAGCCCTTGTTTTTCAGGGCTTCCAGGATGGCCCGGGCGGCCGTCTTACCCGCGCCCATGGCGGAGATGACGGTGGCTGCGCCGGTGACGGCGTCACCGCCTGCGTAGACGTTATCACGGCTGGTGAGGCCGTCCTCGTTGACGATGATGCCGCCGTGCCTGTTGACCTCCAGGCCCTCGGTGGTGCTCTTGATCAGCGGGTTGGGGCTGGTGCCGATAGCCATGACCACGGTGTCCACATCCAGAAGGAAGTCGCTGCCCTCGATGGCCACGGGACGGCGTCGGCCGCTGGCGTCGGGTTCGCCCAGGGCCATCCTGACACAGCGGATACCGGTGACGAAGCCGTTTTTAGCGTCTCGGGGATCATCGGGGTTATTGTAGCCGAGGATCTCGGTGGGATTGCATAAAAGACGGAAATCGATGCCTTCCTCCTGGGCGTGCTCCACTTCCTCCCGGCGGGCGGGGAGCTCCTCCATGGAACGGCGGTAGATGATGTACACCTTTTCCGCGCCGAGCCTGAGGGCGGTGCGGGCGGCGTCCATGGCGACGTTGCCGCCTCCGACCACGGCGACGCGGCCGCCCTTCATGATGGGGGTGGCGGAGTCGTCACGGTAGGCCTTCATCAGGTTGGAACGGGTCAGGAACTCGTTGGCGGAATATACGCCCTTGCAGCTTTCGCCGGGTATGTTCATAAAATTGGGCAGGCCCGCGCCGGAGCCGATGAACACAGCCTCAAAACCCATGGCGAAAAGCTCGTCGACGGTCAGGGTCTTGCCGATGATGACGTTGGTCTCCACATCCACGCCCAGGGCCTTGAGGGTCTCCACCTCCTTGGCCACGATGGCTTTTGGAAGACGGAACTCAGGGATGCCGTAGACAAGCACGCCGCCGGCGGTGTGCAGGGCTTCGTAGACGGTCACGCTGCATCCGGCCTTGGCCAGGTCGCCGGCACAGGTAAGGCCGGAAGGACCTGCTCCCACCACGGCCACCTTATGGCCGTTGGGAACGGGCTTTTCCGGGGCTGAGGAAACATTGGCATTGTGCCAGTCCGCCACGAAGCGCTCCAGCCTTCCGATACCCACCGGGTCCATTTTGGCCCGGACGCGCAGGGTGCACTGGCTTTCGCATTGGGTCTCCTGGGGGCAGACGCGTCCGCAAACGGCGGGCAGGGAGGAAGAGCGGGTGATGACCTGATAGGCCTTTTCAAACTCGCCCTTGCGGACCTGCAGGATGAAATCGGGAATATCGATATTGACGGGGCACCCGTTTACGCAGGGCCGGTTGCGGCAGTTAAGGCAGCGCGCGGCTTCCTCCACTGCGATCTCGGCGGTATACCCTAGGGCGACCTCGTTGAAATTGTGGGCACGCTCTTCCGGGGACTGGGTGGGCATCGGGTGCTTTTCACGGTTTACAGCCATCTGAATCACTCCTTACGCATTCCTGAACAGATTGCACGTTTCTTCGTAGGCGTGGCGCTCAAAGGGGAAATACATCCGGGAGCGGCTCATTGCTTCGTCAAAGTCGATCTCATATCCATTAAAGTCCGGACCATCCACGCACGCAAAGCGATTGACGCGTTTGCCGTCCTGTACAAGGGTGATGCGGCAGCCGCCGCACATGCCGGTGCCGTCGATCATGATCGGGTTCATGCTGACGGTGACAGGGACGCCGAAGGGCCTGGCCGCGGCGACCACGAATTTCATCATGATCAGGGGGCCGATGGTGATGATCATATCAAACTTTTCGCCGCTTTCCAGCATTTCCTTCAACGGTACGGTCACATTGCCGTGCCTGCCGTAGGAGCCGTCGTCGGTCATGACCTCAAGACGGTCGCTGCAGGCCCTGAATTCGTCTTCCAGGATCAGAAGGTCCTTACTGCGGAAGCCGATCACGGACGTGACGCGAGCCCCGAGCCTGTGGAATTCCTGGGCCACAGGCATCGCAATGGCGCATCCCACGCCGCCGCCGACGACGCAGACGTTTTTGATGCCCTCGGTATGGGTGGGCACGCCCAGGGGGCCTGCGAAATCCTGCAGATAATCGCCCGCTTCCCTGTGGCGCAGCGCTTCGGTGGTGGCGCCTACCACCTGAAAGATGACCTTGACGGTGCCCTCCTCGGGGTTTACGCCGGCCACGGTCAGGGGGATCCTTTCGCCGTCTTCATCCACCCGCAGGATGATGAACTGCCCGGGACGGGCCTTGCGGGCGATGAGAGGCGCTTCCACTTCGATCTGGATCACTGTGGGGTTCAGCACTTTTTTTCTGACGATCCTGTACATTCTTACACCTCGTTCACATTCGAAAAGGCGGACCGCGGGGCCGCCTGTACCGGTATGAGAAAGACGGCGACGCCGCGGATCCCGGTCCGGTAAAAAGAATTATAAAGGATAAAGGACAAAATTGAAATAGCCGCGGGGGTATAAATACACAATTCATACAGCATATCCCGGCAGGAAGGGCGAGAAGCACAAGGGATGCGGAAAGGAAAGCATGAACCGGGATTATAACCGGAGAATGGAAAAGAAAACGAAAAAGAAATGAAAACGGGCCCCGGAGGGCCCGCATCAGCGGTTATCGTTTTTTTGATAGGGGTTTACATCAGTTTGCGGAACATGGCCTCAAAGTCCGCCAGGGTGGCCGGACGGGGGTTGCCGGGTGCGCAGGCGTCCGCGGCGGCGGAGGCGCACAGGAAGGGCAGGTCTTCTTCCTTCAGCTTGTCCAGCTTTGTGGGGATGCCCACGTCAACCGAGAGCTGGCGGACGGCGTCCACAGCGGCTTTGCGGTAAGCGGCCTGGTCCATTCCCGCGGTATCCACGCCCAGGGCTTCAGCGATGGCCTTGAATTTTTCGCCGGTGCATTCAGCGTTGAATTCCATCACGATGGGCAGCATCATGGCGCAGGCGACGCCGTGGGGCGTATCGTACACCGCGCCCAGGGTGTGGGCCATGGAATGAGCGATGCCAAGGCCCACGTTGGAATAGGCCATGGCGGTGACGTACTGAGCCAGGGCCATGCCCTCGCGTCCGTCGGGATCGTTGGCGACGGCCTTGCGAAGGCTGGCGCCGATGAGGCGGATGGCTTCCAGGTTGAGGCAGTCGCTCAGCTCCCAGGCGGCCTTAGTGGTATAGCCCTCGATGGCGTGGGTCAGGGCGTCCATGCCGGTGGAAGCGGTAAGGCCCTTGGGCATGGAGGACATCATGTCGGGGTCGACCACGGCGACGTCGGGGATGTCGTTGGGGTCCAC
>JAFWWK010000181.1 GCA_017523615.1 Clostridia bacterium
GCTTGTCCCCTCCGTTTTCCATCCCATCCGTTTTTCCCCAGTCCGGGGTATACGGCCCCTGAGGGGGCATGGAGCCGTTCTGCGGCGGATAGCCCGTACCGCCCTGCGGGGGATAGCCGGGCCCCCCCTGTGGAGGATAGCCGCCGCCTTGCGGCGGGTAAGCGCCGCCTTGTGGGGGATAACTGCCGCTTTGTGGCGGATAGCTGCCGCCTTGTGGCGGGTAAGCGCCGCCTTGTGGCGGATAGCTGCCGTTTTGTGGCGGATAAACGCCGTTCTGTGGCGCGTATGTGCCGTTCTGTGGCGCGTAAGCGGCGCCTTGCGGCGGATAGGCGCCTCCCTGCGGCGGGTATCCGCTGCCCTGCTGCGCGTATGTGCCGTTTTGTGGAGAGTAAGCCCCGCCCTGCGGCGGATAACCGCCTGCCTGCTGCCGGCCTGTCCGGGACGCGTCGGCCTTTTTTTTCTGACCTCCGAAATATCCGCCCTCCGGACGGATGTTGTCGCCGCGATTATGCGCAAACAGATGCCTTACGCCGCCTTTTCCCTTCGCCGGTCCCCGGCCGCCCGCGTTCTGCTGCGGCTGCGGCGGCTGGGGCGGCGCCTGAAAGGCAGGCGGAACGCCCCCGGCAGGGCCGTTCGCTCCCGTCCGGGGATCCCCTCCCCTGCTGCCCACCTGGGTCCACTGCTCCAGGCCGTAAAACGGATCGCCGCCGTTGCGCTGCTCGCTCCATTCCCCGTCGTCCGGATCATAACCCCTGAAGTTGGGATCCTGCTGCATGCATGTACTCCTGATATGAGAGTCGGATCTGGAAAAGGCGACCTCTCATGATGTTAAGGCCGTTGATAAAGCCGAAAATAACTTCTGCGCTGCCGTTTTGCCGCCCCCTGGGCGGTAAACGGCGTCCCGATGCACAGTACGGGATTTTATTATTATAAGCAAAAAAAGCCCGGCAGGCAAGGAATATTTATCCGCCGTGCACGGGCCGCTTGCGCCGCTTTGTCAGTCCTCGCTGATCTCATCCAGCGTCAGGGAGAAGCCGGGGACGAATTCCTGCAGGAAGTCCTGCACCTCGCTCAGGTCGATGCGGTCCAGGGTCTTTTTGGTGGTCTTGCGGGCCATCTCAAATTCCAGGTTGCCGGCCTTTTTTTCCTCCAGGCATTTCACATAGGCGCACAGCTTGTCCGCGGCCTTGACGATGCGCCATTCCTCGCTGTTTTCGTCCGGGCGGATCAGCGGCTCGTAGGCCTTCCTCAGATCGCTGGGCAGCATGCCCATCAGCCTTTCGGCGGCGATCTCCTCCAGCTTGCCGTATTCCGAGGTGATGGCCTTGTTGCTGTGCTTGATGGGCGTGGGCAGGTCGCCGGTGATGACCTCGGCCGCGTCATGGTACGCCGCCAGGGTCATGATCCTCTCCGGTGAATAGCTGCGGTTGTATCTCTCCACCCCGATGACCGCGATGGCGTGGGCAAAAAGCGCGCACTGCATCGAATGCTCCATGTCGTTTTCCGGCATGGTGTTGCGCATCAGTCCCCAGCGCCGGATAAAGCGCATACGGCAGATATATGCGAAAAAATGATGTTCCATGTCCTTCTGTCCTTCCGGCGCCGCCCCGAAATACCGGCGGCCCCGTTTTTTTCGCCGGGCAAAGCCCAGGCAGCATCATCTTAGCATCGCATCCTCCGGAATGTCAAGGCGGCGGCGCTGAAGCTGTGCCGGAGGGCAAAAGCCTTTGGGGCATCTTTTCGGTCCTTATTGCGCTTTTTATGCTCTTTTTATTCGTTTTTTTGTCCTGCCTTCCGACAGGACCGTCTTGCCCTGCGTCGGGAATGAACATATAATAAATAGCATATCGGGAAACACACTTTCTGCCGAACCGGGGGGTAGTTTTATGATCCGCGTCACGCGTTATCCGATCATTCTCGCCATCCTGATCCTGCTTATGTTCTCCGCCGCCGCTCTGGCGGACGGCAGCTGCGGCGCAGAGGTCACCTGGAGAGAGTATGTCTGCGACGGAGATACGCCCATGAAAACCGTTTGCATTTCAGGCCAGGGCCGCATGGACGATTTTTCCACCGTCGGCCAATGGCCCTGGAGCGCAGACGCCCAGCTCATCATCATCGAAGAAGGCGTCACCGGGATCGGCGCGTACACTTTCGCCGGCATGACCTCGCTGGTCCGCGTCGAAATCCCGGATACCGTGTCCAGCCTGGGGATGGGGGCTTTCATGGGGGCCGAAGTGACGGAAGGGGTTTTCATCCCGGACAGCGTCACAGACTTTGGTGGGGACGTGTTCGCCCTGTGCGATTTTCCCCTGTATTCCGGCTTCAGCGCTCCCTTCGCCGCTTACGCACAGTCGGAAGGGCTCCTGTGGATCCCGCGGCTGACCCTGGCGGACACGCTGTCCGAGTCATTGCATTACGTGCTTCCGCAGGACATGGATGAGCGTCATTTCTGTTACAAAACCGTTGGGCACGATGGCATCAAGGTCACGGACTGTGCCGCGGCGCTGGCCTATTACGGCGGTCCGTTCACCTGGTCCGTCGAACAGATCTCCGGTGAACAGGTCGAAGTAAGCGTCGAGGACAACACTTCCTCCCTTGATGAGGACGACATGGCCCGCTGCATCCTGTGGTTCCTGAGCACCCCGTCCGAACCCGGGGACGCCGTGTTCAGGATCACGGCGCAGTGCGGGACAGCCTCGGTATCCGGCGATTACACCTGTCACTTCGTCGAACCGGACGCAAGCGTCTTTGAAGGCTTGTCCATTTCCCCGACACAGGTATGCGTCAAAGCGGGCGAGGAATTCATTATCTCCTGTTCGGCGCCGGGCCTCGCATATCCGCCCTACCTCAATATAGACCGTTTTTCCTCGTTCTACAGCATCCTGTCGATGCGTTTTTCACAAAGCGAGGGGACCTTTTCGATCTCGCAGACCGGCGATTACACAATGGACCTGTCCGTAAGCCTGTCCAGCAATCTGTACTACAAGGAAACGATATCCATCCAGGTCATAATGGATCCCGAAAGCGGCGTCTTCGGCGCGGACGGTGACAACCTGACCTGGGAACTGGACAGCAGCGGCACGCTGACCATCGGCGGCGCCGGGGCCATGCCGGATGCGGGCTTTTCTACGGATTATCCCTGGGCGTCCCATACGTCAAGTCACGATATCCGTTCCGTCGTCATCCTGGAAGGCGTGACCAATATCGGAGATTACGCGTTTTATTCTCTCATCGGCCTTACCTCCGTCTCCATCGCGGGTACAGTGACCGATATCGGCCGGTGCGCGTTCATGAACGACTACGCCCTGACGGAACTTTCGCTGCCGGAGGGACTCATCCGGATCGGGGATTCCGCGTTCCGCTATTGCGGCGCTCTGCCTCAAATCACGCTGCCCGCCAGTCTCACCGTCCTGGCGGAAGGGGCTTTCGCCGATTGCGCAGGTTTGACGGCCTTCTCGGTCGCTCCCGGCAGCGCCTGTTTCAGCGCGGAAGACGGCGTGCTGTTCAGCGCGGACGGCTCGGTGCTCCTGGCATATCCCTGCGGAAGATCGGACGCGTCCTATACCGTCCCGAACGGCGTCGTCACCGTCGGCGGCTATGCCTTTTCCGGCGCCGCCAGACTGGAGCGCGTCGTCCTTCCCGAAGGCCTCGTCCGTATAGAAGTCAGCGCTTTCCAGCAGACCCCGAACCTGAATGAGGCAGCGCTGCCCGAAGGCCTGACGGAGATCGGATATTTCGCTTTTTCGGACAGCGGCCTCACTTCCGTCCTGATCCCCGCTTCCGTCAGTACGATCCGACACGGCGCATTCAACTCCGGGGCCATGACACAGATCCTGGTGTCCGGTGATAACCCCTTCTATACTTCGGTGGACGGAGTCCTGTTCAGCAAGGATCTTTCGGTTTTGATCGAGTACCCGTCGGGAAGCAGCGCCGTACGGTATTATATCCCGGACAGCGTCCGCAGCGTTGAATCCTATGCCTTCTCTTCCTGCCAAAGCCTGAAGCGCGTCATGGTCCCGACCAGCGTAAAGGAATTGGGGATATACTCCTTCGGCTCCTACTGCAGCCTCACAGACATCTATTACGCCGGCACCGAGGAGCAGTGGAACGCAATATCGTTCTTCTATTACGATGACTATACCTTTTTCGGCATCAGCATCCATTACGGCGCGGCGCCGGCGGTCTTCGACCTCCCGGACAGCCTCACAGAGATCGGGAGCGGCGCTTTCGCAGGACTTTCGGAAGAGATAGCCATCCGGCTTCCCGCTTCCATCGCCGTCATCGCCCCCGACGCTTTCAGCCCCGGCGCCCTCCTGATCGTGCCCGACCGGGCATGGGCTGACTGGGCGGACCTGAACGGATATGAATGGATGATGGAATGAAAACCCAGGCGGCATGATCCTGGCAAAGGAGTGATATAATGGCTTTTCTCGAAACGCTGGAAACGCTCCGCACCCCCTTCATCGACCGGATCGTCCTATGGATCACCGAGCTGGGCGGGGAAGCCTTCCTGATCGTTTTCGGCCTGGTCATCCTGTGGTGCGTAAACAAGGGACTGGGCCGGTACATGCTGTCGGTGGGCATCATCGGCACCGTCGTGAGCCAGTGGCTCAAGATCCTCTGCCGGGTACCTCGCCCATGGGTCATGAAGGAGGGCTTCACCATCGTGGAGGCCGCCCGTGAAGGCGCCGGCGGCTATTCCTTCCCCTCCGGCCACAGCCAGAGCGCGGCCGCTGTTTTCGGATGCCTGGCTTTGTGGTATAAAAAGCGCGCCGCGGTCATCGCCTGCGCGGTACTGATCGCGCTTGTCCTTTTCTCCAGGATGTACCTGGGCGTCCATACCCCGTGGGATGTGACCGTGGGCTGCCTGATATCCCTCGTCCTGGCCTTCCTGCTGCGGCGCCTTTTCACGAACGCATCCCCGGCCCGGACCCGCGCGGCGCTGCTCATCGGCCTTGTCTGCTCCGCCGCCTTCGTGCTGTATATGAGCCTCTGCTCCTTCGGCGGGGACGTCGACCCGGACAACCTGAACGAGGCCGTCAAAAACGCCTGGCTCCTTCTGGGCGGATCCCTGGGGATCTTCCTGGCCTTCGAGATCGACGAGCGCTTCGTCCGCTACGATACGAAAGCGGTCTGGTATGTCCAGGTCCTCAAATGTGTCCTGGGCGCCGGGCTGGTCTTCCTGCTGCGGGTGGTCCTGAAGAAGCCCCTCAATTCCCTCTTCGGCGGCCGCCCCGCCGCCGACGCGATCCGCTATTTCATCCTCTGCCTGTTCGGCGCCGGGGTCTGGCCCTTGTCCTTCAGGTATCTGAAGCGCCTGGAAAGCGGAACAAAAAAGGGCTGATCCGCCCAAGGTCCGGGAGACATACGCATGAAGATCAAATGCGCCATTTTTGATTTTGACGGCACGCTGTTCGATTCCATGTACGTATGGGACCGCGCCGGGGAGGATTACCTCCGCTCCCTTGGGAAGGAGCCCGGACCCAGTGTGCGCGAGGACATGCGGACAATGAGCCTTTCCCAGTGCGCCGCCTATTTCAAGCGGGAATATGCCCTTCCTTTCTCCGAGGAGGAGATCGCAGACGGCATCAACCGCACCGTGGAAAAGCATTATTTCTATGACGTCCTCCCCAAGCCCGGCGTAGCTGCCTTCCTTGAGGAGCTGCGCGAAAGAGGCGTAAGGATGTGCATCGCCACGGCCACCGACCGCTACCAGGTGGAAGCCGCCCTGAAGCGCTGCGGCCTGGACCGGTATTTCGATGCGGTCTTCACCTGCTCCGAGGTGGGAGCCGGCAAGGACAAGCCCGACATTTTCCGCGCGGCGATGGCGCATTTTGGCGCCGACCGCCGGAGCACTGTGGTCTTTGAGGACGCGCTCCATGCCGTCATGACCGCCCGGGCGGACGGGTTCCCTGTGGCCGTGGTGTACGACGCGAGCGAGAGGGACCGGGAGGAAATACACCGCCTCGCCGACGTATATATCCCCGACTATATGCATCTGGAGGACTTCCGGGCCTTCGCCCGGGGCGCGGAGCACGATAAAAAACGCTGCGTGATCGTGGGCGGAGCCGATATCGGCAGGGCCTCCTTCATCCGGAAACTGCTCAGAGAGGACGATTTCGTCGTCTATTGCGACAGCGGCTTAAAACACATGGCAGCCCTGGAGGCCGAACCGAACCTGATCGTCGGGGATTTCGACTCCATCGAAAACCCGTGCCTTCCCGTCGAGACCATCGTCCTCTCACGCGAAAAAGACGACACCGACACATATTTTGCGGCAAAGGAAGGCGTAAAAAGGGGGTTTTGTGACTTCCTGCTCCTCGGCGTCACAGGCGGCAGGATGGATCATACCCTCGGGAACATATCCATCCTGCTTTACCTCGAGTCCCTGGGTAAAACGGCCCGCATTGCCGACGACTGGTCCGACATGGAGATCGTGTCCAAACGGCCGGTCCGCGTCGGAAACGAATATGCCTTCTTTTCCCTGCTGAACATCACCGGGCAGGCCGAGGGCATCACGGTCCGCGGCGCAAAGTATCCCCTGGAAAACGGGACGATCACCTGCGAATACCAATACGGCATCAGCAACGAAACGCTCCCCGGCCAAAATGCGGAGATATCCGTCCGTCAGGGAAAGCTGCTGCTTGTCAAGGTCCGTCCGCAGGATGGATGAACGCCGGAAAAAAGCGCAGGCCCGGAAAGCCGCAAGCATTCCGGACAGGTGACAAAGGCATTCTTTCCAGGTCGGACAGACCGGCCGGTCCAGGATAAAACTTGTTGACCGGGGAAGGACCTTGTGGTACAATTGCATATGTCCGCTGGGGGCGCTGCGGTAAATCGCGGCTGAGAAGTTCACCCTTGGAACCTGATGTAGGTCATCCTACCGGAGGGAAGCGGCTGTGGCGCAAGCCGCACGCTTCCCGCACGCAAGTGCGGGTTTTTTCATTCTCACATCCATATCCCCGGCGGCGGAAAGAGAGGTACCGTTATGGACCTGATGGACCTGTTCATTTCCAGTGCACGCGCCGAAGAGGCGAAGACCCCGTATATCTCCGTCGGCTTTGAGCCCCGTTTCCACAAAATCAGCGAGAACGGATGGATCGCGTTCGGTGTCGTCGTACTGTTCGTTGCCGTCATGCTTGTCGTTATCCTCACCAATAAAAAGAAAAAGTGGACCGCCCGGATGCTGACCAACGGAGCTATAGCCATTTCGCTGTCCTTTGTGCTCTCCTTTATCCGTCTGGCAAGAATGGGCAACGGCGGTTCGGTCACCCTGGCCAGCATGCTGCCGCTGATGCTGTTTTCAGCCGTATACGGCGTCGGCCCTGGGATGATCACCGGCGTGGTCTACGGGATCCTTCAATATATCCAGGATCCACAAGTTGTTCACTGGGCCCAAATGCTCATGGACTACCCGATCGCTTTCGCCATGCTGGGACTGGCCGGGTTTTATAAGCCCTTCGCGGACAAAAAGAAAGACTGGTTTCTTTTCCTTTCGATCTTCATCGCGGCCTTCGGGCGCTTCGTCTGCCATACCTTCGCAGGCATCTTCTGGTACGGAGACGGCGATTCCGCGTCCTGGTCCTTCATGTTCAAGCTTTGGACCAGCGCCCTGTACAACGGCAATTATATGCTGTGGGATACCCTGATCTGCCTGATTGTCGCCGTTCCCGTATATCGGCCGGTCATGAAGATCATGAAAGGATAATGCGCACACCTAAAACATTGCCGCCCTTCAAGGGGCGGTTTTTTCAGTCGGAAAGCTTTCAAGCATCAAATATATGTGGTATCATGCATATGCGCTGTCAGCAAGACGCTTTCCATTTTTCGCGCATCAGCAGGAGAAAAGCGGACATGAGGCAGGCAGCGGGACCGGAAGACAGTCAGACGTCTTCCCGGATCCACACAGAGGCAAACACTTCCTTCCTGCCGGCAGGCGGAAGGGGCTGTATCTTCCTTTGCCATCATTGAATAAAAACCGAAAGGGGAAATAATACATGGTTTACACAAACGTGTTGGATATGATCGGGAATACCCCGCTGATCAGCCTGGAGCAGACCACCGGGCTGCAGATCTTCGCCAAGGCCGAATTCCTGAACCCGGGCGGCAGCATCAAGGACCGGATCGCCCTGAACATGATCGAACAGGCGGAAAAGGACGGGAAACTGCGGCCCGGGATGACCATCGTGGAGCCCACCTCGGGCAACACCGGCATCGGGCTTGCGCTGTGCGGCGTAAGGAAGGGCTACCGCGTGATCATCGTGATGCCGGAAAACATGAGCGAAGAGCGCAAAAAGATCATCCGCGCGCTGGGGGCGGAGCTGGTGCTAACGGACCCGGCAAAGAGCATCGCCGGGTCTGTGGACAAAGCGATGGAGATCGCGGGCAGCTCGGATGAGTATTTTGTTCCCCAGCAGTTCAAAAACCCCGCCAATCCCGAGACCCATTACCGCACCACCGCCGTGGAGCTCGTGGAGCAGCTGGGAAAGAAGATCGATATCTATGTTTCCGGCGTCGGCAGCGGCGGAACGCTGCAGGGCGTGGCGCAGTACCTTCTGGAGAAGAACCCGGACTGCAAGATCGTCGCGGTGGAGCCGAAGAACGTTTCCGCCCTGCTGGGGGACGAGCCCGGACTGCACCAGATCCAGGGGATCGGGGACGGATTCATCCCGGACATCCTGGACACCTCCATCATCACCGACATCGTCGAGGTGTCGGACGATGACGCCATCAATACCGCCCGGGAGCTGGCCAGGGTCCAGGGGCTTCTCGTGGGCACCTCCTCCGGGGCCAACGTCTGGGCGGCGAAAAAAATGGCCGAAAAATACGGAAAAGGCATGATCGTCGCCACCGTTCTCCCGGACCGGGCGGAAAGGTATTTCAGCACCGCGCTGATTTAAAAAACGGGAGCCGGCATCGGAGCAAATGACTCCGATGCCGGCTCTTTTTTCATTCTCATGTCAGGCTCTGTCCTCCCCGTCCCCCGCCCCTGGCGGGACGGCCCCGTTTTCCGGGGACCGCCTGTTCGCCGATATGGGGTGCAGGGGATCTCATCCCCTGCCGGGGGGCCGGAGCCGAGCGTCAGTCCTGTGGACTGTCCGCCGAAAGGCGGAAGGAAGGCGCAGGCCCAATGAACAAAGGCTTGTGCGGAGCGTCAGCGACAGCAGAAGCCTATTGTGAATTGAGGACGCGAGGGCCGCGGAGGCCCCGGGTCAGGCCTTGAGCTTTTCGGTGATCTTGCCAAAGGCTTCCTGCCAGTTCTTGAGGAGCTCCTCCGCCTCGGCGGGGGAATCCCCGCGGACGGCGTGGTAGATCTTCAGCTTGGGCTCGGTGCCGGAGGGACGGACCACGGCGGTCACCTTGTCGCCGTAGTAGAACTTCAGCACGTTGCTGGTGGGCAGGGTGATGGCGGTCTTCGTGCCGGCGGCGAAATCGGTATCGACCTTCAGCTGGTAGTCCTGCAGGCGCTTGAGCTTCAGGCCCATGACCTCCATCGGGGGATCATTGCGCAGGGCGGACATCATGCCGCTCATCTTGATCATGCCCTCCTGGCCGGCAAAGGCATGGTTCTCCAGGGCGTTGCGGAAAGCGCCGAAGCGTTTTTCGGCGTCCCTGAGGGCGTCGGCCAGGGTCATGCCCAGGGCCTTGTAATGGGCGGTCATGCGGCAGATGACCAGGGAAGCGTTGACGGCGTCCTTGTCGCGCACATCGGTGCCGGTGAGGTAGCCGTAGCTCTCCTCAAAGCCCATGATGTAGCGCTCGGGATGGCCGGCGGCCTCCAGATGGGCGATCTGTTCGCCGATGTACTTGAAGCCGGTCAGCACGTCGCGCATCTCGACGCCATAATACTCGGCGCAGCGGCGGGCCATGTCGGTGGTCACGATGGTCTTCACCGCCACCGGATCCTTGGGCATGGTGCCCTCGGCCTTGCGCTTGGAGCACAGGTAATCCAGCATCAGGACGCCCATTTCGTTGCCGGTGATCAGCCTCTGGACGCCATTGTCCCACACGGCGGTACCCACGCGGTCACAGTCGGGGTCGGTGGCAAGCAGCAGATCGGCCTTCTTTTCGGCCATCAGCTTCAGGCCCAGCTCCAGGGCTTCCTTGAATTCGGGGTTGGGATAGCGGCAGGTGGTGAACTCGGGATCCGGCATTTCCTGCTCGGGAACGACGGTGACGTCGGTAAAGCCGTTCATGGCCAGGATCCTGGTGACGGGCATCCTGCCGGTGCCGTTGAGGGGCGTATAGACGACCTTCAGCGCGGCGGCCTCTTTTTCGTCGCCGGGGGCCAGCTTGGAGACCATGGCCAGGAAGTCGTCGATGACCTTCTGGTCGATGTAATTGATCATGCCGGAGGCGAGGGCCTCGGCGAAGTCCGCCTTTTTGATGCCGTCAAAATAGTCCTGGCCGGCAATGGCCTTTTCCACGGCATGGGCGTCGTCGTCGGTCAGCTGGCAGCCGTCGGGGCCGTAAGCCTTGTAGCCGTTGTAGATGGCGGGGTTATGGCTGGCGGTCACCATGATGCCCCCCTGGCAGTGATGGACGCGGGTGGCCCAGGAGAGCATGGGGGTGGGCATCAGTTCGGAATACATATATACCTTAATGCCGTTGCCCGCCATGATGGCCGCGGCCGCGCGCGCGAAAACGTCGCTGTTTTTGCGGTTGTCATGGCTGATGGCCACCGAGGCTTCGCCGTAGCGTTCCTTCAGGTAGACCGCATAGCCCTGGGTGGCGCGGCCGACGGTATAAATGTTCATGCGGTTGGTGCCGGCGCCGATGACGCCCCTGAGCCCGCCCGTTCCGAAGGTCAGTTCGGAATAAAAGCGGTCCTCCACCTGCTTTTCGTCGTCCCTGATGCTCTCAAGCTCGGCCCTGACGGCCGCGTCGTCGCAGTTTTTCAGCCAGCGAAGATACTCCTGATTCATGTCGCATCCACTCCTTTATTTTCTTCCGCTTTTCCAGCGGCGGACAGCGTTTTTTCCCCGCTCCGGCGAAGGATCAGCCGGGCCAGGGGCTTTTCAAAGCAATAGGTCAGAATCACGGAAAGGACCAGCGGCACAAGGAAGCAGACCAGGGTATAAACGGGCTGCCACGGCCATTCACCCACGTAATTGGGCGTGTCGCTGACCGACGGGATCCATCTGTTTTCCCGGATGATCACGGCCAGGACCTGGTGGTACATGTAAAACTGGAACGACACCTCCGACAGGACGCGCATCACCCGGCTGCCGAACAGAAAACGGACCGGGCGGAAGGTAAAGGCCAGGGAAATGATGAGCGCCGTCAGCGCCAGCGCCAGCGGCAGGCGCGTGACCAGCTGCCCGTACCGGATCATTTCCTGGCTCCCCCGGGAGGCCTGTTCCTTTACCAGGCGCGAAAGGAACAGAACGCACACGGCCGCGGTCAGGAGGAAAAAGCCCTTTTCGGCGGCGCCTTCCTCCCGCAGCTTCTCCCGCAGGGCCAGGTATGCCCCCGCGCCGAGAAAACCGATGGCGTACACATCCATAAAGGCGGGCAGCTGATTGAACGCCATGCCGCAGTCCTTCAGCGAGGCCGCCCAGTACCGAAAGCCCCAGCCGATCAGGCACATCCCGGCGAAGGTCCATCCCGGCTTTTTCCTGTAAAGGTACAGGACCAGCGGAAACAGGAGGTAGAACTGGAACTCCACCCCCACCGTCCACAGCGCGCCGTTGATGGGACTGCCGTAATAGGTAAAATACCAGAGGGGATGGGTAAAGGTCAGGTGCGCGCCCAGATCCCACAGGGCATGGGCCGTGTCGGCATACCTGTGCAGGTTCAGGAAAAAGAAGATCAGCACATTGAGCGCATAGGAGGGAAAGATCCTCGCGAACCGCTTCCGGTAAAAGCGCAGGACGTCCCCGCGCCCCATCGGCCGCCCACCGTAGGTATAATAAAGCAGGAACCCGGACAGGAGGATCATCCCGTCCACCCAGATATACCCCGAGCGGAGCAGCGGATCCAGGGAATAATACCGCCCGGACACGATCACTGAAGGCGTCAGCCAGCTCTGCTGCCAGATGTGGAACCATCCCACCAGCAGGATCATGATTGTCCTTACGCCGTCCAGGACGTCGATCCGCCTTTCGTCCGGCGCGCGGCCGACGCGCGGAATAAAGACCTGCCCGTTCACGGCGTTTCTTCCGCGGGGCGCGTCAGACGGTAATAGGTGTCGGTCTTCATATGCTTGAGGGTCATGGCCGTATCGCTCCGTCTGAAAATATTGAACAGGTATTCCATCTTCGCCGGGTCGTCCTCGGTGCCCAGGTAAATGGCGTACTGGGTGGCGTAGAAGTAATATTCCTTGTCCAGGACCGTGCAGGTGCCGTCCTCGCGGAATTCCATGTAGGAGTCCTTTTCACCCAGCCAGCGGCCGAGAATGGCATAGCAGGTGCGCGTCAGCTTTTTGGATGAAACGTCGCGGTAGTCGGGAATCAGCCGGTAGTAATACAGCGCCTCATAGGGCCGCTTTTCCCCGTACAGCGTTTCCGCCGCCCGGTAAGCGGAAACGGGATAGATCTCAGCCAGCTCGGCGTACCTTTCCGGCAGGTTCGTCAGATCCATTCCAACCAGGATGGACACAACCAGGGGATAATCCTTATTGCCGTACGCCTCCATGGCCGCGTCATAGGACAGGGCATAGTATTTGTCCTGGCATTCTTCGGCCTGCGCGGCGCTGTCCTTATAATCCGGGATCTTCAAAAACCAGGCCGCGGCATGGGCGTAATCCTCCTCCGCGCGGTATTTCACGGCGTAATCGTACACCGTGGCGCGGTACTTTTCGTCCGCGTCCCGGTAGCCCGGGATCCCGGCAAAGCCGGCGATCGCTTTTTCGGTCTCCCCGTCCGCCAGGGCCGCGGACGCCATCTCGTACATGCACATCTCGTACTGGTCGGCGCTGTCGGCATAGGTGCTGATGACGCTGAAGATGTCCGAAGCCTTCTGCCATTCCCCGGCGTTTTTCAGGTCCAGCGCCATCAGGTACCTGGCGCTGTCCAGCCGGTCCGGAGCGTCCTCAAAATCACCCACCTGGTCAAACAGGTAAATGGCCTCCTCGTACCTCCCGGATTCCAGGGCGTCCGCCGCCAGGCGGTACCTGACCAGGCGCAGATCCTCCTCGCTGTCCTCATAAGAGCCCAGTTCCTCCAGGATCGGCCGGGCCTCTTCATAGGAACCCCGGTTCATATAGCCCCGGGCGCGCTCATACAGGATGCCGTAGCGGTAACTGTCGGCGTCCATATAGCCGGGAATCTCGGCGAAATACTTTTCCGCCGTCTCCTTGTCCCCTTCCTCATAGGCCTGCATCGCGGCCCGGTAGACGCTCTCGTTGAGCAGCGTATCCGCCAGGACATTGCCGTCGGCAATGCGTCCGAACCAGTCCGCCGCCGCCAGGTAATCCCCCTCCGCCAGCGCCCGCTGGCCCAGCTCCATCATGCAGGTTTCCCACTGGTCCTTGGCATCGTCAAAGGCCAGGATCTGCTCCAGCTTTTCGGCCGCGGCCATGAATTCGCCCCGGGACATGTCCTCCATGGCCGGGTCATACAGGCACTGCTTCAGTTTGCGCAGCGCGTCGCTGTAATCCCCCGCCAGGGAATAATACTCGGCGGCGGTGTCATAGTCCCCTTTGGCAAAGTACGCTTCGCCCGTCAGGTAATACGCTTCCAGGCGGCGGCGCTCCACGTCCTTATAGCCGTCCAGTTCCGGTACGGACAGCGCTTCCAGCGCCTCCAGGGGCTTCTCATCATTAAGCAGCTTCAGCGCCGGCTGATACAGGCATTCCTTCGCCATTTCCGCCGCGTCCTGATAGGAGGATACCGACAGGTACTTTTCCCGCGCCCCGGCCCAGTCCCCGACGCGGAACAGTTCCCCGGCCCAGGCATATACCGACCGGACGCGCTTGTCCGGCGCGTCGGCATAGTCCGCGACCGACGCGTACATTTCCGCCGCTTCCTCCCAGCGGGAGGCCGCGAAATATTTTTCGCCCCGGGTATACGCCGCTTCCCTGGCGCGGGCGGCGCTGTCCTTATAGCCGCCGAGCGAGGCAAAGGTATCCTGAGCCGTCGCCAGGGAATTGTAGGTGCCGTATTTCAGGCCGCTGAGCGCGCTCTGATAATCGCATTCCAGGGCCATTTCGGCGCTGTCGCTGTAATCCCCCAGGGCGATGAACTGTTCCTTCGCGGCGGTATACTGCCCGTTCTCCAGGGCCTGGGAGGCGCGCATATAGCGGTAATAGGGAATGCCGAAAAACCACACCAGCGCAAAGAGCGCCGCCAGGGCGGCCACGGAAATGACCGCGTTGCGGATCCTGCGGGCGCGGCGCTTCTTTTTGCGGCGTTCCTCCGCCTTCGCTTCCTCGTCGAGGCGTTCCCTTTCCCTTTCGGCGCGGTCCGCCTCTTCCTTTTCGCCCTGCCGGCGCAAGATGATCTTTTCAAGCTCCGCTTTATTGAGCTTGAGAAACACGTCGTGCTTGTCCCTTCCGCAGCGCGCGCAGCTTTCCGCTCCCGCGGCGTTGACCCGGCTGCAGACGCAGATCCACACATTCCCCTGGTCCGAAGGGAGGCAGGACGCGTCGGGGCCCGCCAGGGCGCGCATGACCTCCAGCTGTTCCCCCTTCAGGGGCTTTTCGGGCCGGTATTCCGTCATTTCGGCGACGCCGCGGCGCCACACGGAACCGTCGGCAAACCACACCTTCTCGATCAGGATCTCCAGGTCCGTGGCGGCGGCGGCTTCCTCATCGCGCACGGAAAGCTCAAATACATGCTGGGCCTGCGCCGCGGGCGTCAGCACCCGCTCCACCGACCTGGAAATCTGGGTCCCGTCCCCGTCATAGGCAAGGATGGACACCTGCAGACTGGATACGTCCTCCCCGGAGAGATTGTACATCTGCAGGGCACAGAAGGGATTATCCACAGTGGGGATATGGCAGTTCCACACCTCCACCGGACATGTCAGATCAATCCGCATACACGGCCTCCAAGCCTGCCGCCCTCAAAACAGGCGGCGAAATCCGGATTCACGTTCAGCCCAGTTCGTCTTCCCCGGGCTTTCTGACGCCGTTTTCATCCACCACATCCCAGATGAGCCTGGAAGGCGGGCACGGCGCGGCTGAAAAGGTGAGAGCGCTCAGGATTTCCCCGGCCGCCCGGGCTGCGCTCTTTTCGTCGGAAGCGTGTACCGTGCACACATTCTCTCCCCGGCGGCACCGGTCCCCGATGCGGCGGTGCATGACAAAGCCCACCCTGAGGTCCAGAACGTCTTCTTTGCTTGCCCGGCCGGCGCCCAGGCGCTGGGCCGCGTAGCCCAGGCGCGTGCAGTCCGTGGCGGCGAGGAACCCGTCCTCCGGACAGAGCACCTCCAGTTTGACCGGCGCCGTGCCCAGGAGCGAGGTATCGTCGCATACCCGGGGATCGCCGCCCTGGCGGGCGATCATTTCCCTCAGCTTTTTCAGTCCGCTGCCGTCGTGAAGCCTGGCCCAAAGCATTTCCCGCGCCTGCTTAAGCCCCGGGGCCACGCCGGAAAGCACCAGCATATGGGATGCAAGATACACAGACACCCGCGTCAGGGGAAGACGGTCATCGCACCTGCCCGAAAGCACGTCTATGGCTTCCTTTACCTCCAGGGCATTGCCGACGTGGCTCCCCAAAGGCTCCTCCATGCCGCTGATCACCGCCGTGATTTTCCTGCCGGACAGGGCGCCGATGCGGACCATGGCGGACGCCAGAGCGATGCTGTCCTCCTCCGTGGGCATCAGTGCGCCGGACCCGGTTTTTACGTCCAGCACGATGGCCCCCGCGCCGGAGGCGAATTTTTTGCTGAGGATGGAAGAGGCGATCAGCGGCACCGAATCCACGGTGGCGGTCACGTCCCGAAGGGCATACAGCCGCTTGTCCGCGGGGGCAAGCTGGGCGCTCTGCCCCACCACGCAGCAGCCGATCTCCCTGACGGCGCGCACGAATTCCTCCTCCGGCATGGTGGTGCGCATGCCCGGAATGGATTCCATTTTATCGATGGTGCCCCCCGTGTGGCCCAGGCCGCGCCCGCTCATTTTGAGCACCTTGCCGCCGCAGGCGGCCACCAGCGGGGCCAGGATCAAAGTGGTGGTGTCCCCCACGCCGCCGGTGGAATGCTTGTCCACCGGAACGCCGCCCACCTCCGGCCGAAGCATGTCGCCGCTCGCGGCCATGGCCAGGGTCAGGTCCCTGGTTTCACGGTCGGTCATCCCGTTGAGGCGAATGGCCATCAGGAGCGCGGAAAGCTGGTAATCCTTCACACTGCCGTCCGCCGCGCCTGCCGCAAAGGCGCGGATCTCGTCCGCCGAAAGTTCTTCACCGCGTTTTTTTCTTTCGATGATGGAAACAAAGTCCACTTTTTATCGCCGTCCCCTCAGGCGGACTGCCCGCCGGAATCATTCGCAAAAGATAAAAGCCAATAAAACGCCAGAATCAGTATACCATAAACCGGCCGGGCCGTAAAGAAAAAAGGAACGCCGACGGCGTTCCCGAAGCGTATGCATCCGAATATGTTTTTTTACAGTGCGCCGTTAAAGGCCTCAAAGAAATCGGGGCAGGCCCAGGTGCCGCAGGCGGAAACGGTTTCGCCGCTGACGGACAGCTGCAGCGTCAGCCCGTTGGAGAGGGAAATGAGAAGGACCTGTCCGCTCTCCGGACAGGAAGCGTTCATATAGACCGCACCGCCGCACAGCAGGGAAAAAAGCCGCTTTGCCTCGCTGCCGGTCACGGCGCCGACCCCGCTCAGCTCCAGAGAGGTGACCTGCCCTGCGCGCAGGGTATCCGAGAGGGATTCGCCGCCGACCAGTGCCCTGCCCGCGAAAGACACGCGCTGGAACAGGCGCATCGTCCCGTCCACACGGGCCGCCGCCACGGCCCCGTTCATGCCGCTGACCGCGTAAATCTCAGTCCCTTCGGGGCAGATATTGGACACAACGGCCGCGCCGGACAGCGCGGGCTCCTTTGTGAATTCCGAAACCGTGCCGATGCTTTCTCCAATCAGGCCTCCGCCCGCTTCCGCCGGGACCGTCAGGAGCCGGTAATACCGCCCGTTGACGGCCACCATGGGGAAATTGGCGCCGCTGCCCGACGCCCAGACGCTCCTCAGGCCGCTGTCCCGGGTGGAGGAAATGGACACCGTGCCCATATGCACGTCCAGGGAAGCGCTTTCACCCGCGGCATAGAGCGCGTCCCCGACCCCGGCGCTCTGGCTGGTGATCATGGGATCGCCGGCCTTGGGCCCGCGGGTAAGGCTGACGGAGGCGAAAATGCCCACCCCCGCCACCAGCGCGGCCGCAGCCGCGGCGATCCACCTGACGGGAAACGCGGTCTTTTGTTTCTTTTCCGTTGTTTTTTCCGATGCGGCCTTCAGGATCCGGCGGCGAAGCTCCTCATCCGCTTCGATCCGCTTCAGCCCGGCGTCTTGGGGCAGCTCCCGGAGCCTGTCCTCAACGCTCTTCAAGGTCCTCACCCTCCTTTTAGTTCTTCCTCCAGCCTTTTCCTTGCGCGGGAAAGGCGGCTGGAAACGGTGCCCTCGGCCACGCCGAGGATCCCGGAAATCTCCGTGATGCCCATGCCCTGATAATAATGCAGCAGGATAACGTCCCTGAATGCCGGCGGAAGCCGGCGGATCGCTTCTTTCAGTTCCCGCTTTTCGATCTCGTCGTCCATGTCGGTGCTGTCGCGTTTCCTTTCCAGGATCTCGCTTCCCACCCTCACGCGGCGAAACCAGCTTTCACGCCACAGGTCCCGGCAGCGGTTCAGCGCCACTGTGAGCAGCCACGCTTTTTCCTTGCCGGGGGCCAGGTCCGGATTGGCGCGGATGAGCCTGACAAACACATCCTGCGTTACGTCCTCGGCTTTCTGACGGTCGCCCAGATAGAAACAGCTGACCCGAAGCACGTCCCCGGCATAGGCGCGGTACAGCTCATTGAAGCGCTCCTCATCCATCGGAGCC